>DATHAZ010000231.1:0-9184 GCA_035296445.1 Pyrinomonadaceae bacterium | reverse complement strand
CTCGCCCATACCCTTGAGCAGCTTCGTCTTGATTTTGCTTTCGATAAACATATTAACAGGCAAAGCGCGAAGGCCCTCTTCTTCTGCGCGCGCTTAAATATCTCTCTCCGGTCTATAAACTCTCCGCAATCGCCTCGACGGTTTCCTTCGCCTCGCGCAGACCGCAATCGGTGCGCTCGCGATAAATCCTGATCGCCGCGATCAACTGCCGCTCGCGGACGAGTCGCTTGATCTCGTCCAGAGAGGCCGCGTCGAGCGTGCCGGCGTGCGCCGTCGTGGCGGCTCGCGGCGGGTCGAACGCGCGCGGCGCAGACGTTTGGAGCATCGGCCTGCTACTGTCGTCGCCGCGCCTCCCCGACATCCTGCCGAGCACGTAGCAGACGAAGCCGACGAGGACAAAGGCGAGAATAAGTTTGATGCTCATAACTTTCAAACGCCGTCGCGCTTCTGAAACGGCGACGAATCGAGAGTATCGCCGAAGACCGTGTGCGGGTTCAACCCGTGAACCGCGCCGCACGCGCGCTACGCCGTCGGCGCAACGACATCGCAATAAACTTTCAACGCCCCTGCAACCTCGCCGCGCCCGCTCTCGCCTACATTCTCCCGCACGAACATTCCTTCAACGAGGAATAAAAATTCGAAGGCGTCGGACTTGGGGGAGTCCGACGCCTTCGTATTCTCTTGAGTCAACTCTTTAGGTTTGGTGTCGCAATGTTCTATACTTTTTCCTTCTCTCCTCTTTGCCCCGCTAACTCGACGAATTAAATCGGCACACACATTTATCACGGAGGGACGAATCATGAATTCAAGGTTGACGAAGAAGGTTGCGGGTATCGCGCTCGCATGTCTTTTTGTTTTCGGGATGCAGAGCCTCGCCGCAGCGCAGGGACGCGGTGGTGGTGGCGGCGGTCGCGGCGGTAGTTCCGGCGCGGGCGGCGCGGGCAGAGGCGGCGGCGGTGGCATCGGTCGCCCGGACGGCGTGGGGGTGAACCGAGGAATCGGCGCTTCGTCGGACAGGTCGCGCGGGCGCGCTGACGAAGGGCGCGGCACCGCTTCGGAAAGATCGCGCGGTCGCTCGGATGAGGGTTTGGCTCGCGCCCGCGCCGCGCGCGAAAACAATAGTCGCCGCGCCGACGAAGAACTCCGCGAGCACCCCGGCATCGCCGCACGCCTGAACACGCCGCCGGGACGCCTGCGCGACGAATATCAGGCTGCTCTCGCCGCTAATCCGGACCTGAAGTTTGGACAGTTTGTCGCGGCGACGGTTTTGGCGCGCAATCTCGGCGACAGGAATCCGGCCATTACGAGGAGCGCGATTCTCGCAGGATTGGCGAACGATAAGAGCATCGGCCGCACCCTGCGCGATCTGGGCATCAACGAACGCGAGGCGAAAGAAGCCGAGCGTGAGGCCAATCGCGAGATCAAAGAGAGCAAAAAACGCTCATCCTGAGATGAGACAGGGGGCGGGCGTAATGTCAACACAATAAACTTTTAACGCACCTGCAACCTTGCGCCGCCCGCTCTCGCTTATATTCTCCCGCAACGAACATTCCTTCAACGAGGAATAAAAAATCGAGAGCGTCGGGCTTGGGGGAGTTCGCCGCTTTCGTTCTCCTTAAGTAGGTTGGGCAAGAAGTGACAAGCGACTCGGGTTAGCGAGTCTCGAACCAGAACAGCAGAGTCAGCACGAATGAAAGGGCAGACCCTAACGCCGGGTCTGCCCTTTCTCTTTATAAGCGGTCAGCCGTTGCTCTGGCGACCCGGTAGCTGTTAGCGCTTCCATGGTCGTCTAAGCCGCCCCCTCGCCCAGATGTTCGCGGAAGAAGCGGACGGTGCGTTGCCACGCATCGGCCGCAGCCGTGGGGTTGTAGACTTCCGGGCGTTCGTCGTTGAAGAAGGCGTGATCGGCATCGTCGTAGACGTGTATCTCGGCCGACTTGCCGAGCGATTTCAGTTTCGCTTCGAGTTCGCGCGCGAGGGCGGGCGTGGCGAAGTCGTCGCGTTCGGCGTAGAGGCCGAGCAGGGGCGCGCGCATGCGTTCGAGATCGGGTTCGACCTTCGGGTGGCCGCCATAGAAGACGACGCACGCGCCGACCTGTTCGTTCTTCGACGCGGCGTAGAGCGAGAGCGCGCCGCCCATGCAAAAGCCGACCGTGCCGACCGTCGTGCCCCGGACGCTTTCATGCGCGAGCAGATACTCGATTGCGCCGCGCAAATCCTTTTCCGCCCCCTCGATATTGAGAGCCATCATCAGCTTGCCCGCTTCGTCGGGCGAGCGTGTGGTGCGACCGTGGTAGAGGTCTGGCGCGAGCGCGACGAAACCCTCGGCGGCGAAGCGTTCGCACACGTTTTTGATGTGCGGCACGAGTCCCCACCATTCCTGTATGACGACGATGCCTGCGCCGCTCCCCCCTTCGGGCACGGCCAGGTAGCCCGTGGCCGTCGCGCCGTTGCTTTTGAATTCGACCATCTGGTTCGGCATAAACTTCTCCTGCGTCAAATGTTGAAGTTGGTGAATGGTAAATGGTAAATGGTAAATGGTAAATGGTGAATAGAAGAAAGCACGTTTTCTCTATTCACCATTTACCATTTACGGCTTTTTAAGATTCACGATTCACGGCTTTTCCGTTATCATCACGGGCAAGTAGAGACGCGGAAGTTTATGCGACCGCCCCTGGAGTTGGCCGCACACGTCCGTCGCCGCTGTCGGCAGCCCTACGACCTGTTTTCATTTCCATCGCCATCAAGCGCATTAACCCTAGAGATAGTGAAGGGAGACCTAGATGTTTAGACCGGGAAGAAATACTAAAGACCAACCGGGCAGCGAGCAACCGAGCGAGCAACCACAACCGGCGACTTCTGCTTTCGGCACGGCGGCAGACGCACAGAGTCGCCATAGCAGCACCACGACCGCGGATCAATCCTCTTCAACCGGAGCACGGAACATGAGCGAAACTCAACCAACCACCACGCGCGCCGTCAGCGAAAGCGAATCGCTCGCGCGCGACATCAAGGAAGGCACTCTCAGCGGCTTCGTCGGCAACGGCACGACCCTCACGGGCGAAGCTAACTTCAAAGGCATGCTGCGCGTTGACGGCCACCTCTCGGGGCGCGTCAGTTCGCAGGACGGCACGCTCATCGTCTCCACGGGCGGGCAGGTTGACGCCGACGTGGAAGTCTCCGTCGCGCAGATTTACGGCACGGTCGTCGGCAACGTCACGGCCACCAAGCGGATCGAGCTCGGCCGCGTCGCCAAAGTGACGGGCGACATCCAGACGCCCGCGCTCGTCATCGAGCAGGGCGCGGTCTTCGAGGGCAGTTGCCGCATGCAGCAGATCAAAGACGCGCAGGCCGCGCAGCAGGACGGCCGTGCAGCCTCCGCCTCCGGTGGCGCGGCTTCAACCTCCGCAACGGCTTCCTCTCCCTCCGCGTCCGCCACGACTTCCGGCACGTCCGCCAAACCGTCCGACGGCGCGGGCGCACCGACCGGCGCGAGCGCGACCGGCGCGACGCCCGCTAAGACCACCTGAGAAAAAGTAGAAATCAGCAGGTGAAAGGCGAAAGAGAGGAAGGAAGCATTCAAGCTTTCCGGCCTCTCTTTCGCCTTTCTACTTTCCCGCCGTGATCGGTGTCGCTTGAGTGGCGCGCGTGCGCGTATGCTACAATGCGGTTGAGCCGGACAAACCGAAGTGTTCCTACCGCGAAGTTGGCGCTTCGTTATCTTCCCAGAAAAATAGAAGGATTCATCAAGACATTATGAGTACCGTCATTGATCCGCCGCCCGCTGTGCCTGTCGAAAAGCATTTCGAGGAAGTTGAAACCGTGACCATCCGCTTCGCCGGCGACTCCGGCGACGGCATGCAGTTGACCGGCACGCAGTTTACGAACACCTCCGCCGTCCTCGGCAACGACATCTCCACTCTGCCCGACTTCCCCGCAGAGATTCGCGCCCCGGCCGGAAGTTTGCCCGGCGTCTCCGGCTTCCAGTTGAACTTCTCCTCGCAGGACATACGCACGCCCGGCGACCAGCCGAACGTGCTCGTCGCGATGAACCCCGCCGCGCTCAAGGTCAACCTCTTCGACCTCGAAGAGGGCGGCACGGTCATCGTCAACACGGACGAGTTCAACAAGGAGAATTTGAAGAAGGCTGCTTACGCCACGAGCCCGCTCGAAGACGAGACGCTCAAGGGCTATCGCGTCCACCGCCTGCCGATCACGACGCTGAATTTGCGCGCGCTGCAAGAGGCGCAGGTGAAACTGACGCGCAAGGAGATGGATCGCTGCAAAAACTTCTTCGCGCTCGGCGTGCTCTACTGGCTCTACGACCGCCCGATGGAGCCGACGCTTCAATGGATCGAATCGAAGTTTAAGAAACTGCCCGAGGTGGCGCGCGCCAACGTCATCGCCCTGCGCACGGGCTACAACTTCGCCGACACGACCGAAGTTTTCACCACGCACTACAGCGTCAAGAAGGCCGCCATCGCGCCCGGCAAGTATCGCAAGATCACGGGCAACGAGGCGACGGCCATCGGCTTCGTCGCCGCCTCCGAACTATCGGGTCGCCCGCTCTTTTACGGCTCTTACCCGATCACGCCCGCCTCCGACATCCTGCACGAATTGGCGCGCCACAAGAATTTCGGCGTCAAAACTTTTCAGGCCGAAGACGAGATCGCGGCCGTCTGCGCGGCCATCGGCGCGTCGTTCACAGGCCACATCGGGTTGACCGGCACGTCCGGCCCCGGCGTCGCCTTGAAGCAGGAAGCCATCGGCCTCGCCGTGATGACCGAACTGCCGCTCATCATCATCAACGTGCAGCGCGGCGGCCCGTCCACGGGCTTGCCGACCAAGACCGAGCAGGCCGATCTCTTTCAGGCCGTCTGGGGCAGAAACGGCGAATGCCCCGCCGTGGTCGTCGCGCCCTCGACGCCCGCCGACTGTTTTCACATGGCGGTCGAGGCCGTGCGCCTCGCCTTCCGCCACATGACGCCCGTCTTCTATCTCTCCGACGGCTACCTCGCCAACGGCGCGGAGCCGTGGGCGATCCCCGCGTTGGAGGATTTGCCGAAAATCGAAGTGAAGTTCACCGAAGACCCCGAGGGCTTTCTCCCTTACGCGCGCGACGAGAGACTCTCGCGCCCCTTCGCCATCCCCGGCACACCCGGCCTCGAACACCGCGTCGGCGGGATCGAGAAGGAACACCTGACGGGGAACGTCAACTACGATCCCGAAAATCACGAATTCATGGTCAGACTCCGGCAGGAGAAAGTTGACCGCGTCGCCGACGACATCCCCGACATGGAAGTGTTCGGCGAGTCGTCGGGCAAAGTGCTCGTCCTCGGCTGGGGTTCGACCTACGGCTCGATCACCTCCGCAGTCGAACGCCTCCAACGTGAAGGCCGCTCCGTGTCGAGCGCGCACCTGCGCTACCTGAACCCGTTCCCGAAAAACCTCGGCGCAGTGCTGGCGAACTTCGAGCGCGTCATCATCCCCGAGATGAACCTCGGCCAACTCGCCACCATGATCCGCGCGAAGTTCCTCATTGACGCCGTGACGTTCTCGAAGGTCAAAGGCCGCCCGTTCCAGATACGCGAGATCGTGGAGAAGGTGGAAGAGTATTTGTGATGGTGAATAGGCGAAGTCCTAAAACCATTCGTGACAGAGAAGTGTCACGCTACCGTCAACGCCTGCATCGCATTACGGGTCTATACTTAGCTCTGAAGGCATGGCAGCATAAGGCTGATTGCTTAGTGTTGACTCGTGATGATGTGCTGAAATTCTTTGATATGGAAGCGACCCCAGAGGAACGAATGGTACGGATAAAAAAGGACTTGGTTCTTTGGTTCTCAGGGTTTCATTGTTGTTACGCAGAACACAGCAAAACAAAAGTTGAATACCTATTCCTTTCAAGGTATGAGGGAGAGAGAGTGCCAAGATCATTCACAAACTTAAAAGCTGTTAGGGCTTTTATTAAAGGCCGCAGTGATGAAAACTTGGGAACGAGGACAACACTGTTCACAGACCTCGTTAGTAGGGTTCCCACGCAAGAAGAAATTGTCCGTGAACTTAGCCTACTCGTTGCGGGGCTTAAAGTAGAGAATATGAGGACGACAGAAGGGCAGTAGATGAAAAGTTTTTAGATAAAAGAATTAAGGTGGCAACTATGCAATGCTTCGACCCGAAAGAATGGGACATTCACCGTGAAGGTCGCCAATGGAAGGGCGAGGAGTTTGATAAGCGCATTTACCAAGCACCCGAAAAGATCGAGTTTGTGGCGGGTATCTTCACGAGCGAGGAAGAGCGGCTAACGGTGCTGGCGATGTTGTTGGAGAATCTTGGAATAGATAAGGCCGTCCGTCTGGGAAATCCATTGGACTGGAAAGCGGCTGTTATGGAACTAACATCGAAGGATAAATTATGAGCACCAACGGAAACGGCGGAAACGGCAATTACAACGAAGGCGACGCGGCGCAAACGATTGCCGCCGACGTGCAAAGCATCGGCGGAAACGTGTCCGGCAGCGGCTCGTCGCAGACTTATCCCGGTTCAGTCGTGGCGGGCGAGGTCGCGCCGCCCCCAGCGCAGTTGAAGAAGGCGGATTTCGTGTCGGGACAGGAAGTGCGCTGGTGTCCGGGCTGCGGCGACTATTCGATCTTGAACAACGTGCAGAAGGTGATGCCCGAACTCGGCATCCCGCGCGAGAAGATCGTGTTCGTCTCAGGCATCGGCTGCTCGTCGCGCTTCCCCTACTACATGAACACCTACGGCTTCCATTCGATTCACGGGCGCGCGCCCGCAGTCGCCACCGGCATCAAGGCCGCGAACCCCGAACTCTCCGTGTGGGTCGTCACCGGCGACGGCGACGCGCTTTCAATCGGCGGCAACCACTTCATGCACGCCATCCGCCGCAACCTCGACATGAACGTCATCCTCTTCAACAACCGCATCTACGGTTTGACGAAGGGGCAGTACAGCCCGACCAGTGAGCTCGGCAAGCGCACGAAGTCAACGCCGATGGGCGTCATTGACTACCCGCTCAACCCCCTGTCGGTGGCGATTGCGAGCGAGGCCACTTTCGTCGCGCGCTCGCTCGATCTGGACGTGAAGCATCTCGGCGCGACCGTGCAGGCCGCCGCGCGCCACAAGGGCGTCTCCTTCATAGAGGTCTACCAGAACTGCAACATCTTCAACGACGGCGCGTTCGAGTATTTCACGGAACGCTCGGCACGCTCCGACCGCATGATCTACCTCGAACACGGCCAGCCGATGATCTTCGGCAAGGAGCGCGACCGCGGGATTCGCATGAACGGCGCGCAGCCCGAAGTCGTCACCATCGGCGAGAACGGCGTGACGGTTGACGACCTGCTCGTCCACGACATACACCTCAAAGACCCCTCGGTCGCCTTCATGCTCGCGCGCATGGAATACCCCGACTTCCCGCAGCCCGTCGGCATCTTCCGCGCCGTCGAGCGCGACACCTACGAAGACATGATGGAGGCGCAGATCACCGCTGCCGTCGAAAAGCAGGGCGCGGGCAGTCTGGAGAAACTCATCAACAGCGGCGAGACGTGGGTGGTGCAGTAACCGGAAAGTAAAGAGAGTGAAAATCCGGGCGGGGGAGGCGAGCCGATGCGCATCGGCTCGCCTCCCTTTTTATTCGCCTGCCGCTCGTCGCCCGCGGCGCAGCAAAAACCGTCGGCACGCGCACTCGCGCGAGCGGGCGAAAAATGAACACGGCCAGGCGTGTCTCTGTCCTTGCTCACCGGGCGGGGGAATGGATGACTATTCACTGCCTCCGGCGTGGTCGCGTGTGAGCCAGAGGAGCGTCGCGCCGAAGAAGGCGCAGCCGGCCGCTTCGAGGAGAGTCCAGTAGAGCGGCATTCCCGCCGTGTGATCTATGACGAGGAAGACGGGCGCGGCGACCAGGAACGTGATACCTGTGAAGCGTATCGGCGGCCGGTAGCGCACAACGTCCGAAGCGAGAATCCACATTAGAATCCCGTGCATCCCGTAGACGTAGGATGCCTGCCGGATCATGTACATGAGAACCGCGCCGCGCGGCATCTCGCCCAAACCGAGCCACGCGTGCGACGACTCCATCCACGAGCGCGGCATCAAGACCGCGACGAAGGCCAGTATCTCGACCGACCCGGCCGCGCGCAGCAACAGGGACTGTAAGCGTTGCCGGTTCATAGGTAAGTCGAAGGGGCAAAGCGGAAGGGTGAAAGGGCGAGGAACCGAGCGGCGGCGCAGCCTCCCGGTTAGTTTTTAACCTTTAACCTTTACCCCTTCCCCTTTACCCTTTTACTCCTTCCCCGACCCTTTCTTCGCGCCTTTCCGCGCCTGCCTCTCTTTGAAGACGCGCTCGCCGCCCGATTCGCCTTTCTTGACGTTAACCGGCATGGCGGCGGGGAGCGAGGGCGTGTTGGAGCGCGGAGTGGCGGCGTCGCTGCCCGCTTGTTGTGAGGATTCGTCGGCGAAGAACTTGTTGGCGTCTTTGCGTTTGCCGCGCAGGGCGGGTGTGTTCGCCTCGGCCTCCTCCTGTTTGGCGGGGAGGTTGCTGTTGCTCAGGCGCTCGTCGCCCATCTGCTGCCCGCGCCGGTTGGCGGAGATGCCCGCCTTGCTCTGTGCCTTCCTGTTCGCCATCATTCGCTCCCTGTAGGTTGTTAAAGAAGGGTAAAGGGTAAGGGTCGGAGACGAAACCGGAAGTTGCGCTGCCTCTCGATCTCTTCTCCTTGTACCCTCTCCCCTTACCCTTTAGTTTTTAAGTTTCGCGGACGCGCAGGGCTTCGGGTTGCGCCTGTTGTCCGGTCAGTTGATTGCGCGCCGCCGCGTCCATGCCCGGCGGCGGGGGCGGCGGGTTGGCGACCAGTTTTTCGAGCGCGGCGTCGAGCACTTCGCTGATGCGCGAAACGAGCACGATCTCCAACTCCTGCTGCACCTCCGCCGGGATGTCCGCGATGTCGGCCTCGTTGCGCGAGGGCAGAATGATGCGCCTGATCCCTGCGCGGTGCGCGGCGAGCACCTTCTCCTTGATGCCGCCGACGGGGAAGACCAGTCCGGAGAGCGTGATCTCGCCCGTCATCGAAGTGTTGTGGCTGACGCGCCGCCCGGTCATCAGAGACGCGAGGGCGGCCGTGATGGCGACGCCCGCCGAGGGGCCGTCCTTCGGGATCGCGCCCGCCGG
>DATHAZ010000230.1:0-34472 GCA_035296445.1 Pyrinomonadaceae bacterium | reverse complement strand
GGGCATCAGTTATATCGAGAACATGAGTCCCGTCGAAGCGCTCGCGGACGAACACGGCGCGGTCGCCGGGCTGGTTTTCGAGCGCATGCGGCAGGACACGGAGACGCGCAAGTGGAAGGCTTCGGGCGAACTCACGAGGCTTGCGGCGCGCACGGTCTGCGTGGCGGCGGGCACGAGTCCGAACACGATCTACGAGCGCGAGCAACCCGGCACGTTCAAACTCGACGAGTGGGGCGAGTTCTTCGCGCCGCACAAGATCGAGCGCGACGGCGACGGCGCGGGAGGCGGCAGGTTCCGACTCGTCCCGGCGGCAAAGGGCGAGCGCGGCTTTTTCACTTCGTATGAGAACGCCGGACGCTTCGTCTCTTACTACGGCGACAACCATCCGGTCTATGCCGGAAACGTCGTCAAGGCGATGGCCTCGGCGAAGTTCGGTTACGAGGAAGTGTGCGCGCTGTTCGCGGATGAGATCGCCGCTGTCGAGCGTGAAGTTGAGGGCGCGGGTGTGGGTGATGACGCGCGCGTGCGCAAGCCGGTTCGCGCGGAACGGTTCGAGCGTCTCGTCGAGACATTGGACGACGAGTTGATCGCGCGCGTGGTCAGGATCGAACGCCTGACGCCGACGATTGTGGATGTCGTGGTGCGCGCGCCGATGCAGGCGCGGAAGTTTCAACCGGGACAATTCTACCGCCTGCAAAATTACGAGACGGATGCGGCCGTCGTCGGCAGCACCAAGCTGACGATGGAGGGGCTGGCGTTGACGGGCGCGTGGGTTGATAAGCAGCAGGGGTTGCTCAGCCTCATCGTGCTTGAGATGGGTGCGTCGTCGCGGCAGTGCGCGCTTCTCAGGCCGGGTCAACAGGTCGTCGTGATGGGGCCGACGGGCACGCCCACGGAGATACCTGCGGGCGAGCAGGTGCTGCTCGCGGGCGGCGGACTCGGCAACGCCGTGCTCTTCTCGATTGCGCGCGCGCTCAGAGAGAACGACTGCCGCGTCATCTATTTCGCGGGCTACAAAAAAGGCGAAGACCTCTTCAAGCGCGAAGAGATCGAAGCGGCCACGGATCAAATCATCTGGGCGACCGACACGGGCGCGGAGATCGAGCCACGCCGCTCGCAGGACAGGCACTTTCGCGGCAACATCGTGCAGGCGATCAAGGCTTATGCCGAAGGCGAACTCGGAGAGGCCGTCTTCGACCTGCGGGAGATCAAACGCCTCATCGCCATCGGTTCGGATCGCATGATGGCGGCGGTGAAGGCGGCGCGCAGCGGCGTGCTGGCCGCGCACTTCAATCCGGCGCACGTCGGCATCGGCTCGATCAACAGCCCGATGCAATGCATGATGAAAGAGGTCTGCGCGCAGTGTTTGCAGCGGCACGTTGACCCGCAGACGGGCGCGGAGTCGTTCGTCTTCTCCTGCTTCAATCAGGATCAACTGCTCGACCAAGTTGACTTCAAGAACCTCAACGACCGCCTGCGCGCCAACACCGTGCAGGAGAAACTGGCGAACCTGTGGCTCGACAAATTGCTGAAAGAGACGGGCGCGGAAGCGTGACGACGACCTCTCCGTAGCGCACTCCGCGCCGGACATTGAACGTCGAGATTAGATCAGGTTCGGGTTATTTAGTTTACGGTCGGCCGAGTCGCCCGCCGCCCCTTCGTCGTCGGTCGTGGCCGGAACGGGCGGGACGTTTTGCGTGCCGGGCGTGCGCGGGCGCGTCTCGCCGAGGTTGGTGTCGGGATTCTGAAACATCTCCTGCTGATCCTGGTTGAAGGTTTCGGCCTGTTCGTCTTCGTGCATGTTCGGCTCTCCTGTGCGGTCGGTTTCGACGGGTTGAAAAACTTATTCGTGTTTCGCTTCGGCGCGTGCGGCGACGAGGCGGCGATAGGCTTCGTCGCGGCTGAGACCGAGTTCGCGCGCGGCGCGTTTGAGTGCGGCGCGCGAATCAAGCCCTTCGCCTTCGAGGGCGGCGACGAGCGCGGCGATGCCGGTCGTTTGCCGCTCGCCCGCGTCGCCCACGTCCATACGCTGGCGGTCTATGACGAGCACCATCTCGCCGCGCGCGCTGTGTTCGCCGGAGAAACGCGCGATGAGTTCGCTGAGACGCCCGCGCGCGATCTCTTCGTGGAGCTTGGTTAGTTCGCGTGCGACGGCGGCCTCGCGTTCGCCGAGAATTTCGCGCGCGTCCGCGAGCGCGCCGGCGATGCGGTGCGGCGCTTCGTAGAAGATGAGCGTGGCGGGGACGGCACGCAGCGCGGCGAGGCGCAGGCGGCGCGCGTGTTGGCGCGGGGGGAGAAAACCTGCGAAGTAGAATTCGTCGGTCGGGAGACCCGAGGCGATGAGCGCGGAGACAAAGGCGGTCGCGCCGGGAATGGGGACAACGTTGATGCCGCGCTCGATGCACGCGCGCACGAGGCGGAAGCCGGGGTCGTTGATGCCGGGCGTGCCCGCGTCGGAGACGAGAGCGATATTAGCGCCCGCACTGATGCGCGCGGCGAGTTCGGCGGCGCGCTCGCGCTCGTTGTGCTCGTGGTAGCTGAGAGTTTTGGTCGTAATCAGAAAGTGATTCAGGAGCGTGCGCGTGTGGCGCGTGTCTTCGCAGGCTATCAAGTCAACTTCGCCGAGCACGCGCAGGGCGCGCCGCGAGATGTCTTCGAGGTTGCCGATGGGCGTGGCGACAAGATAGAGCGTGCCCGCCGCCGCGGTGCCGGTTTGTTCTGACATGCGCGGTATTGTAAGACAAAAGATAAAAGCGTAGAGGTAAAAGTGAAGGCCGGTTTGACACTCGTGTCAAACCGGCCTTCACTTTTACCCTGCCCCTTGCTCGTTTATGTCATCTTCATCAACTTACGGGCGGCGGCCGTTGATGATGCCCGGCAGTTGACGCCACCAGTTGTCGTCGTCGCGCCCGTTGCGGTCGCGGCGACGGTTGCGGTCGTCGCGCGGGTCATAGCCGCCACCACGATAGTAGCCGTCGTCGTTGCCGTCATAGCGAAAGCCGTAGGCGTTGGCGATGGTGCGCAAGTCCTGTTTGATCTGACGCCAGTCGGCGTAGGTGCGCGAGTCCACGCGCAGGCGCGAGAGCATGCGCTCGGTTTGGTTGGCGGCCTGCATGAGATACTGCGCTTCCTGATAGCCGCGATTGCGGTCGCGCCCGTTATCGCCGACGCGGCTGCGGAAGCGGTCGGCCGCCTGCCGGAACTCTTTCACTTCGTTGTTGATGCGATCTTCGCGGCGCGTGCCGTTGACGCGGCTGTTGTCGAGCAAACGATCCACGTTGCGCTCAAGACTGCGCGCGTTGTCTTTCACACGCTCGGCCACGTCGCGCAGGTAGCGCGTATCGTAGTTGCCGTTGCGCCCGTTGCGGTTGTTGCGCCAGTCGTCGTCGCGACGGTCGCGTCGCCAGTCGTCGTCGCGACGGTCGCGGCGATAGTCGCGGTCGCGATCCCACTGCGCCGAGGCGACCGTAGGCAGGCAGAAGGCGAAGAGGATGGCGGAGATGACGGTTAAAACAGTCGTGCGTCGGTTAATCATATGCGAACTCCTTACGTTCAAACTTGCGGCCTCGGGCGCGTGGTTGCCGTTCGTGGGCGAGTGTTTGGCGTCGGCGTCGGACTCGTTGGTGATGGCCGCATTTACGCTTGTCCATCGTGAAAGATGACAGCGAAACACACGAGAGCATGGCAAGCACTATGCCAGCGCGCGTGCAGTGGCAACGGACGACTGTTAAGTTGACGTAACTTGATGAAATAGGTGGGCGCGGAAACTCGAACGACGCGGGCGCGCTTTGTATTGTTCCAAAACGTGCAGGCTGCGACGCATATCGTTTGCAGTCGCGCCTTCGCCGGATTCAAATCAGCAACTTCTCGATGTGTCGGCGCACGCGCGCCTCTTCGAGCGTGGGGCGCACGCCCGCCGGGTCGAGCACCATCCAGCGCGGGGCATCGTCGGTTTTTTGCATGAGCAGGAGTTCGTCGTTGGCGGGAGGGTTGCCGAAGTGTGTGATGCGTGCGGCGGCAAGCCCGCCGCCGCGCACGATGCCGTCGCGCGGCGTGCGCGGCCAACCGGCCTCGATGGTCAGGACGCGCACGCCGACCGTGAGCGTCAAACGCCGGCCGACCATCGTGGATGCGCCGACCCGGAAACGGTGCGCATCCGTGTTTGCGAGCCGGATGCCTGCGCCCGCGCGGTTGGCTTCGCCCGCCTGCGCGGTGAAAGTGGCGAGCAGCCATTGGATGCCGACGTTGCGCGCCATATCGTTCAGAGCGCGCAGGGCGAGGTACTCGGCTACATCGCCGCGCCCGCTCGCATGCGCGCTCTGCTCGGCCTCGGCCAGACGCCGCGCCCATTCCGCTTCGAGTTCGCTCAACGTTGAAATCGCTCCAAATGATTGGTCGCCCGACCTTCGTCCGACTTGCGCCGTGATGTTATCATGCCCGCACGCTCGTCGTTAATTTACGCCACAGACCAGAGACGCCCCGACTCGTCCGCGAATTCGCCAGAGAGGCTTTTGATGACATCTCCGCAAGCCCGCGCCGCCGCTGTACGCCCCGGCCTGAGTTTAATTCTTTCGACGCTCCTCGTCCTTATCTCGCTCGCCGGAAGCGCGGGCGCGCAAGCTACGGCGCGCGGCGCGAGACGCACGACGACCACGCCCCCCGCCGGAACAACCGCAGCGCAGGCGAACGCGCGCCAGAGTCAGACGGCCGGAGCGAGGCCGCGACTCGTGCTCGTCATCGTCGTAGATCAATTCCGCGCCGATTACTTTGAACGCTTCGGCGATCTCTTCGCCCCGAACGGCGGCCTGCGTCGTCTCATGCGTGACGGCGCGCAGTGGACGAACGCCAACTATGACCACATGCCGACCTACACCGCGCCCGGCCATGCCACCATCATGACCGGCGCGTGGCCTGCGGAGACCGGCATCATCGCCAACGATTGGTACGAGCGCGAGGCGGGGCGCATTGTGTCGAATGCCTCCGACCCGGAAGACAAACCCGGCAAGCCGCGCTGGCAACTCTTCGGCGGCGGCGCGAACGAGCGGGCTTCGAGTCCGCGCCGCCTGATCGCTTCGACGCTCGGCGACGAACTCCGGCTCGTGAACAACCGCTCGAAAGTGATCGGCATCTCGTCGAAAGATCGCGGCGCGTTGCTGCCCGCCGGTCGCCACGCCAACGCGGCCTACTGGTTCAGCCTGGACACGGGCAACATGGTCTCGACCGACTACTACTTCAACGCGCTGCCCGCGTGGGTGGCGCGCTACAACCAGACGCGCCCGGCGGATAAATATTGCGGCATGGAGTGGACGCGCCTGCTCAAAGATGCGGGCGAGTATGAACGCCGCGCCGGGTCGGACGCGCCCCCGTGGGAGAACGCCGGCACGGGCTCGAACACTTTCCCGCACAGGGTCGCCGGCAGCCCGACGGCCGCGAGCAGGGAGTGTTGGAGCGTGCTCGACTATTCGCCCTTCTCAAACGACTTGCTCGTCGGGTTCACGCAGGCGGCAATCGAGAACGAGAACCTCGGGCGCGACGCCGACACCGACGTGCTCACCGTCAGTTTCTCCGCGAACGATTACATCGGTCATCGCTTCGGCCCGTACAGCCACGAGGCGATGGACATCACTCTACGCACGGACGGGCAGATCGGGGCGTTGCTCGATTTCGTCAACGCGAAGGTCGGCCTGCAACACACGCTCATCGCCTTCACCTCCGACCACGGCGTCGCGCCCATCCCCGAACACGCTTCGGCCATGAATTTGACGGGCGGGCGCATCGGCAACACGGACATCCTGAACGCCGCGCGCAACGCCGTCCGCGCGCGCTTCGGCCGCAGGGGCGAAGACAAGGATTCGACCGCCGACTACATTTCGGAAACGCTCTACAACGCCAACATCTTCTTCAACACCGTCGCGCTCAAACGCGATGGCGTCAACCGCGAGGAGATCGAGCGCGTCGTGGCCGAAGCCGCCCTGACCGTGCCGGGGATCAACCGCGCTTTCACACGCACGCAACTTGAGACGGGCAGCATCTCCGCCGGAGACGTGATCGGCCGTCGCGTATTGCACGGCTTTCACCCGCGCCGCAGCGGCGACGTGATTCTGGTGCAGGAGCCGTTCAAATATTTCAGCGAGGGCCTGAACCCGATCCCCGCCACGCACGGCTCGCCCTATACGTATGACACGCACGTCCCGCTCATCATCATGGGTCAGGGCGTCGCGGCAGGGCGTTACGCGCAAGCCGCCACGCCCGCCGACATCGCGCCGACGCTCGCCTCGCTGCTACGCATCCAGGCGCCGAGCAACTCGGTCGGCCGCGTGCTGCTCGAAGGTCTGAGCGGCAAGTGAAACTTTGACTTTAAGTGAAATTTTGTTTCCGGTAGGTAATTAGTTGTTGTTCGGAGAGAGAACTAAAAGCTCGTTATGAAGATGCGAAAAACGCTATCAAACGCCCGTTTGCTGATCCTGTCGGTGAGCCTGTGCGCTTCGGCGGCGGGCACTGTCGTCGCGCAGAAGAAGCCCGCGGCCAAAGGCGCGCGCACGCCGTCCGCGCAACCGCCGAAGGGGCGCGCCGCGCGCGGCGACGAGGCGTTGAAGGCGGAACTCGAAGCATTGCTCAAACTGCCCCTGCCAGAACGCGTCGAGGGCTTGCGCGCTTTTCTCGCAGCCAACCCGCGTTCGCCGTTGAGGACGCGCGCGACGGAGCAACTCGTAAGCGCGCATGCCGCGCGCGGCGACGAGCGTTTGCAGGCACAGGACGCGGCGCGCGGCGTCGAAATCTTCAAACAGGCGGTCGCGCTTGCGCCCGCGGAGATGTCCGACAAGTTGTATTACGAAGTCGTCTCGCAGTTACCCGCGAACCTGTTTTTGCGAGGGCAGACTGCCGCCGCGCTCGAACTCGCGCGCGCCATCGAGGCGAAGGCGGGCGCGGACGCCAAACGCCTGCTCGCGCTCGCGGCCTTTTACGTGAGCGTGGAAGAGGCGAACGAAGCGGCGCGCGTGGCGAAGGCGGCGATTAGGCTCGCGCCCGATCTGGCCGCCGCGCATCAAGCGCTCGGCGCGGCGCATCGCCTCGCGCTCAGGCTCGACGAAGCGGCGGCCGAATATGCGCGTTCGGTCGAGCTCGACCCGCGCTCCGTGCCCGCGCGCCGCAGCCTCGCAGACCTGCGCCGCGCGACGGGCAAACCCGAAGAAGCCCTGTCGCTCTACCGCGAATTGCTCGCGGCCGACGCGAACGACCGCGGCGCGCGCACAGGAATAGTGCTCGCGCTCTTCGACGCGGGCAGGCGCGAGGAGGCGGAACGCGAACTCGAAGCCGCGCTCACGGCCGATGCGCGTAACCTGTCGCTGCTGACCGGCGCGGCTTACTGGTACGCGGCGCACGGCGAGAAGACGCGCGCCCTTGAGTTGGCGGGTCAGGCCGTCAGGATCGAACCGCGTTTCACCTGGGGGCAGATCGCGCTCGCACGCGCGCTCATCGCCAACAAGATGGCGCTCGAAGCCGAACGCTCGTTGCGCTTCGCGCGCCAGTACGGGCGTTTCCCCACGCTCGATTACGAACTCGCCAACGCGCTCGCCGCCGCCGGTCTCTACAACGAAGCCCTCGACGAACTGGCGCGCAGTTTCACGCTCAAAGACGGGCAACTCGAAACGCAACTCGCAGGGCGACGACCGGCTCGCGCCGCGAGTTTCATCGAACTGCTCTCGCCCGAACGCCGCGCCAGCATCTTTCAGCCTAACGCCGCCGACACGGAGGCAAACGCGCGCATGCTCAAGAGCCTGCTCGCGCTGCACCTCGCGCTGGACGCTACGGCGACGGCGGCGGGCGGGGGAAGCGCGACCAATCAACCGGACACTTCCGTCGTCGTCGCCGCGGCGAACGATTTCACGTCGGGCGCGGACGAGATGCGCGCCTTCCGCCAACTCTACGCGGCGAATCGTCTGCTGCGCGGCGGCGTCGCGCTGGGAACCGTGCTTGAGTTGATGGAGGCGGCGCGCTCGAACGTCGAGGCCGCCATTGACGCGCCGGAGGCGACTGCGGCGACGACCGCCGACGAGTTGCGCGACGTGCGCGCGAGCGCCATCGCGCAGGGCGGCACGCCCGACATCCCGACGCTGCCGCGCAACGCCATCTCGAACATCCTGCGCGGCCGTATCGAAGAATTGACCGGCATGGCCTTGCTCGGTCAGGGCAAGACGGCGGAGGCCGTGGCCGCGCTGCGACGCGCCGTGAGCGTGCTGCCGGAGCGTAGTCTCTACTGGCGCACGGCGCAGTGGCGGCTCGGAACCGCGCTCGCCAGCAGCAGCGGGCAGGAACGCGACGCGCTTGCCGCCTACATCAAAAGCTACAACCCTGATGCGCCCGACGCCGCGCGTCACGCCGTCATCGAATCTCTCTACACGAAAGTCAATGGTTCGCCCGCCGGACTCGAAGCGCAAATCGGCCCCGCGCCCGCGCGCCTCGCCGCGCTCGGAGCCGTGAGCGGCAGCCCGACCGCCACGCCCGCGCCAACCGCCACGCCCGCGCCGGCCGAGACGCCCGCCGCTGTCGCTACGCCTGCCGTCTCTTCAAACCCCGAACCTTCTCCCACTCCGTCGAGCGCGCCCGACGCGCCCGTCCGCACGGCGACGCCCACACCCGACCCTTCTCCGTCCGCGACGCCCGCGACGCCGACCGCAACGCCCTCGCCCGAGTCGCCCGTCGCCACGCCGACGCCCACGGCTCAACCCGTATCGGAGGCGACGCCCGCCCCAACCGTCGAGCCTTCGCCCACACCGACGCCGACGCCGACTCAATCAACCGCCGCGCCCGTCGAAGCAAAGCCAACGAAGGCAACCCGGAGCGCGTGCGCGCTCGTCCTGAGCGCACACGCGTTGGAGTTGAGAAACAGCGGCGGCTCGGCCAGCGTCGTCGTGAGTCTCGAAGGCAGCGCAAATCTCGCGGGCGTCAAGGCCGCCACCGCCAACTGGGCGGACATCATCATCCTGCGTGAACCGCAAGATAACGCCGACGCTGCTTCAATCAAATTCACCATCACCTCGATCAGCAAAACCGCCGGTAACTTCAACGTCACCTTCCAGTCGCCCTGCGGCACGCAGGAATTGATCGTGAAGGTGAAATAGAAGGCGAAGGTTGGAAGGGAAAGGGTAAAGGAAGAGACGCCGACGGGATGCGCTCGCCGTGGCTTCCTCTGCGCCTTACTCTTTTCCCTTTTCCCGCCAGCTTTCAGATGTGTGCCGCGAGGCGCGCGGCGATAGCCTGCTTGGGTTGCGCGCCGACGATGCGCTCGACGAGTTGACCGTGTTTGAAGATAAGCAGGGTGGGGATGCTGCGGACGCCGAACTGCGCGGAGGTCTGCGGATTTTCGTCCACGTTCAATTTGGCTACACGGTAGCGGCCTTGCGACTCGGCGGCGAGTTCGTCGAGGGCGGGCGCGATCATGCGACACGGCCCGCACCATTCAGCCCAGCAATCGAGCAGCACGGGCAGATTACCACTGCCGAGCACCTCACGCTGGAAACTGGCGTCCGTCACCGTGACGGGCTTCCCGCCCGCGTGCCCGGTTTGCCCGCTCACCGTCAACTTCGCGCCGCACCGCCCGCACACCGCTTGCAAACTCTGCTGCGCCGCTTTCGCCTCCACCCGATTCTTCGCGCCGCAATTCTCACACGTTACCACCGCCATAATTTTTCGACGCCTCCCCTCTCTCACTAACTTGTAGGAGAGAAAATTATAGCGGGCGCGGCGAGAAAGGAAAGCGACGATGAAGGGACGAGTTACTGCGCGTCATTTGCTCTTCGGCTGATGCTTCTTGATGATGCTGCGCTTGCGCGGCATTGCGGGTGTTCTTGCCGCGAGCAGGTTCTTGTTTCTGTTTTTGAGACGCCAGTTGAGCGATTCGTGGTGTTTGAAGCCGAGCAGTCGCGCCGCGTTCGACACTTTCCCCTGCGCGTCGCGCAGAGCCTTCTCGATCAGGTGTTCCTCGAAACGCTGCACCTCTTCCTTGAGCGAGAAGTTAGCCCACGGGTCTGCGAAGTCGGCCTTGCCCGTCAGGCGCAGCGCGACCGTCTCCACGGCGTCGGCCTCGATGGTGCTGCCGTCAACGGCCGCCATCATCGTGCGCTCGATGAGCGAGCGCAACTCGCGCGCGTTGCCTTGCAGCGGCAGGCGACACATCGCCTCAATCGCCTCGGCAGTGAAGCGCACGCGCTTATCCTGCCGCCTCATCGCCTCGCGTATGAAGTGCTCCGCGATTGCCGGAATGTCTTCCACGCGCGCACGCAAAGGCGATAGTTCCAGATGAAAATGTTGCAGACGGTAGAACAGGTCGCGGCGGAAACGCCCTTCGGCGATCTCGTTTTCGAGGACGCGATTCGTCGCCGCCAACACGCGCACGTCTACGCGTTCGGGCGCGCCCGCGCCCACCGTATGAATCTCGCGATACTCTATGAAGCGCAACAGCTTGCTCTGATTCGTCGCGCTCAACTCGGCGATCTCATCCAGAAAGAGCGTCCCGCCCACGGCGAGGCGCGCCGCGCCCGGATAATCTTCCGCCGCACCCGTAAAGCTCCCCTTCACGTGGCCGAACAATTGCGACTCGATCAGCGTCTCGGAGAGCGTCGCGCAGTTGACGGCGATGAACTGACCGGGGCGACCGCTCCATTCGTGCATCAGGCGCGCCAACAACTCCTTGCCCGTTCCCGTCTCGCCCGTCAACAGCACCGCCCCATGTGAACGCGCGAGGTAATGCGCCTGCTTGAGCAACGTCGCCGTCTGCTCAGACCCGTAAGCGAACCCCGGCGTGTCAAACTCGATGTTGTGCGTCCGCTCGGCCGTAATCACACGCCGCGCACAGGCCCGCAGCCGCTCCAGAATCTCCGGGTCTTGCGTCCTCGTCAACAGGTGATCGGCCAACTCGTAGACCGCTCGTAATTCGGCGACGCTCAGTTGCTCGCCCAACTCTTCGAGCGTCGTCAATTCCGCCGTCCCCGCCTCTTTCAGCGCGCCCGCCTGATGCGCCACGTCGAAGGCGTCCTGCAACACACGGCGCGCTTCGCCGTGCCTGCCGCGCCGCGCCAGCGCCACGCCCCACGTCGTCAACGCTTCCGCCAGTAGAGATTTCTCGTCGCCATCTTCCAGCGCGCGCACGGCCGCCCGGATCACTTTTTCCGCCTCCTCGTTCCGGCCTTCCGACAGCATGGCGCGGGCGCGCGTGTCGTCCACCTGAGCGACGCTGCCGCTGTCGTTGAAGCTGGAAAATAACCGGCGCGCGCGTTCGAGGTGCTCGTAGGCCTGTGTAAAGCGCGCGGCTTTGAAGTGTAGAAATCCTAAATTGTTCTCAACGCGGGCGAGGTAACGCGTGTGCCCCGCCTGCTCGAACAGCACGCCGGCCGCCGTGTATTCCAGGAAAGCCCGATCCGCGTAGTCTTCTCGATTCTCGCCCACGCTGAGAAAATCGAGCACTATCGCCAGAACCATGTGGAAATTGCCTCTCCTCGCCACGCCGGCGTTCTCGCCGAATAACGGCGCGGCCTCGGTCAGCACCCGGAGCGCATCGTTATTGCGGGTCGAAGCAGATTCGACGATGGCGAGCCTGAGCAACGGGATGGCCCTCTGCTCGGCGTCCGCGCCCGTCAACTTCGATAAAGCGTCTTTAAGGGTAATACGCGCCTCGTCGTATGCGCCTTCCCTCCAATAGCAATATGCCAAATCGGTTTGGGCTTCGGCTACTTTCCCGGTCTCTTGTAATGATTTGAACAGGGTGATGCTTTGACTGATGAGGTCTTTGGCGAGTTCTTGAGACTTCTCGATCTGTCGCGCACTGCCCACAAATCCCGTTAAAGCTCCCACGCGCAACAACACCGTCGCCGCCGTGAATTGATCCAGACGGTCGAGGCGCGGCCGTTCCCCCACGTTGACCCAGAACTCTCCTAATGCCTCGCACGCCGCCTCATATTTGCCGGCTTCCTCAAGTTCTTTGGCGATTTGGCAGCGAGTTTGCGCTCGCGCGGCGCGATCCAAACCCGCCCCATTTATCTGATAATGCGTCTCTCTGGCTAAACCCATGTAAAGATTACCTTTTCCTATTCTTGCTAATAAACTTGCAAGGCTCTGGTGCTTTGCCTATGATTCGCCGGTAGTTTCATTCCGCCCTGTCTGCACAATACTTAAGTATTGAAGATAAACGCAAAATTCTCTAGGAGAAACCATGAGACAGCTTCGACGTATATGCGCCACGCTAGTGTTAACTCTCATAATTGCCGATGCCGCTCGCGCCGGTGAAGGAATTATGTTCCCCGGCTATATCCCGCCGCCGTCGTCGGCTCAGACGGCGGGAGCCATGTATCCCGGCGATCAGGCTTCGAGCCGGGAATTTAACGACGAGGATACGTCGGTTGATTTAATGACGGAGTTGACACTGAGTCTAGTCCGGAATTTGCTCGCGCTGCTTTAAGTAATCCCTTCTTTTTCAGTCCCTGCATCGCTGCTGTAGTTTATCTCTGGCGGAGCGGCCTTTGTGTGACCGTCGAGACTTGGCCTGTGGGGCACGGCAGATGTCAGGTAGAGGAGATGTCCACGGCACGGCGAAGATTAACTGCTAGACCTTGTTAAATGCAATTGTTTTCTTCGTTTGAGTGGCGTAAAAAGTTTCGGCGCGAGGTGTTGGTCGCGGCATCGGCTTTCGTAGTAAGATGCCGGATCGGAAGAGATTCTCCCGCACATCTGTCATAAGTAAAGGAAAGTTGCAAACGATGCTTCTACGTCGCGCATCTCTGTTGTCGTTCGTGTGGTTTCTGGTTTTGGCCGCGGCTCAAGGCACGCAGGCGCAGCAGAGGAATAATCGCGCGCCCGCGCCGGGGGCCGCGCCGGAAATCTCTTACACCGTCTCGATGCCCGAACCGCACACGCACCTCTTGCAGGTCGAGATGCGCGTGCGCGGAGGGGCGGGGAATCTGCCGGGGCAGGTTGATCTGGTGATGCCCGTGTGGACGCCGGGGTCGTATCTCGTGCGCGAGTATGCGCGGCATGTGCAGGATTTCGCGGCGACGGAGGCGGGCGGCGGCGCGAGGCCGCTTGCGTGGCGCAAGATAAATAAGAACACATGGCGCGTGGAGACCGGCGGGGCGTTGCGCGAGGTGCGCGCGACCTACAGCGTCTATGCGAACGAACTGACCGTGCGGACTAACGAGTTGCACGACCGGCACGCCTTCTGGAACAACTCCGCGCTGTTGATGTATGTGGACGGGCAACTCTCCGCGCCCTCAACCGTGCGTGTCACGCCGTTCGGCGACTGGAAGATCGCGACGGGGCTGCCCGCCGTCGCAGGGCAGCGCAACACGTTTCGCGCCGAGAACTACGACGTGCTCTACGATTCGCCGTTTCTCGTCAGCGACTTCAAGACGATCTCGTTCGAGGTGCGCGGCGTGCCTCATCGCATCGTCATTGACGGCGAGGGCAATTACGACGCCGAGCGCATGCGGCGCGAGGTGCAGAAGATCGTTGAAACGTCGGTCGAGATGATGGGCGACGTGCCCTATCGCGATTACACTTTCATGTTGATGCTTCACCCGTCGGCAGGCGGCGGACTCGAACACCTGAACTCGACCGCGCTCATCTGGCGTCGCCACGCGTTTCGCCCCGAAGCCTCCTGGGATGATTTCCTCTCGCTCGTCGCGCACGAATATTTCCACCTCTGGAACGTCAAGCGCATACGCCCCGACGCGCTCGGCCCGTTCGATTACACGGGCGAGAATTACACGCGCCTGCTGTGGGTGGCCGAAGGCATCACGAGCTACTACGAAAACATTTTGTCGCGTCGCGCCGGGGTCATCTCGGACAAGGAATACCTGACGACGATTGCGGGCGCGATTCGCGGTTTGCAGAACACGCCGGGACGGCTGGAGCAATCAATCGAAGAGGCCAGCTTCGACGCCTGGATCAAGTATTACCGCCCGGACGAAAACACGCTCAACTCGGCCATCTCTTATTACGACAAGGGCGCAATCGTCGGCCTCCTGCTCGATCTCGAAATACGACGCCGTTCGGCGGGCGCGCGCTCGCTCGACGACGTGATGCGCGCGCTCTACAACGAGTTTGCGAAGCGGAATCGCAACTACACGCCCGAAGATTTCCAGCGCGCGGCGGAACAGGCGGCGGGTGCTGGGCTGGATGATTTCTTCCGGCGTTACGTGCGCGGGCGCGAAGAACTGGATTACAACACGGCCTTCGCGGCCGTCGGCCTGCGGTTGGAGACGGTCGCCGCCTCTACGACGGGCGACGCGTCGAAACCCGCCGCGCCGAAAGCCTACTTCGGCGCGAACCTGCGACAGGACGGCGACCGCCTCGTCGTCGCAAGCGTCCCGGCGGGCACGCCCGCTTACAATCAGGGGATCACTTTCAACGATCAGATCGTCGCGCTCGACGGCCAGCGTGTGAACGCGACCACCTTCAACGCGCGGCTCGAAGAGAGACGGCCGGGCGACGAAGTGCGGCTCACAGTCTTTCGTCTCGACGAACTGCGCACCGTCACGATCAAGCTCGGCGGTCGCGCCGAAGAGAACTACCGCATCGTGCCGCTCGCGCAGCAGACGCCCGAACAGAAGCGGCTCTATGACGGCTGGCTCTACACGCTCGGGCAAAAAAGTGCGGCGCGCGCGAGTAATGGAATGGATGAAGAAGTCAGGACGGATGAATTATTGATGCGCCGATGAGTTTCGACGGTCAGGTAGCCATCGTGACGGGCGCGGCTTCGGGGATCGGCCGCGCGTGCGCGCTTGAGTTCGCGCGCAACGGTGCGAGCGTCGTCATCGTTGATCTGGCGGGCGAAGATTTAATGACCGAGGCCGCACGCCTTGTTCGCGATGCGGGCGCGCGTGTCGCAAGCTTTCACGCGAACGTGGCTGACTACGGCAAGGCCGAACGCATCGTCGCGGAGACGCGCGTGCGCCTCGGCGGCGTACACATCCTCGTCAACGCCGCCGGGACGACCGAAGACGCGCCCGTCTGGAAGATGACCGAGACGCAATGGGAGCGCGTGCTGAACGTGAATCTCAAGGGGACGTTCAATTACATACGCGCCGTCGCGCCCGTTCTTCGCGCGCAAGGGGCGGGGAAGATCGTCAACGTCTCGTCCATCGAAGCCCTGCGCGGGCGTTTCGGCATCAGCAACTACGCGGCGTCGAAGGCCGGGGTCGTCGCGCTCACGCGCGCGGCGGCGGCCGATCTGGGGCGTGACCAAATTAACGTCAACGCCGTCGCGCCCGGCTTCATCCGCACGCCGCTCGTCGAACGCCTGCCCGCGGAAGTTGTTGAAGAAGCCGCGCGCGAGACCGTCTTCGGGCGCATCGGCGAACCGGAAGAGGTCGCCGCCGTCGTCGCCTTCCTCTGCTCCGAGGCCGCGCGCCACATCACGGGGGAAGTCATACGCGTTGACGGCGGGCAAATGCTTTGAACGGGTTAGTAGTCAGTTGTCCGTGGTCAGTTGTCAGTTGCACGTGGTTATGCCTGCGGGCGGCTGAAGATTAATTTGAACAACTGACGAGAGACAAAGAACAACGGACAACTGACCACGGACAACTGACAGCTTTTATGGCTACTTATCAGCACATACGTTTTACCGTCGAAGACCGCGTCGGGCGCATCAGCCTGTCGCGCGCGCCGTTAAACGTGCTGAACATCGCGATGATGCGCGAGGTGGCGGGCGCGTTGGAAGAGTGTGCGGGGGCGCGCGAGATGGTGGCGGTCGTGTTCGAGGCCGCGCCGGACGCGCGGGCGTTCAGCGCGGGCGTGGCGATTGAGGAGCACGTGGCGGAGACCATTTACCAGATGCTCGAATCGTTTCATAACATCTTCCGCGCGCTGGAAGCGATGGCGAAACCGGTCGTGGCGTTGGTGGACGGGGCGGCTCTGGGGGGCGGGTGCGAGTTGGTGGCGGCGTGCGACATCGTGGTCGCGACGGAGCGCGCACGCTTCGGCCAGCCGGAGATCAAGTTGGGCGTCTTCCCGCCCGTGGCGGCGATCATGTTGCCGCGCATCATCGGCGAGCGGCGCGCTCGCGAACTCATTCTGACGGGCGAGTTGATAGACGCGCCCGAAGCCCTGCGGCTCGGACTCGTCAACTACGTCGTCGCGCCCGGCGAACTCGAAGCGAAGGGGCAGGAGATACTCGCGCGGCTGCGCGACCTGTCCGCGCCCGCGCTGGAGTTCACGCGCCGCGCACTCGACATCGCGCGCGAGGAACGTCTGGAAGACGCGTTGGCGCGCGTCGAGAGTCTCTACCTGAACGAGTTGATGAAGACGGAGGACGCGAACGAGGGCGTCAAAGCGTTCATGGAAAAGCGCAGACCCGTCTGGCGCAACCGTTGATCTAAAATAACTCGATGCGACAATCCACCTCTGGCAACGTTAAGAAAGAGAACCGGCGTCGGCTGGGCGCGTGGGTGTGGTGTGTCGCGCTCGTCTGCGCGTGGCAGGTGGCGTGCGTCGTGCCCTCGGCGCGGGCGCAGTCGGCGGATGCGCGTCGCGCGGCGGGACGCACCGAGGCGCGGCGCGAGACGGACGAACTCGTGCGGCGCGCCATGAACGTCACATGCACGGAGCGAGAGATGGACCCGCAGGGGAGCGCGCCGATTGACGAGATGCAGGCGCGGCCGTCGCTGCCTTTGCGCCATACGGAAGTGGTGGCCGGTGCGGAGCGTGCGGAGCGTCTGCTGCCGGTCGCAAAAATTCTCGCGGCCGAGTCGTTGAGGCGTCTCATGCGCGAGTACGGCATCAGGGAAACTTCGGCCGTGCGCGCGGCGTTCGCGCGTCTCTCGCAGGTGAAAGTGATCAAGCCGGACATGGAACTGCGCGACAACGCATCGGTGCTCTATAGAGAGCCGCGCACGATTCGCTTCGGCACGATCTTCCTCGCGGGCTTGCGCTCGGACGAAGGCATGCTCGGCGTGCTCGCACACGAGTTGACGCACGTGGCCGACGGGGCGAGCGGGAGTTTGAAGTCGCTCTTCCGCGGCGTGGCACAGAGGGCGGGGCGCGCGGCGTCGCTGCGAATCAGCGCGCGGCGCGGCGAAGAGTTGACGTGTGATCTGATCGGCGCGCTCGCCGTGCGCGCTTACATCGCGCGCACGCCGGGTGTCGAGACACTCGCGCGACGCACGGCGCGCGCCCTCGCCCACAACTGCGTCGAACACGATTACACGGATCGCGCGCACCTCTCGCCGCGCACGACGATGCGCGCTCTGCTCGCGCTCGACCCGACGCTCGCGCGCGAACTGACGGGCGACCCCGCCGAACCGGAAGCGTCGCCCGCGCCGCGCCGCACGCAACGACGCACCGCGCACCCGTCTGCACCGCGCACGCCTCGTCGTTGAGCGAAGCGGCACGTTGACAGAGCCACACGCGCTTCCTATCATTTCCAGTTCAAGATGAGCAAAAAAATCAAGCAGGGAACTCATGGGCGTTTGTTTACGTCCGCGTTCGCGCGCGGCGCGTTGAAGTCGCGTGCGAGTGCGGTCGTTGTGTGTATGCTCTTCGTGGTCGTGTGCGGCGCGAGCGGGTGCAGATCGGTCGGCGAAAAGCTGGGCATCAGCGCGGTGCGCCCGCGCGCCCTACGCGACGTGCCCGCCGCGCGTCTCGCCTTCCGCCTGGAGACTGACATCAGCGAGGACGCGCTGCCGGAAAACTTGAAGCTGGACGCGCCCGAAGAACTGCTCGCCACGGTCAAGACGCAGTTCGAGACGAGCCGCGCAGATCAGGCATTGCTGCGCACCGTCGTCTCGCCCGACGGCCAGCGCGCGCTCGCGCTCTACGATCCGGGCGGCGGCCAGCCCGCCGATAACACTTTTCGCATAGACCTCTACGGCGCGGACGGCATGTTCGTGCGCAACATCCTGCCGCAGAATTTGGAGGGCATCACGCTCGCCGCCGTCGCGTGGTCGCCCGATGCGGAGTGGATCGCGTTCATCGGCCGCGAGCGCGCCAACGCCACGCCGAGTCCGACGCCCGATGATCTTCCGAGCATCGCGCCGCCGGTCTTCGATCCGAACGCTTCGCCCGTGCCGACCCCTTCGATTGCGCCGCTCATCGCGCCCGTGCCCGTCTTCAAGACCGATCAGATTTACGTCGCGGATCGCAACGGCGAAAATTTGCGACCGCTCACCACGCGCGACGGCCTCATTTACCTGAACCTCGCCTGGTCGCCGGACAGCCGCGCGCTCGCCGCGCTCGCCTGTCGTCAGGACGAACTCGACGCACGCATGAACGAGGGCAGGGAGTTCGCCGGCCGCCCGCGCATCATCGAACGCGCGGACGGCAAGGAGCGCCTCCTCGACGATCAACTGATGGACGCGCCGCCCGTCTGGTCGCCCGATTCCGCGAAGGTCGCAACCGCGTTCGAGACCGACGTGGCGATCTACGACGCGCTGGGCGGCTCGCCGACGGGCGCGCGCCTCCCCTTGCGCGACCCTCTGCTCAATGCCTCCGCCGCTTACGACACGACGAAACTGAAACGCGCCGCCGCCACGACCGCCGACGGCAAAGCCGGCCAGACGGCCGCGCCGGCCTCTTCGAGCGGCGGCACGCCGATTTCATTCAACCCGATCATTCGCCTCGAATGGTTGCAGCCGGAGACGCTGCTCGTCCGCACGGGGTTCGTGCGCTACTATCAAAACAGCCCCGAGGCGACGCGCGGCTATCTGCGCTGGCACGTCCTGCACCTCAGCCCGCAAGCCGTCGTTCTCAGTTGAAGCGCACGCGCGGGCGACTTTAAACTATAAGGAGTCAACAACCCCCTTGATCTACCAAAGCATCGCCGACATCTACGCCGCCAACGACACGGTGCGCCGCCAACTGGCAGAGCGCCTCGAAAATTTAAGCGAAGCGCAGCAAACTTTCCATCCCTCCGAAGGCGCGTGGTCAATCGCCGAGATCGTAGACCACCTCTCGATCATCGAGCGGAACATGGTGCAACTGATCGGCAGGCTGCTCAAGAAGAGCGAGGGCGCGGTCGCTGCGATTAACGCGGGCGAGGGCGGCGACGGGGGCAATAGTGACGTGCAAACCGCCGCCGCCGTCGCGCCGCCCTTCCAGCCTTTCTCCCTCGACACCTTCGTCGAGCAGATCAGGGACGTAAAATTGACCGCGCCCGAACGGGTGCGACCGGGCGGCGATGTCAGTCTCGCCGACGCGCTCGCCTCTCTCCGGCGCACGCGCGCCGATATCGAAGCCATGCGTCCGCGTCTCGAAGCGGCCGACCTCTACGCGGCCACCTACCCGCACCCCGCCTTCGGCGAACTCAACACCGCCCAGTGGCTCGCCTTCATCGGCGAGCACGAAGCACGCCACCTCCGCCAGATCGAGAATCTCATGGCCGCGCCCGGGTTCGGGGAAAGCGAAGGCTAAGCCCAAGAGCGTCCGCTTGCGGCCGTCGGCACGCGACCCTATAATCACCGCCGCACTTCTTGAGATTGCTGCCCTCTTAGCTCAACGGTTAGAGCAGCGGACTCATAATCCGTTGGTTGTAGGTTCGAATCCTACAGAGGGCATTAACCATCTCAACGACAGCCGGGCGCGGCCTCGGCGACACGTCGGACGCACTTCAAATCTCCCTCACCCGCTCCGCAAATTTATCCGCCGCGAGTATTGACAAGGCACGGTGCGAAAATTATCATCTGACGCATTTAGCGCCCCGGTACGGATGGCGGGCGATGCGCCATGTTCCCTGCGTTCGGTCACGCTTGTTTGTAATTCTCCGGCCGGTGATTATCACGCGCCCGCATCGTTGATGAAGACTTACCGAACTCTTGACGCGCGCTCCTGACGAGAGAGTTTTCCGCCTCAATCTTTGCTCTTAAAATCCCGACGCGGCCGTCCGCGACCAAGATCAATCAGCGAATCAATTCCCATCTCAATCAGAGTTTCTATGCCTCACAAAAACTTCCCCCCCTCGCGCTCGATTCATGTTCGGGCAATCGTTTACGCGCTCGTCATTTTGGCGGCGGTTGTGTGTTTGCCGCCCGCCCTCACGCGCCTGACCGTGTTGGCGCAGGAGGACGGTGGCGGCGCACCGGCCGATGCGGGCGACGTGCAACCGCGTGCCGAGTTCGTCCGGCATTTGTCGCTGCCCGCGAGCGATGTCGTCTACAACCCTGCCGACCGGATGCTTTACGCGAGCATGCCGAGCAGCGCGGGCGCGGCGGGCAACGCCATCGTCCCCATCAACCCGGCGACGGGCGAGACGGGCGCGCCCGTCTTCGTCGGCAGCGAGCCGGGCAAACTGGCGATGTCCGACGACGGGCACACGCTCTACATCTCGCTCAACGGGGCTACCGCCATCCGCCGCTTCGACACGGCGACACGCACGCCCGGTCAACAATTCTCCATCGGTAACGGTTCCACCAGCAGCTACGCCGTGAACGATCTGGCCGTTGCGCCGGGCAACCCGAATCTGTTGGCCGTCGCCCGGCACTATTCCATGCTCAGTCCGCCCTCGGCCGGTGTTGCCGTCTTTGACAATGGCGTGCAGCGATCCAAAACCAGCCCCGGCCATACACAGGGCGCGGACTTCCTCGCCTTCTCCGCCACCGAGTCGAAACTCTACGCCAGCGGCCAGTATAGCTACCTACAGACGTTGACCATTGATGCGTCGGGCGTGGCGGCCACGAGCTACACTCTTTTCGACATACGCACCCGCATCAAGTTCGCCAATGGCCGCCTCTACAGCGCCACCGGCCAGATCATCAACCCCGAGACGAAGACGCTGCTCGGCACTTTCGCCGGGGCGGCCGATCCCTTCACCCATGCCAGTTACAATGCCTTTGTCATAGACGCGGTCGCCGGTCGCGCCTACTATTTGACGCCCATCAACGGCACGCCCACGTTGAAAGCGTTCGACCTCAACACGTTTGAGCCTGTCGGTTCGGCGTCGCTCCCAGACATCAAGGGCGCGCCGACGGCGACGGTGCGCTGGGGCGCGAACGGTATCGCCTTCCGCACCGATGCGGGCGTCTATCTCGTCCAGACATCTTTGATCCCTTCGTCCGAGCCGATCCCGACGCCGACGCCCAGCGTCTCGCCCACCCCGACGCCCAGCGCCTCGCCGACGCCCACCATTTTCCCGGTCGTCGTCAACAAAGTTAACCTGCCCGCCAAAGACCTCGTCATCAACGCGGCGACGCAGACGCTCTACGCGAGCGTGCCGTCGAGCGCGGGAGGCACAGCGGCCAACAGCATCACCTCGATTGACCCGAAGACCGGCGCAATCGGCGCGCCCGTCTTCATCGGCAACGAACCCGGCAAACTCGCCATCTCCGACGACGGGCAAGTTCTGTACGCCTACCTCGAAGGCGCGAAGGCCATCCGGCGTTTCGACATTGCGACGAAAACTCCCGGCATGCAGTTCAGCGTCGGCGAAGAAACGGTGGGAGACATGGAGGTCGTGCCCGGCAGCCAGCAGTCGCTTGCCGTGTCGCGCGGGAGCGGGGAGGGGATTTCTTATAGGGGCAGTGTGGGTATCTACGATAACGGCGTGCAACGCCCGAACACGACCAACGGCATCGCATACAACAGCCGCTCCATCGCGTTCGGCTCGACGCCCACGACGCTCCACAGTACGAGCGACTCTAACCTCACGAAGTTCGAGTTGGACGCATCGGGCATCCAACTTGTCAGTGATGTGAGAAACATATTCTCGGGATTCAACAACAGGATTAAGTTCGCGGGGGGCAGGGTCTACTCGACCAGCGGTATCGTTGTTGACCCGGAGACGAACGCTCAGGTCGGCAGGTTCAACCGCGAAGTCAGCGAAAACCGATATACGACCCTACTCGTTGACCAGTCGCTCGGCCGCGTCTTCTTTCTCTCGGGCGGCCCGTTTTCAGACTCAAGTGCCGTCCTGACCGCCTACGACATCAACACGTTCCTCCCGCTCGGCTCGGTCAGGATGCCCAACGTGCCCGGCACTCCGGTCGGACTCGTGCGCTGGGGCACGGACGGCCTCGCCTTCTGCATGCTGTCAAACAGTTCCGACCCGTCGGCACAGCCGAACCGGATTTATCTCATCCAATCGGCGTTAGTGTCGGACGGCAAGCCCGTCCCGTCCATGCTCCAGTTCAGCGCGCCGGGCTACACCATCTCCGAGAGTTCGAGCCTCAAGACTTCCATCATCGTCAAGCGCACGGGCGGCGTCACGGGCGCGGCCACCGTCAACTACGCGACCGTCGGCGGCACGGCCACGCCCGGCTCCGATTACACGCCCACCTCCGGCACGCTCTCCTTCGCCGAGGGCGAGACGACGAAAACTTTCACCGTCTCCATCAATGACGACAACGTCTATGAGGGTACGAGCGAGACCATCGGCTTGACCCTGAGCGAGCCGAGCGGCGACGTGGTGCTCGGCGCACAGAAGACCGCCACTCTCACCATTCAGGATAGCAAAAGCCGTCCATCCCTCATCCCCGTCAGCCTCGCCGTGCCCGAAGGCGAGTCCGGCGTGACGAACGCGCAGTTCGTCGTGCAGTTGTCGCACCCGTCGGCCGAAACCATCTCCGCGAACTACGCGACGGCCAACCTCACTGCCACTGCTAACTCGGATTACGTCCCCGCCTCCGGCACGATCACCTTCCAACCGGGCGAGATGGAGAAAACCATCCCCTTGCAGATCAACGGCGACACGGTTGAAGAACCCAACGAGCGTTTCCTGATCACCTTCTCGAACCTCGTCAACGCTACCCTCACCGTCGGAACCAACTTCGTCACCATCGTCAACGACGACGGTTCGTTCATCCAGTTCGCCGCGCCGACTTTCACGGCGGGCGAGGGCGACGGCCGCGCCACCATCACCGTCACGCGCTTCGGCCCGACGGGCGCGCAGGCCACCGCCAACTACCGCACGGTTGACGACCCGCGCGCCATCCGCTGCGATGACAACAGCGCGGGCGGCGGCGCGGCCTTCGCGCGCTGCGACTACGCGACCACTTTCGACACGCTCCTGTTCGCGCCCGGCGAGACGAGTAAGACTTTCACCATCCCGCTCGTGGACGACGGCCACGTCGAGCCGGGAGAGTTCGTCAACCTGCAACTCATCTCGGCTCTGGGCGCGACCATCGGCGCGCAGTCTTCCGCCGTCCTCTCCATCACGGACAACGACGCGCCCAACCGGGCGAACCCCGTTGACGAGCACGACTTCTTCGTCCGCCAGCACTACCTGGACTTCCTCTCGCGCGAGCCGGATGCCGAGGGGCTGGCCGCATGGACGGGAGTGCTCGGCCGCTGCCCCAACGCTTTCAACACGGACGCCGACAGTCCTTCCGTCCTGTGCGACCGTAACGTCGTCAGTTCGTCCTTCTTCCGCTCGACGGAGTTCGAGTTGAAGGGCTACTTCGTCTACCGCTTTTACCGCGTGGCCTTCGAACGCCGCCCGGACTACGGCGAGTTCATCTCCGACATGCGGCGCGTGACGGGGCAGACGGCCGAAGAGGTTTACTCGCGTCGCCGCAGCTTCAGCGATTCTCTGGTGCTGCGGCAGGAGTTCGCGACGCTCTACGGCGCGAAGACGAACGCACAGTTAGTTGACCTGCTCCTCGGCCGCTACGGGCTGACGGTCATCCATACCCCCGACCCGGCCAACCCCGACGGCGACGCGCTCGTGCGCCTCACGCTCGACGAACTCGTGGCCGCGCTCGACGCCGGGCGTCTGACGAAATCACAGGTGGTGCGCGCCGTCGTGGAGAGCCGCGAGGTTGACGCGATGGAATACAACGGCGCGTTCGTCGCGATGCAATACTACGGTTATCTGCGCCGCGCGCCCGAACAGTCCGGCTATGATGCGTGGCTGGAAGTCATCACGCGCGGCGAAGGCTACCGCGTGATGGTCAACGGTTTCATGAACTCGACCGAATACCGCCTGCGCTTCGGCAAGTAGTCGCGAGAGCGAATTCGGCCGCGTTTGAGAATGGAGAGGTCGGGCTGTGCGCGCAGCCCGGCCTCTCCGTTTTTCATTGACCGCCGCGTTCACTCAAGTTTAGAGTCCATTGCAAAAATAGCTTTCGTCTCGGGAGACAGGGGTTGACTAAGAGAAACTCTATCGGCATCGGCATCATCGGCTCGGGCTTCGCGCGTTCGACGCAGATACCGGGCTTTCGCGCGGTGGCGGGGGCGCGGGTCGCGGCGATTGCGAGCGCGCGCCGCGAACGCGCCGAGGCGACGGCGCGCGAGTTCGAGATTCCGTTCGTCGGACGTGACTGGCGCGAAGTCGTCGAGCGCGCCGACGTTGATCTGGTGAGCATCGCGACGCCGCCCTCGACGCACCTTGAGATGACGCTTCATGCTCTCGCGCGCGGCAAGGCCGTGCTCTGCGAAAAGCCGATGGCGATGAACGCGTCGGAGACGGAAGAGATGGCGCGAGCGGCAAGCGCGGCGAGCGCGTTCGCGCTCATTGATCACGAACTGCGTTTTCTGGAAGGGCGGCGCAGGATGCGCGAGTTGCTGCTCGCGGGCGAGATCGGCCGCGTCCGGCACGCGGCCTTGACGTTTCGCGCGGACTCGCGCGCGGGCGCGGGGCGCGCGTGGGATTGGTGGTCGGACGCGTCGAAGGGCGGCGGCGCGCTCGGCGCTATCGGCTCGCACGTCGTAGACGGATTCCACTGGCTGCTCGAAGGCGCACACGTCGCGCGCGTCTTCTGCCAACTCTCGACGCACACCGGGGCGCGCCCCGACGGCGCGAGCGGCGCGCTCCTGCGTCCCGTGACTTCGGACGACGCGGCGAACCTGATACTCAACTTCGCGGGCGGCGAGTTGGTTGCGGAGGCGGGCGCGACGGCGAGCGTCTCCATGTCTTTCGTGGAAGCGGGAGAGCCTCTGCATCGTCTGGAAATTTTCGGCGAGCGCGGCGCGCTCAGGGTCGAAGGCGACGGCGCGCTGTGGCACGCCGGGTTGGGCGCGGGCGCGTGGCAGCGCGTTCATGTCGCGGGCGGCGAACTTGCCCCCGGCATGCACGACAACGGCTGGGCGCGCGGCTTCACACGCTTCGCGCAGGAGATCGTCCGCGCCCTCGGCGAAGGGCGCGCCACGGTCGAGCACGCGGCCACTTTCGCTGACGGCCACCGCACCCAACTCGTGCTCGACGCCGCGCGCCGCGCGCACCTGAGCGGCAGTTGGGCGACGCCCGAAGGTAGTTGAAAGCCGCGCGACTTTTAAACAAGACGGCGCGGTAAGCTGACGAACGGCGCGCCGGAGGTTCGAGTTCTCGCACGTCAAAATCATCCGTGCCTTCTCTTAAATCAACAACACACAATTTGCGTCGCGTGCGCGTCGGCGTGGACACGGGCGGGACGTTCACGGATTTCGTCTATGCCGCGCCAGGCGGGCAACTGCGCATCTTTAAGCTCGCCTCGACGCCCGGCGATCCTTCGCGCGCCATCGCGGAAGGCTTGCGTCGCATCGCGGCCGACATAAGGACGAGCGTCGGCGAATTGGAGATCGTTCACGGCACGACCGTAGGGACGAACGCGCTCCTCGAAAGGCGCGGCGCGCGTGCCGCGCTCGTCACGACCGCCGGGTTCGAGGACGTGCTCGCCATCGGCAGGCAGGCGCGCCCCGCGCTCTACGATCTGGACGCCGAACGAGCGGAAGCGATCATCCCGCGCGCGCTTCGCTTCGGCGTCGCGGAGCGCGTCGCGGCGACGGGCGAGGTGTTGGAAGCCCTCGACGAGCGCACGCTCGCCGCGCTCTTGAAGCGTCTGCGGCGCGCGCGGGTCGAATCGGTGGCGATCTGTTTGCTGTTCTCGTTCGTGCGCCCGGAACACGAGAAGTCGGTCGCGCGCGCGCTTGAAAGTCTGGGCGTGCCGCTCTCGGTCTCGCACGAAATCCTGCCGGAGTATCGAGAGTTTGAACGCACCTCCACGGTCGCCATCAACGCATACCTGCAACCGCCGTTGGGCGCGTATCTGCGGAAACTCAGCGCGCCGCGCCTGCGCGTGATGCAATCTTCGGGCGGCAGCATCTCCGCGGCGGCGGCGGCGCGCGAGCCGGTGCGAACGATTTTGTCCGGGCCGGCGGGCGGCGTTGTGGGCGCGCTCCGCTCCGCGCTCGCGGCCGGGTCGCCCGACATCATCACTTTCGACATGGGCGGCACTTCGACGGACGTGTCTCTGTGCGACGGGGGGCGTCTGCGGACGACGAACGAGGCGACGGTGGCCGGGCTGCCCGTCGCCGTGCCCGTTCTGGACATTCACACGGTCGGCGCGGGCGGCGGCTCAATCGCGCGCGTGGACGCGGGCGGCAGTTTGCGCGTCGGGCCTGAATCGGCCGGCGCGAGTCCCGGCCCGGCGGCTTACGGGCGCGGCCGGCTGCCGACCGTGACGGACGCCAACCTCGTGCTCGGTCGCTTCGGCGGCGCGGGACTGCTCGGCGGTGCGTTCGAGTTGGACACAGGACGCGCTCTCGTCGCGCTCGCCGCGCTCGCGCGCGAGATGGGCGCGGCGAGCGGAAGGCGGACGACGGCGCAAGAGGCCGCGCTCGGCGTGGTGCGCGTGGTGAACGCCGGGATGGAACGCGCTCTGCGCGTCGTGTCGGTCGAGCGCGGGTTCGATTCGCGCGCGTTCGCGCTCGTCTCATTCGGCGGCGCGGGCGGCCTGCACGCCGTCGCGCTCGCCGCGAGCCTGCGCATCCCACGCGTCATCGTGCCACTGAGGCCGGGCGCGCTCTCCGCCCTCGGCGCGCTGGCCTCGGATGTCGTCATGGATGCGAGCCGCACCGTCATGCTCGACGCGGCGGGAGCGCGCACGGGCGAACTCGAACGCGCCTTTCGAGAGATGGAACGCGCCGCGCGCGCCGCGCTCAAGCGCGAGGGTTTCAGCGATGAGAAGCAACGACACGCGCGCAGTGTGGCGGCGCGCTACACGGGTCAGTCGTTCGAGTTGGAGATCGAATGGAAGTCTGCCGGGACGCTCGCCGCCGCGTTTCATCGCGCGCATCTCGCGCGCTACGGCTACGCGCAAGCAGAGAGCGCGGTCGAGATCGTCAGCGCGCGCCTGCGCTCACGCGGGCTGGTAACACCACTCAGGCGCGAGCGCGTCGAGAGGAGCGCGTCGGCGTCCGTCGTCGAGCCGGATGAGAGCCGTTTGGTCTACTTCACTAACTCACCTGCGCGCGTCGGCGTCTACGCGCGCGAACGCCTGCGCGCGGGCGCGCGACTGAAAACGCCCTGCATCGTCACCGAATATTCCTCGACGACGCTCGTGCCCGCAGGGGTACAAGAGGTGTGTGTTGACGCGGACGGCAACCTGATCATCGAACTATGAAACGCCAGCCCCACTTCGATCCCGTCACGCTGGAAATTTACCGCGCGCTCTACACCTCGGTCGCCGAGGAGATGGGCATCACGCTGCGGCGCACGGCGCACTCGCCCAACATCAAGGAGCGGCGCGACTACTCGTGCGCCGTCTTCGATGCGGCGGGGCGCGTCATCGCGCAGGGCGACCACATGCCTGTACACCTGGGCAGCATGCCAATGGCGGTCTCGGCCGCGCTCCGCGAAACACGCATCGAACCGGGCGACGTGGTCGCGCTCAACGACCCGTTCGCGGGCGGCACGCACCTGCCCGACGTGACGCTCGTCGCGGGCGTCTTCGCCTCGCGCCGCCGCGCGCCCCTGTTCTACGTCGCCAACCGCGCACACCACGCGGACATCGGCGGTGGCTCGCCCGGCTCGATGGGGATGGCAACAGACGTGTACGGCGAGGGCTTGCGCATCCCGCCCGTCCACCTGTTGCGCGGCGGGCGCGTGAACGAAGACGTGATGCGACTGTTGCTGGCGAACGTGCGCGGGGCAGACGAGCGGCGTGCGGATTTCGCGGCGCAGACCGGGTCGCTCAAGACGGGCGCGACGCGCCTGCTTGAGATCGTCGCTCGCTCCGGGGCGAGCGAGGCCGCGAGCTACGCCGCTCACCTCATCAACTACTCGGCACGAGTGATGCGCGCCGCCATCAGAGAGATTCCCGACGGAGTTTACGAGGCGGAAGACGCGCTCGATGACGACGGCGTGGGCGACCGTCCGTGCGTGATCCGCGTGCGCGTGGAGATCGCGGGCGGGCGTGCGCGAGTTGATTTCGAGGGCAGCGCGGCGCAGGTCGCGGGGCCGGTCAACGCGGTTGAGGCGATCACTGTGTCGGCGGTCGCATACGTCTTTCGCTGCCTGCTCGGCGCGGGCGAAGTCCCTGCGAGCGCGGGGTTGATGGAGCCGGTTGAAGTGCTCGCGCCGAGCGGGTCAATCGTGAACGCGCTCCCGCCCGCACCCGTCGCGGGCGGGAACGTCGAAACGTCGCAACGCATCGTTGACGCTTTGTTCAAAGCCTTGTCGCAAGCCCTGCCCGGACAAATTCCGGCGGCGAGCCAGGGGACGATGAACAACCTGACCATCGGCGGCATGGATGCGCGCACCGGGCGCGAGTTCGCCTACTACGAGACGGTCGCGGGCGGCATGGGCGCGCGCCCCGCGCGCGATGGGATGAGCGCGGTTCACACGCACATGACGAACAGCCTGAACACGCCCGTCGAGGCGCTCGAATACGCTTACCCTCTGCGCGTGCGCGAGTATGCGATTCGCGCGAATTCCGGCGGGCGGGGCGCACGGCGCGGCGGGGACGGCGTCGTCCGTGAGATCGAGACGCTGGTGGATGCGCGCATGTCTCTGCTGGCAGACCGGCGACGGAGCGCGCCTTACGGTCTCGCGGGCGGCGAAGACGGGCGGGCGGGGCGCGACCGGGTTGTGCGCGTTGACGACGGTGGCCGCCCGCGCGCTCGGCGCATTGACGCGAAAGGCTCCTGGGATTTGAAGGCGGGCGAGCGCGTGCGCATCGAGACGCCGGGCGGCGGCGGTCGCGGCCGCGCGACGCCGCCGCGCGGGAAGAAGAAGAAGACCGGGGTTAAATAGGAGACTTGCGAATTCTCGCCGGTCGTCATCCATTTCGCCGTAGTCGAAAGGCTCTTTGTTTCCCCCGTGCTTCGAATTAGAATGTTTCGAGATCGAATCCAGAGATTAATGTCGGAAACTTTATTGTACAGGTCGCCGCTCGCGCCCCCACATGAGTCTTGACGCAGGGACACGTATCGGACGTTATGAAATCCAGTCGCTCATCGGGGCGGGCGGCATGGGCGAGGTCTATCGCGCGCTCGACACCGAGTTGAATCGTCCCGTCGCGCTCAAGTTTCTGCACTCGAACGTGGCCGCGGATCAGGATCGCATGAGCCGCTTCATACAGGAAGCGCGCGCCGCCTCCGCCCTCAACCACCCGAACATCCTGACCGTCTTCGACATCGGGCAGACCGACGCGGGCGCGCGTTTCTTCGCCACGGAGTTTGTGCAGGGCACGACGCTGCGCGAGCACATGCAGGCGCGTCGCCTGAAACTCACTGATGCGCTCGACTTCGCCGCGCAGATCGCGAGCGCGCTCGCGGCGGCGCACGCCGAAGGAATCGTGCATCGCGACATCAAGCCGGAGAACGTGATGGTGCGCGCCGACGGCTACGTGAAGGTGCTCGATTTCGGTCTCGCCAAAGTGACGAGCCGCGCGCAGGGCGCGTCGGCCGTTGACACGGAGGCGGCCACGCAGGCTTTAGTCAATACCAACCCCGGCGCGATCATGGGCACGGTCGCCTACATGTCGCCCGAACAGGCGCGCGGCGAACAGGTGGACGCGCGCACGGACATCTGGAGTCTCGGCTGCGTGCTCTACGAGATGCTCGCGGGGCGCGTGCCGTTCGAGGGGCGTTCGGCGAGCCACGTCATCGTCAACATACTCGACGCCGAACCGCCGCCGCTCGCGCAGTACATGCCCGAGACTTCGGAATCGTTGCAGGAAGTCGTCAGCGACGCGCTCACCAAAGACCGCGACGCGCGCTTCCAGACCGCCAAGCAGATGCTCGTGAAGCTGCAACGCCTCCGCCAGCGGCTCGACTCGGGCGCGTCGCTCGACCACTCAAGCGTGCCGGGCTTCGCCGCCTCGACTGCTGGCTCGCCCGGTGCGACCAATACGGGCAACGCGGCCGGGCACACAATCGCGCCCGGCGCGCCGGGGCGCACGACGGCGGGCGACCTTCCGGCACACCGCACCCGGACAAACTCCGGCGCGGAGCAAGCCGCAGCCACGGGCAGGGGGCGCAAGAGTTTCTCCATCACGCCGCTCGCGCTTTTCATCCTCGCGCTCCTCGCAATAGTGGGTCTCGCGTTCGGCGTGTATCACTTCACGCGCAAAACAACGCGCGCGACGGCGGGCGCGCCCGTCGCTTCGTTGCAGAACATGAAGTTCACGAAGCTACAGGCGGCCGGGCAGACGACCGATGCCATCGTGTCGCCCGACGGCAAGTACGTCGCGCGCACGGTACACGAGGGCGGCAAGATGAGCCTGCGCGTGCGGCAGGTGGCGACGACGACGGAGAAGGTGCTCGTCGCGCCGAGCGAGTCGGGCTACACCGGCATCACCTTCTCGCCCGACGGCACTTTTTTGTACTACGTCACCGTTCCGCTCGGCGGTAACTTCGGCGAACTCTATCGCGTGCCGTCGCTCCTCGGCGGCGAGCCGCAGAAGATCACCGGCGACGTTGACAGCGCAGTCACCTTCTCGCCCGACGGCCGGCAGTTCGCCTTTCGCCGTCACGTCCCCAGGACGAGCGAGGACACGCTGGTCATGGCGAACGAGGACGGGAGCGGGGAGCGCGTGCTCGTCCTGCGCAAAGCCCCCGTCTCGATGCCCTGGCTCGCCTGGTCGCCCGACGGGCAGCAGATCGCCTTCTCCGTCAGGGGCACGGACGAGCAGGGCTACTATATGAATCTGGAGAGCGTGCGCGTGGCCGACGGGGCGACGCAGACGGTGTCGGGGGCGCGCTGGCGCACCATTGGGATGCTGGCGTGGCTGGCCGACGGCAGCGGCCTCGTCTTCAACGGGCGCGACCGCGCCTCTCTGCCCAGCACCCCCGAGCAAATCTGGTTCGTCGCCTTCCCCGGCGGCGAAGCGCAGAAGATCACCAACGATCTCAACTCCTATGAGGCCGTCAGCCTGACGGCCGACTCGCGCACGCTTCTCGCGCTGCAAAGCAACTATAGCGCCGACATCTGGCTCTCGCCGGGCGGCGGCGACCCCCCGCGCCAGTTGACGAACGAAGGCAGCGCGGGCACGCCCGCCTGGACGCCCGACGGGCGCATCGTCTATCAATCCGGCGCGAGCGGCAACGGCGACATCTGGATGATGAACGCCGACGGCAGCGGCCAGCGGCAGTTGACCTTCGACCCGAACAACGATACCTCGCCCGAGGTTTCGCGCGACGGCCGCCTGATCGTCTTTATCTCGAACCGCTCGGTCGGCTGGAGCATCTGGATAATGAACGCCGACGGCAGCGGCCAGCGCGAACTCGTGCGCAACGTCGAGCAATTCAGCTTCCCGCACTTCGCGCCCGACAACCGCACGGTCTATTACGCATCGCGCGACGGCGCGGGCAACTACGCCTTCTGGCGCGTCGCGGTCGAAGGCGGCGAGCCGGCGCGGGTCATGGAGAAGACGATCAGCAACGCGCGTCTGTCGCCCGACGGCAAGCTGTTCTTCACCATGCGCAGCGAAATGACGCCGAACGCGCCGCGCGAGATCGTCGTCCTTCCCGTGGAAGGCGGCGACCCCGTCCGCACGTTCGACGCGCCCGTGGGTCTCGACATGCTGCGCTGGTCGCCCGACGGGCAGGGGATTGATTACATCTTCCGGCGCGAGGGCGCGTCCAGCCTCTGGCGTCTGCCGCTCTCGGGCGGCCAGCCGCGCCAACTCGCCGATCTCAAAACCTATTTCATCAACTGGTACGCGTGGTCGCCCGACGGCCGCCAACTCGCCGTCGCACGCGGCAACCCGCGCACCGACATGATCCTGATCAGGGATTTCAAATAAGGAACACGTTTAAGGAGCGAGCACAATGCGCGTCACTATCGGGCAGATCAATACGACGAACGGCGACTACGAGGGCAACGTCGCACAAATCCTGCGCGCCATCGAGCAGGCGCGCCGCGACGGCAGCGACATGGTGGTGCTGCCGGAGGTCGCCGTGCAGGGCTACATGTCCTTCGACTGGTTCATGGATCGCGACGTGATCGCGCACGCCACCGAGCCGCTCGACCAAATCGTCGCGGCCAGCGCAGGGCTGACCGTCATCGTCGGCACGGTGCGCCCGACGGGGCTGGAGCACGGGCGCAAACTCTACAACTCGGCGGCCGTCATCTCCGACGGTAAACTCATTGGCTACGCCGACAAGACGCTGCTCCCCGAATACGACGTGTTCGACGACCCGCGCTACTTCGAGCCGTCGCGCGAGCGCAGGCTGTTCGACATCAATGGCGTGCGCGTCGGCATCGCCGTCTGCGAGGACATGTGGAACGACAAGACCTACTGGCGCGAGCGGCTCTACGCGAACGACCCGACCGACGAGTTGATTGCGATGGGCGCGCAGGTCATCGTTTCGATCAACGCCTCGCCCTTCAACAAGAGCAAGATGGGCGAGCGTTGCAAGATGGTCTCGCACCGCGCGAAGGCGGCCGGGCTGCCCATCATCTTCATCAACCTCGTCGGCGCGAACGACGGCGTCATCTTCGACGGCGCGTCAATCGTCACGGACGGCCGGGGGCAGATCATCATGCAAGCGCCGCCCTTCGAGGAGTTTTACGGCTCGGTTGACCTGGACTGCGATGCGTGCGACACCTACTGCCTGCCCGGCGACGACATCCAGACCATCCACGACGCGCTCGTCCTCGGCATCCGCGATTACGCGCGCAAGAACCGTTTCGAGCGCGCCGTGCTCGGCCTCTCCGGCGGCATTGACTCGTCGCTCGTCGCCGCGCTCGCATGCGAGGCGTTGGGCGCGGAGAACGTTTTGTCCGTGATGATGCCCTCGCCCTTTTCGTCGCGCGGGAGTGTGGACGATTCCGTCGCGCTCGGCGAACGGTTGGGGATGCCGACCATCGAACACCCGATCAGCGCGGCCTACGAAGTGCTCGTCAGGGAACTCAAGTTGGAGAACCCCGCGACGCCGCTCGAAGAGATCGCGCGGCAGAACACGCAGTCGCGCCTGCGCGGAAATATTTTGATGGCGATCTCGAACGCCGAGAGCCGCCTGCTACTTTCGACCGGCAACAAGTCGGAACTCGCCCTCGGCTACTGCACGCTCTATGGCGACACGAACGGCGGCCTCGCCGTCCTCGGCGACGTGCTGAAGACCGAGGTGTGGGCGCTCTCGCGCTATGTCAACCGTGAGCGCGAGATCATCCCCGTTCGAGTCATCGAAAAACGCCCGTCGGCCGAACTCGCCCCCGGCCAGTTCGACGATCAATCGCTCCCGCCCTACGACAAACTCGACCCCATTCTCAAACTCTACTTCGAGCGCAAAGCCACGCCCGAAGAGATCATCGCCGCCGGTCACGACGGGGAACTCGTCTTCGACGTGCTGAACCGCGTCGAAGCGCCCGCCAACGAATTCAAGCGGCGGCAACTCCCGCCGACCCTGATCATCTCGCGCCACGCCATCGGCATCGGCCGCCGCCGTCCCGTCACGCACCGCTACCGCCGTCAGGTGTTGAAGGCGGTGGAGCGCGCGGCTGAGACGCAAGCATGAACGATGAAGCAGGAACGATGAACGATGAAGTAAAAGCAACTCGCTTTCAGTTCATCGTTCATCGTTCCTACTTCATCGTTTCTTCTCCACGCCTCCGCGCTTTAAGAGATCGAAACTAAAGCGGGCATCATCTCGCCTTCGGGGTCGGCATGGCCGACGGCCGAGTCGAGTTCCGCCTCGATGTCTCCGGCGGAGACGGGCGCGAGTTTGCGGAAGTCGAATAGTTTGGGGTCGAGCAGGTGAGAGGGCACGGCGTTGCCGAGCGCGGTCAGCATCGAACTGCGTATGTTCGGAATCTCCCGCTCCAACTCCGTCATGAGCCGCTTGATGCGCGCGCGTTTCAGATTCGACTGCGAGCCGCACAGGTCGCACGGGATGATCGGAAACTCTTTCAGCGCGGCATACTCCGCGATGTCCGTCTCGCGGCAGTAGGCGAGCGGGCGGATGACGGTGTTCAGGCCGTCGTTCGAGCGCAGCACGGGCGGCATCGCTTTGAGTTGACCGACGAAGAAGACGTTGAGCAGGAAGGTCGAGATGATGTCGTCGGCGTGGTGGCCGAGCGCGATCTTGGCGCAGCCCTCTTCCTGCGCAATCGAGTAGATGATGCCGCGCCTGAGGCGCGAACAGACCGAGCAGTAAGTTTTGCCTTCGGGCACGAGTCGCTTGACGATTGAATAGGTGTCGCGTTCGACGATGCGGAACGGCACGCCGCGCTCCGCGAGGTAAGCGGGCAGCACTTCGGCCGGGAAGTTCGGCTGCTTCTGATCGAGGTTCAGGGCGAGCAGGTCGAAACGGACGGGCGCGCGCTCGCGCACGTCGAGCAGGAGGTCGAGCAG
>DATHAZ010000229.1:0-15219 GCA_035296445.1 Pyrinomonadaceae bacterium | reverse complement strand
TTCGCCGAGGCGGTCTCCATTCAGTTGCAGGGCAAAAAACTGATTTCGGGCGAGGAAATCCCCGTGCAGTTCATCAGCATCGTGCCTTACCTGTTGACGATCATCGTCCTCGCGGGCTTCATCGGCCTCTCGCGCGCGCCGCGCGCGCTGGGCATCCCGTACCAGAAAGAGAAGTGATGAACTGTCAGTCGTCAGCGGTCAGTCGTCCGTTGTATGTACCGGCCACGCGAGTTGCTAAATATTGATTTGAACAACTGACCACGGACAAAGAACGACGGGCAAATTGTTATGGAAACTTCGAGCAAGGACACTTTGTATGAACGCGCCGAACACGCGGCGCGGACGATTCGCGCGCGCGCAGGCGGAGAAGAGGCGCGCGTCGCGCTGGTGCTCGGCAGCGGCCTCGGCGCGTTCGCCGACGACCTCGAAGATGCGGTTGCCATTCCTTACGAAGAGATTCCGGGCTTCGCGCGTTCGACCGTGGAGGGGCATGCCGGGCGGCTCGTGCTCGGGAAAATCGCGGGCTTGCCGGTCATCGTGCAGCAGGGACGTTTTCACTTTTACGAAGGCTACGCGCTCGACGAAGTGACGTTTCCCATCCGCGTCGTCGGACTGCTCGGCATCAAGTCGCTCGTCCTGACGAACGCGGCGGGCGGGTTGAACAACTCGTTCAAGCAGGGCGCGCTGATGCTGATCAGCGACCACCTGAACCTGATGGGCACGAACCCCCTGCTCGGCGCGAACGAGCCGCGCTTCGGCGCGCGCTTCCCGGACATGTCGGACGTGTACGACCGCGAATTTCAAGAAGCCGCCGTCGGCGAGGCGCAGGAGATGGAGATCGAACTCAAGCGCGGCATCTACGCCGCTCTGACCGGCCCCAGCTACGAGACGCCCGCCGAAATACGGATGCTGCGCGCGCTCGGCGCGGACGCCGTCGGCATGAGCACCGTGCCCGAAGCCATCGTCGCGCGCCACATGGGCATCAAGGTGCTCGGCATCTCCTGCATCACGAACATGGCGGCGGGCGTCCTCGACCGTCCCATTGACCACGCCGAAGTGATGGAGACCGGCGAACAGGTGCGCGTCACGTTCACGGAATTGCTGCGGCGGACGATCCCAAAACTGTCGTAGCTGGTAAATGGTAAATGGTGAATGGTGAATAGATAAAACCAGGTCTTTCTATTCACTATTTACCGTTCACCATTTACCATCTACGAGGAGCGAAGCGACTGAATGATTATCGGAATTTGCGGGGGCACGGGGTCGGGGAAGACGACCGTGGCGAACAAGATTCTGCAATCGGTGAGCGCCAACGAGGTGGCGTTCATCCAGCAGGACTCTTATTATCGCGACCTCGACCAGATGCCGCTCGACTACCGGCAGAAGGTCAACTTCGACCACCCCGACGCGCTCGACAACGACCTCCTGGTGGAACACGTCCGCGCGCTCAAGGCGGGGCGCGCCGTCGAACTCCCGATCTACGATTTCAAGAATCACGTGCGGCGCAGGGAGACGCTCGGCATGGAGCCGAAGCTCATCACCATCATCGAAGGCATCCTCGTCTTCAACGAGAAGCGTTTGCTCGAAGAGATGGACATCAAGGTTTTCGTAGACACGCCGGACGACATACGCTTCATCCGCCGCCTGCGTCGAGACATCGCCGAGCGCGGGCGCACGGTTGATTCCGTCATCGAACAATACCTCGCCACCGTCCGCCCGATGCACATGCAGTTCGTCGAGCCGTCGAAGCGCTGCGCCGACGTGATCATCCCCGAAGGCGGGCACAACATGGTCAGCATCGGCCTGCTCAGCGGGAAGATTCGCGAGCGTCTGGCCGACGAGCAGCAGAGGCGTCGCAGTGGCGGCGCGAACGCCGGGGTCGGTAATTGAGTGAGAAGAGGAGCACAAAAGGGTTTGACTACCACAGGAGTTGAGGAAGTGATCATCGAGGCGGCCACGGGCGCGCGTAATTGTGCGCTGGCGCAGTTCTCGAAGTTCTGTGTCGGCGCGGCGCTCGAAGCCGAAGACGGGACGATTTACACGGGCTGCAACATCGAGAGCGCGGCTTACGAGTTGACCATGTGCGCCGAGCGCGTGACGATCTGGAAGGCGCTCTCGGAGGGCGCGCGCAAATTCAAACGCATCGCGGTCGTGGCCGACACGGAACGCCTGACGCCGCCGTGCGGCGCGTGCCGCCAGATCATCTGGGAATTTTGCGGCGACATCCCCGTGGTGCTCGCCAACCTGCGCGGCGACACCGAGACGCTGCAAATGGCCTTCCTTTTGCCCCGCCCCTTCGACGCGAAGTTTCTCGAAGAGACCGGCGACGAAAATTGACCCCCTTTGCGTCTTACGTATTAACTTTGCGCCTTTGCGTGAACTGCATTTCTCGCAAAGGCGCAAAGAAAGAAAAACCAAAGGCGCAAAGGAAAGCGGGGTTACTTTCCGGTGACGACTGCAATGACTGACGTGATGAAACTATCTCGAACTCTTCGGCGGCGCGTGTTGGTAAGTCTTCTTCTGTGCGTTTTCAACGTCGCGCTGCCCGCGAACGTCTTGGCCTTCGCCCCTCGAAAGGTTGATCTGGTGGTGCGCGGGGGGACGGTCGTGACGATGGACGCGCGCGGCAGCTTGATCGAGGACGGCGCGGTGGCCGTGCATGGCGGGCGCATCGTGGCCGTGGGACGGCGCGCGGACGTGGACAGAGATTTCGCGGGGCGCGAGACGATTGAGGCGCGCGGGCGCATCATCATGCCCGGCCTCATCAACGGCCACACGCACATCCCGATGACTCTGTTTCGCGGGCTGGCCGACGATCTCGACCTGAACGAATGGCTCACCAAATACATCTTCCCGGCCGAAGCGAAAAACGTGACGGAGGACTTCGTGCGCGTCGGCACGCGCCTCGGCCTCGCCGAGATGATTCGCGGCGGCACGACGACCTACTGCGACATGTACTACTTCGAGGACGCCGTCGCCGACGAGACGGCGAAGGCCGGCGTGCGCGGCGTGCTCGGCGAGACGGTGATAGATTTCCCGGTGGCGGACAACAAGACTTTCGCGGAGGCGATGACCTACACGGAGAAGTTTATCGAGAAGTGGCGCGGCCACGCGCTCATCACGCCCGCGATTGCGCCGCACGCGCCTTACACCGTCTCGGAAGAGCACCTCAAGGCCGTGCGCGATCTGTCGAACCGCCTGCGCGCGACCATCGTGATTCACGTCGCGGAGACGCGGAAAGAGGTCGAAGACGTGACGCGCGATCACGCTGCTTCGCCCGTCGCCTATCTGGCGCGCATCGGATTTTTGTATGACCGCGTCATCGCCGCGCACACGGTTCACCTGACGACGGAAGAGATCGAGTTGTTGAAGCGTCTGGGCGTCGGGGCGGTGCATAACCCGCAGTCGAACATGAAACTCGCGTCGGGCGTGGCGCGCGTGCCGGAGATGCTCAGGGCGGATTTGTCGCTGGGGCTGGGAACGGACGGCGCGGCGTCGAACAACGACCTGAGCATGTGGGAGGAGATGGACACGGCGGCGAAGCTGCACAAGTTGACGGCGAACGATCCGCGCGTGGTGTCGGCGCGCGAGGTGTTGGAGATGGCGACGATTCGCGGCGCGCGCGCGCTGCATCTCGAACGCGAGACGGGGTCGCTGGAGCGTGGCAAGCGTGCCGACCTGATCGTCGTTGACATGGACGCGCTCCACCAGACGCCCGTGTATAACGTCTACTCGCATCTGGTTTACGCGACGAAGGCCAACGATGTGAGAACCGTCGTCATCGAAGGGCGTGTGGTGATGCGCGACCGCCGCTTGTTGACGCTCGACGAAGAGGCGATCAAGCGCGATGCGCGTGCGTACCGCGCGCGGATTTCCGAGAGCCTCGCCCCGGCCGCCGTCAGTCCGGCCGCGCCGCCTAAAGCGCCCGGCGGCGGCGCAACGCGAACGCCGAAGCGGGAGTCCGCCACCCCGGCGCGCAAAAAACCGGCGCGGCGCAGTTGATTGATTCACGTGGAGGGGCGATAATATTCGCGCTGATCACAGATCATCCTTCAAGCGAGCGTCAACGCTCGCTTTCACCTTTATGGAGTTGTCAAAAGTGAAGGGAAGCCGTCTCATACGTTCCACGCCGCTCCTCGTTAAAATCAGTTTCGCCCTACTCGTCATCTTCACCTTCGCGCCGCCTTCGCGCGCGCAGACGCCCGCGAGCGAATTGGACGCCGACGGCATCCAGCGGCGCGTCACGCGCGCACGCGCGCTGGCGGCGGCGGGCAATCTCCCGGCGGCGCGCAGCGAACTCGAAGCACTGCAACGCACGGCCGGCGTAGACCCGTCGGTGCGCGAGATCACGCTCGTGCTGCTCGCCGTAATCTACATTGATCAGGCCGATTACACCTACGCCGAGAATTTGTTGAATGCCGCGTTTGGCGCGCGTGCAACCGGCGGCGAGAGTGCGGCGCGCGCCTACTTCGTGCTGGCGGGTCAGGTGCTCGGCGGCGTGCGGGCGCGCCTCGAACGCTATCGCGTGTTCGGGTTGAACGTGGCCGACGGGGAGTTGCCGAACGAAGCCGCGGGCGATCTGGATCGTCTGCGGACGCTCATCGAGCGCGTGTTCGCGCAGGGGCGGCAGTTGCGCGAAGAGAACGCGCGGAACATGGACGCGACGGCTCTGCTCGAAGAAGCGGCGGGCGTGCGCCTGCGTCTATCGCGCAAGGAGGACGAGCGTGCGCGCTGGCAGGCGGAGGTGGCGGACGCGCGCCAACGTCTCATCGGCGCAGACCGGCGTGTGGCGAGTAACGGAACGACCCCCTCTTCGTCACCACGCACGCAGGCGACCCCGACCCCGGCGGGCGCGAGCCAACCCATCGCACAACCCGCCCCGACTCCGGCCAACGCCACGCCCGCGACTTCGACCAACGCAACCTCGACCGCCGGGAACGCGCCGCAGGGCACGACGCAAAGCGGCGGCGCAAACGGGGGGAATGCGCCCGCAAACTCTCAAGCCGCCGTACCGGCGAGCGCGGCTGACGGAAAGCCGCTTGAAGTCGGCTTGCTGTTGCCGAAGGCGACGGATAAACCCGCGCCGACATATCCGCAGACTGCGCGCGTGGCGCGCGTCACCGGCAGGGTCACGGTCTTCCTGATGGTGGACGAGAAGGGCGCGGTCGCGAAGGTCGAGCGCACGGACGGGCCGGAACTATTACGCGGGGCCGCCGCCGACGCCGCGCGTCGCTGGAAGTTTCGCCCGACGGTCGTCAACGGCCAACCCGTGCGCGTCTCCGGCTTCATCAATTTCAATTTCACTCTTTGACGTGTCGCGGGCGGGCTTCGCCCCGGAGTAAGAGATAAGGCCGGCGGGAGTTTCAACTCCGCCGGCCTTTCCGCGTGGGATGAACTCTTGAGCCTAAGACGTGCGCTGTCGCGTGGGTGCGCTCCCGGCGTTAGTGATCTGTACGAGAGCGTTTTGGGGCTTCGCGTTTGTGGCCGCCGTCCGCTCGTCGCCGCAACTGCCGCACCCTGTCGCGCACGAGGATGCTGCCGCTTGCCCCTTCCCGCCCGCGCGGAATGAACGCGCACGCGCCCAGCCGCGCCGCCCCAGATAGGCGAGCGCGCCCAGAATGATCAAACACACCGCGACGCTTTGCCAGTCCTGAAACATACGCCTAACTAAACCCCAGCAGCCGCCCGCCCTGATACGTGATGAACGAAGCGACGTAAGCCAGCACGAGCATATAGCTCACCATAAAGAGCGGCCACCGCCAGGAATTCGTCTCGCGCCGCACGATGGCGATGGTTGACATGCACTGGCAGGCTAGTACGAAAAAGACCATCATCGAGACGGCGACGAGCGGCGTCCACGCCGGAGCGCCGTCCTCGCGCCGCGCATTGCGCACCGCATCGATCAGGGAACTCGATTCTTCCGTCGCGTCCGCGCCCACGTTATAGACGATGCTCAAAGTGGAGACGAGCGTTTCGCGCGCGGCGAAAGAAGCGACGAGGCCGATGCCCATCTTCCAGTCGAAGCCGAGCGGCGCGATGGCCGGTTCGATCAGGCGACCGAGCCGCCCCGCGTAGCTCTGCCGAATCTGCTCGCCCGCGTCGCCGTCCACCGCCTCCGCCACGTTCGACGCACCGGCGGCGGGCTGCACCGTCTCGTCGCGCGCGGCCGTGGTCGCGCGTTCGTCGGGTGCGCTCGCCGTCGCGGCAGCGTTTGTTGTCGTCGCTGCGACGCCGCTCCCGTCGTCGCCCGTCGCGGTATTCACGCGCGGGAAGGTGACGAGCGCCCAGAGCAAAATCGAGATGGCGAGGATGACCGTGCCCGCGCGGCGCACGAACATCCAAGAGCGCGCGCGAATCGTCTGGAGCACGTTCAGAGGGTTCGGCATCCGGTAGGGCGGCAGTTCGAGTACGAGCGGCGGCGGCGGCGACTTCAGGATCGTATGCTTCAAAATCCACGCGACGACGACCGCCACCGCGATGCCGAGTAGGTACATCGCCATGATGATGACGACGCCGACCGACAGCACGCCGAGCAGCTTTTCCTGTCCTGAGAAGAAGGCCGCGATCATCAGCGTGTAGACCGGCAGTCGCGCCGAGCAACTCATGAACGGCGCGATCAAAATCGTCGCCAGACGATCCTTCGGGTTCTCAATCGTCCGCGTCGCCATGATGCCCGGAATGGCGCACGCGAAACTGCTCAGGAGCGGCATGAACGCTTTGCCGTGCAAGCCCACTCCGCTCATTATTTTGTCCATCAGGAACGCGGCGCGCGCCATGTAGCCGCTGTCTTCCAGCAGCGAGATGAAGAGGAAGAGCAGCAGAATCTGCGGCAGGAAGACGAGCACGCCGCCGACGCCCGCGATCACGCCGTCAACCAAGAGGTCGGCCAGCAGGCCGGGCGGCAAGGCGGCGCGCACGAGTTCGCCGAGGCGGCCGAAACCGCCGTCAATCAAATCCATCGGCAGTTGCGCCCAGGAAAAGATCGTCTGGAGGATGAGCAGCATCACCGCGAACAGGATCAGGGGGCCGAAAAATCTGTGCGTGACGAAACGATCTATGCGATCCGTGCGACGCGTGCGTCCCGGCTTGTGGTCGCGCACCGTGCGGCGCGCGACGCCTTCGATCCAGTTGTAACGCGCCAGCAACGGCTCTTGCCACCAACGAGGATTTCCTTCGGCCAGCCGCGAGCGCGCCGCTGCGACGGCCGCCTGATGCTCCGCCGCTTCCGGCAACTCTTCAGCGTAGAGTTCGACGAGCGCGCCGTAGCGTCGCGCGCCCGCGTCCGCCGGCACGTCGCCCGGCGCGCTCGCATTCCGGTCGGCCGGCGCGTCGAGCGAGGCGAGGGCTTCGAGTTCGCGTTCGGCTTCCGCGGAGAGACGCCAACCGGCGGCGGGCGGCGCAGACTCAGTTGCGCTGAGGACGGCTTCGGCCAACGCGTCGAGACCCTGCCGCTGCTTCGCGACGACCGGCACGACCGGCACGCCGAGCGCGTCCGACAGTCGCACGGCGTCAATCTCCAGCTTGTGCCGTCCGGCGAGATCGATCATGGTCAGTGCGACGACGAGCGGGCGGCCTATTTCGAGCAGTTGCGTGGCGAGATAGAGATTGCGTTCGAGGTTCGTGGCATCAACGACGGCGATGATGCAATCGGGTTTGGGGACGCTTTCGAGTCGCCCTGTGATCACATCGCGCGCGATCTGTTCGTCAATCGAGTTGGCGTCGAGACTGTAGAGGCCGGGCAGGTCTATGAGTTGCGCGGGCGCGAGGTCGGGCGCGAGCGGCCAGTGTCCCTCTTTGCGCTCCACGGTCACGCCGGGATAGTTGGCGACCTTTTGCCGCAATCCCGTGAGCGCGTTGAAGAGGCTCGTCTTGCCCGCGTTCGGGTTGCCGGCCAGCGCAACGGTGAGCGGCCTCGCCACCGCGTCACCCTCTTGCGGCGCGCTGGCGTCTTGAACCGGGGCAGGGGATGTCAGGGTCGTGGTCATAGGTAAAATAGTGACGAGTGACAAGTGACAAGTGACAAGCCAGAAAAAAAAGCTGCTTTTAACTTGTCACTCATCACTTGTCACTCGTCACTACCTGAATCGTCTGCGCTTCGGCGCGGCGGAGTGCGAGGTGATAGCTGCGCACGCGAACTTCTATGGGGTCGCCGAGCGGGGCGGCTTTGATGACGCACACGGGCGCGCCGGGCACGACACCCATCTCCATCAGGCGACGCGCCACCGCGCCCTCGCCGTCAATGGACACGACGCGCGCCTCCGTGCCGTGCGGCAGAGAGTTTAGCGTCAACCCCAAGTGGCGTTTGGCGTGGGACGCACGCGCGCGTGCCGCATCTTTGTCTGTGAAATCGTCGTTCCCGGAAACCATCTTTGATCGCTTCGCGCGGACACGCGCTTTAAGTTTGAACAGCCGCTTCGGTCTGAATATGAGAGCAAAGAAAAGTATTTGTTCAAACGAACCCCGACCCGGCGAAAGTATAGCCTAGTTGAAATCAATTTTCAATTTCATTTAGGACGAAGGCGATGAGCGATGGTGCGGGTGCGGAAAAAACTCTACTGGGCGGCAAGCGGGATGATGGAGAGGTCTGCGCGGACGGGGCCGAGCGGCGTGGTGGCCGTCAGACGTAGCGGGAGGCGGCGGCGATCCGCGCCGACCCAGAGCCGCAGTTGGAGGCGTTCGCCGTGCGCCTCGTCGGTGGCGAGCGCGAGTTGGAAAGTGGGGATGCGTTTGCCTCCGAGTTCGATGGTCTCGCGTTTGACCGAGGTGATGAAAAGGGTGCGCGGGCGTTTGTTGATCAGCAGGGAGACGGCGTTGCGTTTGGGCGGCGTCAGGTCGAACGAGCGCAGGGCGTAGATGACCGAGACGAGATCGTAAGTGCCGACGGGAATCTCGATGGTGCTCCCGTCGGTAACGGTGGCCGAGCCGCGTTCCTGATCGAGCGAGACGACGCCCTGCAAACGATGTGTGCCCTCGCGGATTTGCAACTGGCTGCGGAAGGGCAGCAGGGTCTTCGCGTCAACGTATGTCTCGATCTTGTCGGCGACGGGGAAGATTTGTTGGAGGGCGTTGGTCGTCGCCATCGTGGCCGAGAACCAGAGGCCGTCGCGCCCGGCGTACCTGCTGCGCGCGCGGACATGATAGGTGGCGACGCCGACTGGCTGAGGCGACGTGCCGAGGAAGAAATTAAAGTTCAACTGCTCGCCGACTTTGAACGGCAGGTCGGAAGACGTATCGGCCTCCGCTCCCCCTGCGGCAGGCGCGCCGTCGCCTCTGGCGGGGCCGGGCACAACCACCCGCGACGGAGTCGGGGTCGCGTCGGGCGGCGGCGTGTTCTCAGCGACGTTGCCGCCGGGCAGCGTCGTCGTCACGTTGAGCAACTCCGAGCTCGCCAGTTCGGCGCGTATCTCGCCGGTTTTGAGCCTAGCCGTCAAGAGCACCGGCACGTGTCGCTCGTCGTCGCTGAAATAGATGCGCGGGCGGTAGTCGTTCACGTCCGGGTTGTTGCGCACGCGCAGTTGCGTGACGATGGCGTTGAACGTGCCCGCGGCGGTCTTCACCGTCTCGCGCCCGACGACGCGCAACTCCGCATCGTACTGCATGCCGTCGCCCTCGGCCCGGACGGGATAAGACGCGCCCACTGCCAGGGGCAGGGCGCGCAGGCGGTAAAGCGCGGAGAGGAAATCGTAAGTCGTGGGCGTCGCCTCGACGGCGGGCGCGGGCTGGACTATGCCGGTCGAAGTTTGCGTCGCCGCGCCGCCTTCGAGTCTCTGGAATCGCGTGCGAAAGGGAAGCCCGGTTTGCGGGTCAACGTAAGATGTGTACTCGTTATCAATGGAGTAGAGCGCGGCGCGCACGACGCCGACGGACTGGACGCGCGCGCGAAGCTCAAAGCCTTCGCGGTTGAAGAAACGGCTGCGACCGGCGTTGAACAATTCGACGTGACCCGCGCTGCTGAAGTTGGAGAAGGAGACGTTATAAGTAAGTTTCTCGCCCGCCCGGTACGGCGCGGGGGAAAATCCGCCGGGCGCTGTGGCGGCCGAGACGCTCGGAGTTTGCTGCGCAAAGGCTGAGGCGGGCAGCAACACGGCTGCGAACAGGAATGTGAGCGCCGCTTGAAGCAGTCTGTGTCTTCGATGCAAAAGTAACTTCCTCATTTCCGCAGGTTCGCTCGAACTTCTCTCTTAAACCATGCGCCGCGCGCGGCGGGACGTGAGCGTTACACGCCGCACGCGCGCATGTCGTTCCTAAACCTTCGACGGGAGAATTAATGTCCGCTAGCTTACACCACTCAACCGCGCACGCGCACCTTTTGACGAGCGCGCCGCCGACAAGTTTCGGGCGCGGGCGCGGCATCATATCTTCTTCCCGGCGGGCGCGCTGCCCGGCGCATCCGGGGCGGCGCGCTCCATCTCCGCCACGATCTCCTGCGCCGCGCGCAGAGGGTCGGGCGCGTTCAGTATCGCCCGCCCGACGACGATGTAATCCGCCCCGGCGCGCACCGCTTCGGCGGGCGTCATCACACGCCTCTGGTCGTCGTGCGCGGACGCGGACGGCCTCACACCGGGCGTGACGAGCAGGAAATTTTCACGCGCGACGGCCGCACGCACGGGCGCGATCTCGTGCGGCGAGGCGACCACGCCGTCGAGTCCGCTCGACGCGGTCAGCTTCGCCAGCACCTTCACTTGTTCCTCCAGCGCGACCGCGACGCCGACCTCCGCCAGCACTCCGGCGTCCGCGCTCGTGAGCAGGGTGACGGCGACGAGCGCGGGACGCGGCAAGCCTTCGCGTTCGGCCGTCTCGCCCGTGGCCTCGGCCGCGCGCCGCATCATCTCGCTGCCGCCCGCCGCGTGGACGTTGAAGAGAGAGACGCCGAGCCTGACGGCTTCGCGCGACGCGGCGGCAACCGTGTTCGGGATGTCGTGGAATTTGAGGTCGAGGAAGACGCGCGCGCCGCGTGCCACGATCTCGCGCACGAGTTGCGGCCCGGCGGCGGTGAACAGTTGCGAGCCGATCTTGAACATGCCCGCCTGCGCGCCGAGCAGCGAGAATAGACGGCGCGCTTCGTCCGCCGTATCCACGTCGAGAGCGATGATCAGTTTGTTATTCATGTTGATGAAGCTGTAAGCGACCAGCCGCCAACTTTAAGATAGTGTGAGTTGTCAGCCGCCGGAAAACGAACGATGCTTAAAGGTGACGGCTGAGAGCTACTATCCCGCCCGGCAGCCGACGGCCTCGTCGAGTGTGCGAAAGCCTTCGCGGCGTAGAATCTCTGCCAGCCCTTCGTTGATGTCGCGCGGGGCGGTGACGCCTTCGTAGATAAAACCCGTATAGAGTTGCACGAGGCTCGCCCCGGCACAAATCTTCTCCCAGGCATCGGCCGCGTCGAAGATGCCGCCGACGCCGACGATTTTAATCGTGCCGCGCGAGAGACGATATAACGCGCGGATCACCTCGGTCGAACGTGTCCTGAGAGGCGCGCCGCTCAATCCCCCCGCGCCTATGCCGGAGACGACGCTTGCCGGCGTGTTCGATAAATTCTCACGCGCAATCGTCGTGTTGGTCGCGATGATGCCGTCAATCCCGTTGCGGCGTGCGACATCAACAATCATTTCCAGATCGCCTTCTTCCAGATCGGGCGCGACTTTCACGAGTAGCGGAACACGCCGCGCCGTCGCCGCGTCTTGTCCGGCGCGGAGCGACAACTCCCCGTTGCGCTTTTGCAGCGCGGCCAGCAACGCGGCGAGCGCGTCGGCGCGTTGGAGTTCGCGCAGGTTGGGCGTGTTCGGCGAACTGACGTTGACGGTGATGTAGTCCGCGTGCGGATGCACGATCTCGAAACTGGCGAGGTAATCGGCGGTCGCTTCCTCCAGTTCGACGGCGCGGCTCTTGCCGATGTTGATGCCGAGCACGCAGCGGGGGCGTTCCCCGCGCCCGAGTCGCGCGGCGAGCGCCGCCGCGCCGTCGTTGTTGAAGCCCTGACGATTGATGAGAGCGCGATCCGGCGGCAGTCGAAACAGGCGCGGGCGCGGATTGCCCGGCTGCGCCAGATGCGTCACCGTTCCCACTTCCAGAAAGCCGAAGCCAAGGGCGGCCAACTCGCGCACCGCCGCCCCGTTCTTATCGAAACCCGCCGCCAAGCCCACAGGGTTGCCAAACTTCAAACCGAAGCGTTCAAGCTCGCCGAAGGGCGCGCGTTGCAGGCGACTGGCGATCAAACGCCTCGCCGCCTCCGGCTTCAGGGCGACGGCGAGCGCGTGCAGAGCGAACTCGTGTGCCGTCTCCGGCGCGAGACGAAACAGGGCGGGACGCACGAGCGAGCGATATAACATCAGCGACGAGTAACGAGTGACAAGTGACGAGCGATAAGTGATGAGAGCGAAAAAGAGTTTATCTCGTCACTTGTCACTTGTCACTTGTCACTGTTTTCTGACTTTAGCGAATGACTGAGACTTCGAGGCCGGAACTGAGGCCGGGCAGGGCGCGGGGGTTCTGTTTGTTGCGGGTTTCTTTTCGCACGCGGTTGCTGACGTAATCGAACAGTTCGCCTGCCGTGACGATTTTGTCTGTGTTCGCGTCCGCCAGACCGCGCAAGCCTTCGAGCAAAGCCCAGGTGAAAACGCCGTGGCCGCCGCCCCAGACTGTGCTTTCGACGGAGGTTTCGTTGACATCCGAAGAAGTCAAAACGGCGCGCCCTTCCTGATTGAAAAGCTGCTTGGCGAGAAAATCGTTGACGTTGTTGCCACCCAGCACGAGTTGGCGCGCATCGCTGTCGGGAACCGTTTTTTTGCCGCCGCCCGGGCTGGCGGCGGGCGTTCCGCTTTGTAAGAGTCCGCGTTGTTGGGCGGAATCGAAGGATGGTTTGGAAATGATCTTCGTCCCGCTCACACCCGCGCTGTGACAGGTGTCCAGCAGGAAAACGGCGCGCTTCGCTTGCAGCTTACTGTCAATCATCTGTTTCAGTTCGAGCATCGGCAGAGCGGTGTTTCTCAAATCCGCGACTTTGGAATCGTGAACCAGAAAATATAAGTTTCGCTTGTCGTAAGGGTCGGGCGTACCGTGTCCGGCGAGAAAAAACAGAATCATGTCCGTCGAGGCCGCACGGGTCAGAAACCGCCCCAGCGAATCGCGCACCGCGCTCAGAGTGGCGCGTTCGTTGGTCAAAAACAGAATGTCGTTCGGGTTGAAACCGCCCCGGGTCAGCAGTTGAAAGAGGGCTTCCGCGTCTTTGTCGGCAAACGCCAGATCGGTCAAGCCCGCGTCGTTGTTTTTGTATTCGGAGACGCCGATGATGACGGCGAATTTGCGTCCCGAAAATTTCAGAGGGCCTTTGTCGGCGGCGAGGTTGCGGTCGGTCAGCATCACAAACGAAGCGAAATAACGTGTGCCGTCTTTAGTTTTGGCTTCGATTTCAAAGACGTTTTTGTTGCCGTCGAGTTTGAAACCGACGAGACGGTTCAAATCGCAGAGCAGCATTTTGCCCGACGAAGCAGCGCGTTGATGGCAGACCGTCGTGGCGGCCTTGGTATTGACGACGACTTTGATGTCGCTCCAATTCATCACGGCGGCATACGGGTCTGCGATCCAGAATTTGACGATGTTGACATCCGTGCGGGCGATATAATTATTGACTTTGCGAAGTTGTCCCGTGTTCAGTTCGGGCAGTTCGAGCGCAAACGGAGTCCGGTCTTGCCCGAACGCCGCCGTCGAAACCAACAACAACGCCGACAGCGCGAAGAGTTTAGTAAATTTATGACACATCATATTTGGGGATGGGGGATGAGGGACGAATGAAAAGCAGGAGTCAGAAAACAGGAGTCAGAAAACAGGAGTCAGGACGAAGACCGACTTGCGTCTCTTAATTCTGACTCCCGACTTCTGTTTCCTGTCTTCATCATTCATCCCTCATCCTTTATTTCACTGTTTACCGCGCGGTCTCGCCGGAGCGGGGGCGGGCTGCACGACGTTTTGCGCGGCCGGTTGCGAAGCGCCGCCCGCGACGCGAATCGGGTCAATGTCTTTGGTGGCGACGTTCATCGCCGGAGAGGCGCGATAAGTCGTCGCGCCCATGTCCTGCATGAAGTCGTAAATAAACTCCATGTTCGGCGGCAAAGTGCCGGCGTTTTCGCGCTGGTAGATCGTCACGTAGGTTTTCAGATCGTTGATGATCGAGTTGATCTCGTTCGGGTTGCGCTCGGTCAGGCGCAGCATGGCGCGGTAGAGATACGGTTCGGCGATGGTTTGGCGTTGGTCGAGCGCAACGGCTTGCGACAGATTTTCCAGAGCCTTGGAAACTTCCGTCGGATTGCGGGCGGTCTGTTTCAAGACCTTGCCGTAATAATAGTAAGCCGACGGGTCGCTGCTGCGGATGGTAATCGAATCTTCCAAATTGGTGCGAGCCATCTGGAACATATCAAACTGAAACGCGCGGATTCCGTTGTCGCGTTTGATGAGAGCCATGACGTTGGAAAACTCCGGCTCGCCGGCGATGAGTTCGCCCGCGTCGAGTTTTTTCTGAATGTCGGGCGCAAGCGTTTCGTTGAGCATACGGGCGATGCCGCGCGCGCCGGTCACGGCCAGATTTTTGCCTTTGTCACGACCGCCGGCGAAGGCTTTGCGGTTTTCCGCCACATCAATCGAACCGGCAATCGCACCGTTTTTGATGAACTGCGCCGAAGCCGAGGTATAAGCCGAGAGACGTTCTTTAACCCGGTCGGGGGCGGCGATAAAGCCGGTTTGGGTGCGCGGGTCGGCGGTCATCGTCGCCATGCGTTCGTAAAATTTCGGTACTTCGCGCACGTCATAATTGCGGTTGAACATGTAGCGCATTGATTCGATGTCGGATTCGTCCTCCTGCGCCTTTTCCCAGTTGACGATGCCGGGCGAGAAAAGTTTGCTGATGGTCGGGGCAAGCGAGATTGCCAGATATGCGCCCTCTCTGCCGCCCGCGATGCCGCCGACGATACCGCTGACGATTGTGCCGATGATAGCCGCTTTGCGGGCTTTGGCTTCCTGGTAAGCCGGTGCGCCGAGCGAAACCAGTGCGTCTTCGAGCCAGTGTTCCTTTTCGACGTGGGCGATTTCGTGACCGAGAATATAGGCAAGCTGCGCTTCATTATCAACGGCGGCGAGATAACCCGTCGAGATGTAAACCGTGCCCGTGGACATCGAACGCGCTTCGGGAACGGGATTTTGCAGGATGCGGAAGGCGTACAGGTTTTT
>DATHAZ010000228.1:0-11356 GCA_035296445.1 Pyrinomonadaceae bacterium | reverse complement strand
GGGGCTTTACTTGCCTGTTCAAACGTCTTCGTCACTCGGCCAGATTGTACGCGGCCATCTCGCTGCCGTTGCGCACGAGCAGGCGGCCGTTCGCCAGCGCGGGCACGTTCCAGGTTTTGCCCGTGAGCGCGGAGAACTTCGTGACTTCCGCGTATCCGGCGGGGTCGGCTTTGACGAGGACGATCTCGCCCGCGTCCGTCGTCACGATCAAATGGTTGCTCGCAAGAAGCACCTGCCCGTAGCCGTAACGACCGCCCTTCCATCTGCGCTCGCCCGTCTTGAGGTCAACGCAGGTGAGGATGCCCTCATCCAGTCCGTAGACGTGGCCGTTGTGGACGACGGGGCTGTTGAACTTCGTCTTCAGGTTGATGTTCTCCCACACCGCCTTCGAAGTGAAACTTCGCCCGCTCCCTGCGAGTTCAACCAGAGCCGCGCCCTTGCCGTAGCCCGCCGAGATGAAAAAACGGTTCGGGCTGACGACGAGCGGCTGCGAGACGTTGATGCCCATTGAAGTGTCCCACGGGTGCGACCAGAGCACCACGCCGTCGGCCGGGTCGAGACCGGCGATGCGGCTCGCCGTGACGACCAAGACCTGACGCTTGCCCGCGAGCGTGACGAGCATCGGCGACGTGTAAGAGGCGCGGTCGTTCAAGGATGACCAGACGCGCGCGCCCGTCGTCTTGTTGTAGGCGACGACGCCTTTCCCCGACGTGCCCCCGGCCAGCACCACCACCTTGTCGTCAAAGACGAGCGGCGAGGCGGCCACGCCCCATTGAATGTTGGACGCGCCGTTGTCCGAAAGAATGTTTTTTTGCCAGTGGAGTTTGCCGGTCTTCGCGTCGAGCGCGCGCAGTTCGCCCGCCGCGCCGAGCGCATAAATTCTTCCGGCGTCCCACGTCGGCGTCGAGCGCGGCCCGTCGCCCGTGTTGTCCGGGCTGAACTCCTCGTTCCAGCCGTGCGTCCACAGTTCGCGCCCCGTCTCGACGTTGTAGGCCACGACCACTTCCTGCGCGCGCCGCTGTTCGATGGTGTAGGCCGCGCCGTCCGCCACGACGAACGACGAGAAGCCTCCGCCCACGGGCTGCTTCCACATCGGCTTCAAACCGCCCGCAGGCCAGTTGACACGAACGGCGCGCTCTTCGTAACGCCCGTCGCGGTTCGGGCCGCGAAAGTTCGTCCAGTAGTTGCGCGCGCTCGGCGCGGCGGGCGCGGCCGGGTGATTCGCGTCCTGCCCGTTCGACAGGGCGGCGCTCGCGCCGCTCGCGTTGGCGGCGGCTGGCGCGGGCTGCTGTCCGGGAGTTTCGGCGGCGGGCGCGTTCTGGTTCGGCGCGGCGGCCGGTTCGGCCACGGCGGCGGGCGGCGGTTCGTTCGCGGCGCGCGCCGCCTGCTCCGCGCGGTGACGTTCCAGTGCGGAATAGTGCTCGTCGCGGTCGCTGAAATAGCGGTAGCCGTAGAAGTGGTAGAACAGCACGAGCGCGAGGGCGGCGCACGCTACGCCCGCCCCGATCATCATCGAGCGCGAGCGATACCACGGAGTGGTGTCTTGTGATTCAAACATGGCGAAACTCCTTCGGCTGGTGAAGGGTAACTGGTGAACGGTAAATGGTAAATGGTGAATGGATAACAACAGGCTTCATCCATTCACCATTTACCATTTACCGTTCACCAGTTCTACTTCATCGTTTGTCTCCGCGGTCTACCCCCGCGCGTTCGTGATGCAATATAGATGCTTTTCGCCACGAATGAACAGTTTTTCGTCGGCGATGGCCGGCGACGCGTAGACGGGTTCGCCGAGCGAGTTGGTGCGCAACACTTCATGCTTCGCCCCGGCCTTGATGACGTAGGTGTCGCCCTCTTCGCTCGTCAACAGAATCTTGTCCTCGAAGGCGACGGGCGAGGCCATGAAGGCCGCGGGCTTCGGCACGCGCGCCGCCTCATACAACACCTTCCCCGTTTTGGCCTCAAGGCCGGTGATCGAACCGTTGCCCGTCATCAGGTAGAGATAGTCGCCGTACAGGATCGGCGAAGGCACGTAGGCCGTCCCCTTGTTGTACTTCCAGACGAGTTGCGGCGTGCCCGTGATGTCGCCGCTGCCCCCGGCGCGAATCGCCAGCGCGATCTTCGCCGGGTAGCCGGACGTGATCACGACGAGGTCTTGCGAGACGACCGGCGTGTTCACGGCATTGCTCTTCAGACCCTCGTGCCGCCAGAGTTCTTTGCCGGTCTGCGGGTCGTAGGCGATGATCGCCTCGGCCGCGCTGGCGACGAGTTCCGTGCGCTTCGCCGTGCGGACGAGGACGGGTGTGCTCCACGTCAGGTCAACTTTGCGCGGCACGCGCCACACCTCTTTGCCGGTCTTCTTGTCGAAGGCCGCGATGAAGGAGTTCGAGCCGCTGTCGTCGCACTGCATGATGACGAGATTCCCGTAGAGAATCGGCGACACACCGTAGCCGACGCTCGCCGTGCCGAGTTTGCCGAGGTTCTGCTTCCAGATGAGTTTGCCGTTGTAGTCGTAAGCGTACAGGCCCTCCGTGCCGAAGAAGGCGAAAACGTATTTGCCGTCGGTCGCGGGCGTCGAAGAGGCGAAGCTCGCCTTCTTGTGGCGACTGTCGGAGACCGCGCCTTCATAAGCCACGCGCTCCCACAAAATCTTGCCCGTCTCGCGGTCGAGGGCGACGACCTTGAAAGTGTGCTTGCGATCCGCGCCCATCGCGTCCGGGTGTACGAAGTCAGACCCGTCGGCCATCTTGTGCGTGACGCCGGGCTTCGCGCCGGGGATGACTTCGCCTTCGATTGCGGTCGTCAGGAAAATACGCTTGCCCCACACAATCGGCGACGAGTGGCCGCGCCCCGCAATCGGCGTCTTCCACTTGATGTTCTTCGTCGCGCTCCATTCGGTCGGCACCCCCGTCTCCGCCGACACGCCCTGTCCTTCCGGGCCGCGCCACTGCGGCCAGTTTCCGCCCTTCGCGCTCGTGGCGTGCGAACCGAATGAGAAGACGGCGGCCAGACAGACGACCGCTGATAATAACAACCCGGCGATAAATCGTTTCATTGTTGGTTTCCTTCTGAGTTTAAGAGGGTCAACCAATGCCTCGCTTAGACGCGCAGGCATCGGCTTTTGTTCCATCTGCGAACTTTATTTAGAACTTCGTATCACCGCTCGACCCTTCGCGCCTTAAGTTTTCTTCTTTGCGCCTTTGCGTGAACTGTTTTTCTCGCAAAGGCGCAAAGTCAAAGCACAAGGCGCAAAGGTGTTTCGGCGATGCGATCTTAATTGCGGCGCGCTCTTACTTCCCGGCCTTAGCTTTCGCCGCAGCCTTCATCGTCGGCGCGCTCGCGCCCGGCTCGCCGATGCCGAACAGGTGGTGCTGCCCGCGCACGATGACCATGCCGTCGGAGATGGCGGGCGTCGCCATCAAAGGCTCGCCCATCGGGTTCGTCGAGAGCAGTTCGTGTTTCGCCCCGGCGCGGACGACGAACACTTCGCCGTCTTCGCTCGAAAAGTAGAGCTTGTCGTCGGCCGCGACGGGCGAGGCCGTGAACGCGCCGCCCTTGCCCGCGATGCGCTCCTGATACACGCGCTCGCCGGTCTTCGCGTTGTAGGCGGTGACGACGCCGTTGTTCGAGCAGGTGTAGAAGTATTCGCCGTAGACGATGGGCGTCGGCATGTAGGGGCCGCCGCGCTGCTTGCTCCACGCCACGAACTCGTTCGTCTCCTGCTTCTCTTTCAGGCTGATGTCGCCGGTCGCGCCGAGCCGGATGGCGTAGATCGGCTGGACGGGGCGATACCCGGCCGTCACGTAAATGAGGTCGTGCGCGATGATGGGCGTGGGCGTCGTGATCTCGCTGTTATTGCCGAGCCGCCAGAGTTCCTTGCCGGTCAGAGGATCGTAGCCGCGTATGAACTTCGTCGCGTTGGCGATGAGTTCCGGGCGCGTCTTGCCCTCGTAGACGGTCGGCGTGCCCCACGAAGGTATCTCGTCGCGCATCGTCTTCCACACCTGCTTGCCCGTCTTGAGATCGTAGGCGGCGAGGAAAGAGTTTTTCTGAATGTCGGCCTGCACGATGACGAGGTTCTTGTAGATGATCGGCGAAGAGGCGTGCCCCCACTGGTAGTCCGGGTCGTAGAACCAGCCCGCGTCGAGCACGCCCGTGTCCTGCTTCCACAGCAGCTTGCCGTTCGCGTCGTAGCAGGCGAGGACGCCCTGCGAGCCGAAGAGGGCTACGACGTGTTTGCCGTCGGTGGCGGGCGTCGAGGAGGCGTGCGTGCCCTTCGGGTGGCGTTTGGTCTTCGGCAGACCTTCGAGCGTCACGCGATCCCAGATGATCTTGCCGGTCGCCTTGTCTATCGCCATGACGTGCCAGGTGTGTTTCGGCTCGTCCGTGACCGGCTCGACATCGCCGTAGAGTCCGTAGCGGGCAACCGACTTGGCCGCGCTGCTGACGGCGGTCGTCACGTAGACGCGATTGCCCCAGACGACGGGACTCGATTGGCCGATGCCCGGAATCGGCGTCTTCCAACGCACGCCCACGGACTTCTCGCCGTTCCAACTGACGGGCGTTTTAGCTGCGCCCGCCGCCACGCCGGATGCGGTCGTGCCGCGAAACTGCGGCCAGTTCTGCGCCCGGCTCGCGCTCGCGGCGAAGCAGAGACTTAAACAGAGAGAGATGATTCGTTTCATGGCTTAACCTCGGAATAGCTGTCAACTGTCAGTTGTCAGTTGTCAGTTGTTTTGTGCTGCCCGATCCTGTGTGATTGATTTACAGTTTGCGCTCGCCGACCACGGCAACTGACAACGGACAACTGACAACGGACTATTATTGAACTTTCTTGAAGACCTGCGTGTTCGTGCCCTGCTTCAGTGTGAAGCCGGTGACGACGTTGTTCTCGACGTTGAAGGTGATGAGCACGCCGTCAATGTCCAGCGGGCGGAAGCGCGTCTTGTCGAACGCGCCGAGGACGAGCGGTTGGCTGGCCGGCCCGGCGACGAGTTTGCCGTCCTTGAGGGCGACGGTGAAATCGCCGCCGGCCGCCGGTTTGTATGTGCCGACGTAAGTTTTGAGCGTCTCGGCGTCCACCTGAAAATCAGCGGCGGGCGGCGGCACGGCTCCGGCCTTCGTCAGCAGTTCGACGATCTCCGTGTGCTTGGCGCGCGTCGCGGCCGAGAGCGCGCCCGTCAACGCCTCGGCGTTGAGTTTGCCCGCGGCGAGCACCACCTTGACGAGTTCCAAATTTCCCTCGCCCGCGCCGATCTGCAAGGCGTCTTCGCGCCCTTCCGCCCCGGCGGCGAGCAGCGCCTCTACAATTTTCGCGTGCCCCTTTTGCGCCGCCCAGATGATCGGCGTCGCGCCGTAGAACGTGTCCTTGACGTTCACTTCGGCCTTGCGTTCGAGCAGTAGTTTGACGACTTCGAGGTGGCCTTTGTCCGAGGCGTAAGAGAGAGCGGTCGCGCCGTAGCGAAACTTGGTGTTCACGTCAACGCCGCGGTCGAGCAGGGCTTTGACCGCCGCCGCGTCTCCCTTGCGCGCGGCGTCGAAGAGTTCTTCTTTCTGGTCTTGCGCCGCAAGGGCGGCGGGCATCGCAGGCAGCAGGAGGAGCAGCAGGAGAGACAACAAAAGATTTCTCTGGCGCGTCATAGCAATTCACCTCTTCGCGGGGCTTCTCGATGTCGAGGGGTTTTCCGGTTTTACATTTTTTCGGATCGGGAAATGATCTTTTACGGGTTGCCGGGACGGGCGCGCATCACTCGTCTCCGGCGAAATTGAAGTTTGCCCGAAGGGTTTACGTCTAACCGGGCGTGTAGGTTGCAAGAGGCGGGTTTGCCTCGCTCAAAAAAGCGCGACATAATATGTGGCGCGCCCGCCGTGTGAGTCAAGAAAAACTTCAGCGGCGCGGCAACTAAAACTTATCCATTGCGTATCTCTACGGAAGAATCGCAATTCTATTAACTGCCCAAGGTAAAACTGACCATGCACGTTCCTCTCTTGCAGCGTTTCGCTCTCGCTCTGTTCATCCTGTCGCTCGCCGCGCACGCCGCGCCGCGCGCCCTCGCGGGCGACTGGGCTGAATGGCGCGGCCCGGCGCGCGACGGCGTCTCGCCCGAAAAAAATCTGCCCTCGCGCTGGTCGCCCGCGGGCGAGAACCTCGCCTGGAAAGCTCCCTTCGGCGGCCGCTCCGCGCCCATCGTCCTGAACGAGCGCGTCTATCTCATCAACACGGCGGGCAAGGGCGAGACCCTGCAAGAGCGCCTCATGTGCTTCAACGCCGACACCGGGAAACTTCTCTGGGAGCATCGCTTCAACGTCTACCTGTCGGACGTGCCGCCGCACCGCGTCGGGTGGGCTTCGCCCGTGGGCGACACGGCGACCGGCAACGTCTATGCCTTCGGCGTCGGCGGCAGTCTCATCGCCCTGTCGCGCGAGGGGAAAGTTTTGTGGGAGCGTTCGCTCGGCGAAGACTTCGGCCTGTTGACTACGCACGGCGGGCGCACCGTCTCTCCCATCATAGACGGCGATCTGGTGATCACGAGCGGCGTCACGGCGATGTGGGGCGAACACGGGCGCGGCGCGCACCGCTTCATGGCCTTCGACAAGCGCACGGGCGAGACCATCTGGGTCAGCGCGCCCGGCAATCGCCCTTACGACACGACCTACGCCGCGCCCATCATCGCCGACATCAACGGCACGCGCCTCCTGATTCAGGGCGCGAGCGACGGCCTCGTCCACGCCCTGAAGCCGCAGACGGGCGAGCCGGTCTGGAAGTATGAACTCTCGAAGCGCGGACTCAACACGGGCGCGGTCGTCTACCGCAACCTCGCCATCGTGACGCACAGCGAAGAGAACCTCGAAACGAACGAGATGGGCATGATCGCCGCGCTCGACGCGACGGCGAAGGGCGAATTGAAGAAGGAGCAGGTCAAGTGGAGCAAACTCGGCTGGCAGGGCGGCTACTCTTCGCCCGTTATTGACGGCGAGAGGCTTTATCAGGTTGACAACAGCGCGAACATCTCCGCCTTCGATTTGAACACGGGCAGGCAACTCTGGGTGCAAAACCTCGGCACGATCCAGAAGGCTTCGCCCGTCCTCGCCGACGGCAAATTGTATGTCGGCACGGAGAACGGGAAGTTCTTCATCCTGCGCCCGACGGCGACGGGTTGCGAGATTCTCGACTCGGATCAACTCGGCACGGAGCAGCAACCCGAAGCGATCATCGCCTCGCCCGCCGTCTCGAACGGCCGCGTCTACTTCGCCACCGACTCGAACCTCTACGCCATCGGCAGGAAGTCGAACGCGACGGCGCGCCCGGCCGCCCCGGTCGAAGGCTTGCCCAACCCGAACCGCGCGGCGACGTGGGTGCAGGTCGTCCCGACCGAACTCATCATCAAACCCGGCGAGACGGCGAACTTCCGCGTCCGCCTCTTCGACGAATGGGGAAAGTTTATCCGCGAGGAAAAGAGCGCGGCGTGGTCGCTCGATAACCTGAAGGGCACGGTGGCGAACGGCCGACTCGTCGCCGCGACGGACGGCGGCGCGCAGGCCGGACTCGTCAAGGCGACCGTGGGCGGCGTGACGGGCGCGGCGCGCGTGCGCATCGTGCCGCCACTGCCGTGGAGCGAGAACTTCGACGCCGCGGCCGTCGACAGCGTCCCGCCGACGTGGGTCAGCACCATCGCGAAATTCACCGTGAGCGAGATGGACGGCGGCAAGGCGCTCAGCAAGGTGGCCGAAGGCTCTTCGCTCGTGACGCGCACGCGCGCGTATCTGGGGCCTTCGGATTTGTCGAACTACACCATCGAGATGGACGTGCGCGGCGCGGAGCGGCGCAGGCAGCGCGGCGACGCGGGCGTGATCGCGCAGCGTTACGCGCTCGTGCTCTACGGCAACAGCCAGTCGCTCCACCTCGAACCGTGGCAGCCGGAAACGGCGCGCACCGTCACGCTGCCCTTCGCGTGGAAGCCCGACACGTGGTATCGCATGAAGCTCATGGTCGAGAACATGCCCGACGGGAAGACGCGCGCGCGCGGCAAGGTGTGGGCGGTCGGCGAAGCGGAACCGGCCGCGTGGATGATCGAGCGCGTTGACCCGTTGCCGAACCGGCAGGGCGCGCCCGGCATCTTCGGCAACGGCCTCGCCGGACTCTACTTCGACAACCTGAAGGTGACGCCGAACAAATAAGATGAACCCCACGATCAACGAAGCAGCGGAACTCGCCCCGCCGACGACGCCCGAGCGCATCTTTCAAACGCTCACGGCCTACCAGCAGACCGCCGCCTTGAAGGCCGCCATCGAACTCGACATCTTCAGTTCAATCGCCGAAGGCGACGACACGGCGGCCAAACTCGCGGCGCGCACACAGGCTGCCGAACGCGGCGTGCGCATATTGTGCGACTACCTGACCGTCTCGCAGTTTCTCGGCAAGCTGGCCGACGGGCGTTACACGCTCACGCAGGAGTCGGCGATTTTTCTCGACCGCCGCTCGCCCGCCTACGCCGGCGGCATCGCGAAGTTTCTCTCCAGCGCGCACCTCGGCGAAGCCTTCGCGCGGTTCACCGAAAGCGTCCGCAAGGGCGGCACCGTGTTGGAGGCCGAAGGCTCGATGACGGCGAATCATCCGATGTGGGAAGACTTCGCGCGCGGCATGGCAAACATCATGCGACCGGCCGCCGCCGACATCGCGAAGATCGTGGACGCAGGCGGCATGGGCGAGTGCAAAATTCTCGACATCGCCGCAGGCCACGGCATCTTCGGCATCACGCTCGCGGAGCAAAACCCGCGTGTGGAAGTGTACGCGGTTGACTGGCAGAGCGTGCTGGCGATAGCCCGGCGCAACGCCGAGGCGGCCGGGGTCGCCGAACGCTTCCACCAAATTCCCGGCAGCGCGTTCGAGGTGGAATTCGGCACGGGCTACGATCTCGTCTTGCTAACCAACTTCTTCCACCACTTCGACCCGCCGACGTGCGAGACGTTGATGCGCAAATGCCACGCCGCGCTCAAAGCGGGCGGTCGCGCCGTGACGCTCGAATTCGTCCCCAACGAGGATCGCGTGACGCCGCCCGTCGAAGCCGCCTTCGCCCTCGTCATGCTCGGCACGACGCCCGCAGGCGACGCTTACACGTTCTCCGAGTTTGAACGCATGTTTCAGAACGCGGGCTTCGCGCGCAGCACGGCGCACCAGACGATGCCCGGCCACATCATCGTTTCATACAAGTAAGGAAATTTGGATAAAGGATCAACCTTCAAGGAACTGATATGAATTTACGCACCACCCTTCGACCGCTCTTTTTCTCTCTCTCGATCATCGCCGTGATGACGCTCGCCGGGTCGTCCGTGCGACAGGCCGCCTCGGCGTCCGACCCGGGCGGCGGCGACTGGCCGATGTGGGGCGGCACGCCCGACCGCAACATGGTCTCGAACATGAAGGGCATCCCCACGAGTTGGGACGTGCAGAAGAAGACGAACGTCAAATGGGTGACTGCGCTCGGCTCGCAAACTTACGGCAACCCGGTGGTTGCAGGCGGGCAGGTTTATGTCGGCACGAACAACGAAGCGCCGCGCGACCCGAAGGTGAAGGGCGACAAGGGCATCCTGATGGCCTTCCGCGAAACGGACGGCGAATTTTTGTGGCAGGCAGTCACCGACAAGCTCGCCGCCGGGCGCGTCAACGACTGGCCGTATCAGGGCATCTGCTCCTCGCCGCTCGTCGAGGGCAAGATTCTCTACTACGTGACGAACCGCGGCGAGGTCGTCGCGCTCGACACCGAAGGCTTTCGCGACAAGGAGAACGATGGGCCGGTTAAAGACGAAAAGTTGAACGGCGAAAAGGACGCCGACGTGATCTGGAAGTTCGACATGATGGAGGAGGTCGGCGCGTTTCCGCACAACATGTCGAACTCCTCGCCCGTCTCCTTCGGCGATCTCATCTACGTCAGCACGTCGAACGGGCAGGACGAAAGCCACGTCAACGTCCCCTCGCCGAAAGCCCCGGCCATCATCGCCCTGAACAAGAAGACGGGCAAACTCGTCTGGGAAGACAATTCCGTGTTCGAGAAGATTCTGCACGGGCAGTGGTCTTCGCCCACGGTCGGCAAACTCGGCGGCGTGGATCAGGTCATCTTCCCGCAGGGCGACGGCTGGGTGCGCGGCTACGAAGCTCTGACGGGCAAGAAGCTCTGGGAGTTCGACCTGAACCCGAAAGATTCCGTCTGGCCGAAGACGCGCAACGAAGTGATCTCGACGCCCGTCATCTACGAGGACAAGGTCTATCTCGCCAACGGCCAGGACCCCGAACACGGCGAAGGCGTCGGCCACCTCTATTGCATCGACCCGACGAAGCGCGGCGACATCACTAAGACCGGCATGATCTGGCACTACGACAAAATTCGCCGTTCCGTCTCGACGCCCGCCATCAAAGACGGCATCGTCTATTACCCGGACTTCAGCGGCTTCCTACACGCGCTCGACGCCAAGACCGGGCAGGTTTACTGGACGCACGACCTGTTCGCCGCCGTCTGGGGTTCGCCCATAATGATTGACGGCAAACTCTACCTCGGCGACGAGGACGGCGACATCGTGATCTTGCAGGAAGGCAAGACGAAGAAAGTTATCGCTGAAATCAACATGGCGAGCAGCGTCTATTCGACGCCCGTTCCGGCCAACGGCACGCTCTTTATCGCCAACCGCAACCAACTCTACGCCATCGCCGAACAGAAGGCCGACACGGCGGCTCCGGCGAAGAAACCCGACAACGCGACTCCGGCGAAGAAACCCGAAGAACCGAAGAAACCCTGAAACGACAAAGATGAAGAAGAATTGATTCATTGATCCATTTCTTCATTAGACCTCTTGCAAAAGTAATTAACCGAGGTTGAGTTCATAGTTGTGCAGCCCGGCGATTAAATTGAAGCGTGCAGCGAATCGCTGTCTCCGATTGCGGTATCGCTCGGCAAGGATGCGGAAGATTTTCAGGCTGCGAATCACATGTTCCACCATCACGCGGCGACGCGACAACTCCCGATTGCTCTGCTTCTGCTCCGCACTCAGTTCAGCGCGGGGCGGCTTCTTGTGCGGCGTCCGGCTGCGTTCGTGCAACTTCTGCAAGCCCTGATAGCCGCTGTCGGCCAGCACTTCCAGACTCTCGTGCGGCTCGACCCGACTCCGTTGGTAGAGCGCAAAGTCGTGCACCTGTCCGCGCCCCTGTGTCGTGCAGATGACTTGTCGAGTCGTGCCATTCACCGCTACTTGGCTCTTTAGCGTGTGCCGTCGCCGCTTGCCGCTGTAGTACGAATGTTGCTTTTTTTCGGGCGTTCTATTGGACTTTCCGTGACATCGACGACGATAAATTCGATCTCGTGGT
>DATHAZ010000227.1:0-44111 GCA_035296445.1 Pyrinomonadaceae bacterium | reverse complement strand
CGACACAATCACACCTCGAAATGTGTCGCCCCTGACGGGGCTTCATAACTTTTCACCTGGCTTGTTCCCCGCGCTCACGCACGGGGCTACTGTCTGTCGCCGCTCCGCGGCTTTATTTTGTCGCCCCTGCGCGCCTTTATTTTGTCGCCGCTGCGCGCCTTAAAACATACCCGTCACTTTCCAGCTTTCGTTCCGCGTTCATCATTCATCGTTCAGCCTTCATCACCATTTCATGTTCGAGCAGCGCGTTGAGGATGCGGTCGGCCGCCTGGCCGTCCCAGAGCGGCGGCACGCTCTCGCGCGGGTGATCGAGCGCGTCGAAGGCGGCCTCCGTGATCGCCTCGGTGTCCGTGCCGACGAGCCGGTTCGTGCCGTGCGTGATGGTGATGGGGCGTTCCGTGTTGTCGCGCAGGGTGAGACAGGGAATCGAGAGCGCGGTCGTCTCCTCCTGGATGCCACCCGAATCCGTGAGCACGAGCGAAGCGCCGCTGAACAGGCGCAGGAAATCCAGATAGCCGAGCGGTTCGACGAGACGCAGGCGAGGCGCGGCTCTCGATGCGCGCTCGAACAGGCCGAACTCTTCCAGTCTGCGCCGCGTGCGCGGGTGTACGGGGAAGATGACGGGGAGGCGCTCGCCGATACGTTCGAGCGCGGAGAGGACGCGCTCAAGCGGCTCGCGCGCGTCCACGTTCGCGGGGCGGTGCATCGTCACGACCGCGTAATCCGTCCCGCGCCCCAGTCCTAACTCCTCGCGAATCCGCGACCGGCCGGCGCGCTCCATCTGCGTGTAGAGCGAATCGATCATCACGTTGCCGACGAAGCGTATGCGCGCGGCCGGGATATTTTCGGCGCGCAGATTTTCATCGGCGTCGGGCGAGGGCGTGAGCAGGAGATCGGAAATTTGATCGGTCAGCAGGCGGTTGATCTCTTCGGGCATCGTGCGGTCGCGGCTGCGCAGGCCGGCCTCGACGTGGGCGACGCGAACCCCCAGCTTCGCGCAACAGAGCGCGCAGGCGAGCGTGGAGTTCACGTCGCCGACGACCAGAACCCAGTCGGGCTGTTCTCTGAGGACGACCGGCTCGAAGCGTTCGAGCGCGGCGGCCGTCTGCTCGGCGTGCGTGCCCGACCCGATGCCGAGATGCACGTCCGGCTCGGGCAATTCGAGATCGCGAAAGAACGCCCCGGACATCAGCGCATCGTGGTGCTGCCCCGTATGCACGACGAGCGGCGCAAACTCCTTCGGCCGCCGCCGCATCGCCTCGACAATCGGCGCGACCTTCATAAAATTCGGGCGCGCGCCCACGACGTTGATGACTTTGAGCACAGATAAATTCTGTCAGAGGAAGGCTACTTCCGGCCACATATCAGGCGGCTTCGCGCCGGAAGTGAAGCTGCACAAGTTGGGAGGCATCGGTAATGTCGGCATGAGCGTAGACATCGCCGGACTCCGTGATGAACTCGATGATATAGCCACCGGGGTGATGTTCGTTTCCGGTAAAGACCTCAACCACCGTTCCCACCTGTCCGCGCCGCAAGCCACGGTCAGGGAGATCGATCAGCAACGCAACGAGGTCGTTTTCTTTAATGTTCTGCATTGCTATAGTCCTTCTTTCATCGTACATAGCAACTTGTCAAACGTGGAAACTCTGTGCCGTGCTCGATAATCCATGCGGTTCTAACGATAGCGCTGCGTTCCCCTCGCACAATTAAAACATCTACTACGTACTTTGTTCCAAACGGCGAAGGCGAGCCGGCGACAGCCTCACCGTCAATCACCGCTATCAGCAACATTTCGCGCAGCCATTCCGCATCGTCAATCGAAATTGATAACGCCGCTTGAAAGACCCGCGCCTTGTGCTGTCCGGCCTCATGCAGCGGATTAAGGCTATAAGTTCGTAACTTCGCAATGTCTATGACTGCATGCTCGACATTGGGAAGTTTCATCCTTATTTGTCCTCATGCTCCATCATCAACATCAACATAGTTTCAGGTTTCAAGTTTCAAGTTCTATCTCCTCTTCCAATTTGAAACTTGAAACCTGAAACTTTCAGAGCCGGATGATGCGCGCGCTGCTGTTCTTGCGCAGGTCGCCGCTGAGGGCGTTTCTGGTGTCCACGATGAGCGCGGAGAGCGCGCAGACGCGTCGGTAGTCAACTGAACTGTGATCGGTGACGATGACCACGCAGTCGGCCGCTTTGAGTTCATCGTCCGAGAGCGCGACGGATTGCAGCGGTTCGCCGCTGCCTTCGGTGTGCGCGTCGTCGAAGCGTATGCCGGAGACGTATTCGTCGTGATAGCTCACCTCCGCGCCCTTTGCGCGCAGACGGTCAATGATGGAGAGCGCGGGGCTTTCGCGCACGTCGTCAACGTCCTTCTTGTAGGCCACGCCGAGCAGGAGGACGCGTGAACCTTTGAGCGCCTTGCGTTCGTCGTTCAGGGCGTCTGCGACGAGCGTGACGACGTGGTCGGGCATACGCGAGTTGACTTCCTCGGCCAGCCCGATGAAGCGCGAGTCGAAGCCGTGCTGGCGCGCTTTCCACGAGAGATAGTGCGGATCGAGCGGGATGCAGTGGCCGCCGATGCCGGGGCCGGGGTAGAAGGGCATGAAGCCGAAGGGCTTCGTCGCCGCCGCGCGGATCACTTCCCAGGTGTCTATGCCGAGCGCGTAACAGAGGCGCGCCATCTCGTTCGCCATGCCGATGTTGACGGCGCGGAACGTGTTCTCCAAAAGTTTCGCCGCCTCGGCCACGCGCGCCGACGTGACCGGATGCACGTTCGAGACGATCTGGCTGTAGAGCGCGGCGGCCACATCCGTGGAATCGTCCGTGGAGCCGCCGACGACCTTCGGAATGTTGTGCGTCTGGAACTGCGGGTTGCCGGGGTCAACGCGTTCGGGCGAAAAGGCGAGCAGGAAATCCACGTCGAGCTTCATCCCTCGTTCTTCGAGCATAGGCAGCAGCACCTCGTCGGTCGTGCCCGGATAGGTCGTGGATTCGAGGATGATGAGTTGGCCGCCCCTGAGGTTTTTCTGAATCTCGCCCGCCGCCGCGAGGATGTAAGAGATGTCCGGCTCCTTGGTTTTGCGCAGAGGGGTCGGCACGCAGATGATGATCGCGTCGCACTTCGACAACTCGCTGAAATCGGTCGTCGCGCGCAAACGCCCGGCCTCGACCAGTTCTTTGACGAGCGACGTGCGCACGTCGCCGATGTACGACTCGCCGCGATTGATCTGCGCGGCCTTCGCCTCGTCAACTTCAAAGCCCGTGGCCTGAAAGCCCTTGTGCGCGAACTCGGCCGAGAGCGGCAAACCCACGTAGCCCAGGCCGATCACGCCGATATGCGCGCGCCGCTCGTTAATTAATGCTGTCAGTTCTTCTTTGAGCATAGGAATTTGTTAGCGTCCCAATACCTTGTCGTGTAAATGATGAAGTGTTTGATTTACCGGACGATGTGTTTGATTTACTAACCGTCAAGACTAGGTGAGCCGCGCGGCACGTGTCAAGCGAGTGTGGATTCGGATCATAAACCTTGACAGGGCGGCGCGGACGCTACAACATACGCGCCCGCTACAACCAATTTACCCCGGCACGCGGTAACTATGAAGACCCCTGTGGCAGAGACGCATCCCTCCCCCAAACTCGAACGCGGCCTCGGACTGCTCGACGCGACGATGATCGTCGTCGGCTCGATGATCGGGTCGGGCATCTTTCTGGTGTCGGCCGAGTCGGCGCGGCTGGTGGGCGCGCCGGGGTGGCTGCTCACGGCGTGGGCGCTCGCGGGCCTGCTCACCGTGACGGGCGCGCTGTGCTGCGCGGAACTCGCGGCGATGATGCCGAGGGCGGGCGGGCAGTATGTGTTTTTGCGCGAGGCGTACAGCCCGGCCGTGGGATTTCTGTTCGGGTGGTCGATGCTCCTGGTGATTCAGACGGGCACGATTGCGGCGGTCGCCATCGCCTTCGCCAATTTCGTCGGAGTGCTCGCGCCGGACGTGTCGGCGGGTAATTATCTCGTCGCCCCGCAACGCGTCTTCGGCAGATACGCCGTCAGTCTTTCGACGCAGCAACTCGTCGCCATCCTCATGATACTGCTCCTGACCGCGATGAACACGCGCGGGTTGCAACTCGGCAAGCTCATCCAGAACAGTTTCACTTTTACGAAGACGGCCGCGCTCGGCGCGCTCATCGTGCTCGGTCTGTTCGTGGGCGCGAACAGCGGCGGCGCGGCTTTCACCTCCGCGTGGTGGGACTCGGCGGCGAACGGCTGGACGCCGCAGGGCGCGCAGAGCGATCTGGCACTGACGGGCACGCTCGCGCTCGTGGCTTTGCTGGGGCGGGCGATGGTGGGGCCGCTCTTTGCGCAGTCGGCCTGGAACAACGTGACGTTCACGGCGGGCGAAGTCAGAGAGCCGGGGCGCAATCTGCCGCGCGCGCTGCTGTGGGGGTGCGCGCTCGTCGTCGCGCTCTACCTGCTCGCCAACCTCGCTTACGTCCTGACGCTCCCGCTCGCAAGGATTCAGACCGCGCCGCAGAATCGCGTGGCGACCGCCGCAATGGAGGTTATCTTCGGCCAGCGGGGCGCGGTTCTGATGGCGTGCGCGATCATCATCTCGACCTTCGGCTGCAACAACGGACTCATTCTCGCCGGGGCGCGCGTCTATTACGCGATGGCGCATGACCGCGTGTTCTTCGCGCGCGTCGGCACTTTGAACGCGCGCCGCGTGCCCGCCGTCGCGCTCGTCATACAGGGCGTGTGGGCGTCGCTGCTGACGTTGCCGCGAACCGCGACGGAGACGGTTGACCCGCAAACGCTCGCCGTCACCGTTACCTACGGCAACGTCTACACGCAACTGCTCGAATACATCATCTCCGCCGATCTCGTCTTCTATGCGCTGATGGTCGGGGCGGTCATCGTCCTGCGTCGCAAACTCCCCGATGCCCCGCGCCCCTATCGCACGTTCGGCTATCCGCTCGTGCCGCTCGTCTACATCCTGCTCGCGCTCCTGCTCGTGCTCGATCTGGCATACCTCACGCCGGGCACATCCGGCATCGGCTACCTGCTCGTACTCACGGGCATCCCCGTCTATTTCCTCTGGCGCCGAGAGTAGAAAAGATTGATTCATTGATCCATTGATTCAATTAAGAAATTAAACATTGAATCAATGGATCAATGAATCAATTCTCCCTACTTTTCCTTGACGATCAGCACGGAGTTGAGATTTCCGTACTCGTCCTCTTCCGTGTCGGGGTTGGCGGGGTCGAGCATCCAGTTGCCGTCAACGACGAACTTGTAGGCGTAGCGGTTCGGCGCGAGGTCAACGCGGCAGACCCACTCGTCGCCTTCGCGCGCGAAGAGCAACTGCGATTCATTCCAGTTGTTGAACGAGCCGGCGAGCACAACGAGGCGCGCCTGCGGATAGCCCCGCAGCCTGAAGGTAGTGTTCCCTTTCAGGCTCGGCGGCGGCAGCGCGACTCTCCGCGCCGTGTACGGGCTTCCCTCGTATTGAAAGGTGAGACTGGCGATGCGCCCCTCTTCGTCGCGGTTGAACGTGTAGCGCGTGCCCTCGATCTCGTCGAGAAAACTGCGGCGCGAGCGTGTGGCAACGAGCCTGCGTTTTTTGACGAGCGTCGGCTTGACCCAGAGCGCGCCGTCTTCGAGCGTCACGTCGAGCGTGGTGACGGGGATGACGCTCGCGCCCACCTCGTACCGGCCGGTATAAGTTTTCAAGGCGGCAGCGTCAACCTTCGCGCCGGTCTTCGCCGTGCCGCCCACCTGCGCCGGGGGCGCGGTCGTGGATTGAGTTTGCGGGGTCGCCGCCGTCGCCCGCGCGTTGGGTGTCAGGGCGAGCGACAGGCTCGCGAGAATAAAAAACCTCTTCATCGCTCCGACCTCACATCGAAGACACGCTATCCATGGTTGACGCAGGGAACGAAGGGGAAAGAAAGCTCAAATTTCAGATTTGAGATCACGAATGATTTCCGCTGCGTACCCCGTGCCCTCCGCGTCTAATTTTCTCCGTCGTTAATACTGCCAGTTGACGTTGACGAACCCGACGCCGCTCGCGGGCACGGTGTAGGTGTGGTTCGCGCCCGCCTCCCAAGTGACCGTGCCGTTTGCCGCGATCTTGATGAACTTGAATTGGAGCGTCTTCCCTGCCGGGACGCTCACGTTCAGGAACCAGTTCGGGTAGTTGGGCGTGAGCATCGGCCCGACGGCGGCGTCCCACGTCGTCGCCCAGTTGCCGAGTTCCACGGTGTTGCCTGTCAGGAAAATGTAATCGCCCGTCTGCGTCGGCGAGGCGTTGTTGACGGTGAAGGTGACGGGGATCAGTTTCGCGGCGAGCACGGTGAACGCGATGCCGTTCGAGACCTGCGCCGAAGAGTTGGTGACGGTCACGTTATAGTTGCCGTTGGTGACGGCGGGCACGGTCGCGACGATCTTCGTCGAAGTCCACGAGTTGACGGTCGCCGTGGTCGTGCCGAACTTGACCGTGCCCGTGGTCGTGCCGAAGTTTTTGCCGCCGATGGTGACGCGCACGCCGGGGTGCGCGACCGTCGGGCCGATTGCGCCGACCTGCGGCGTGGAGGGCGACTGCGCGAAACTCCAGACGGCGACGGTGTGCGCCGGGAGCGTGAAGTTCGCCACGGGGTTGTTGCCGCCTGTGCCCGCCGCGACGCTGATGGATGAGCCGCCGAGCAGCCCCGTCAGGGTGTCGGAATACGTGCCGGCGGGAAGCGCGGTGCTGAGTCCTGTGATCGGATACGAGGTCGTCTCGTTCTTGTTGATGGCGACAAGCACGGTGTTGCCGAAGAACTTCCGCTCGTAGATGTACACGTCGTTGTTCATCCAACGCTGCTGCGTCGTGCCGTAACCGATGGCCGGGTTGTTGCGGCGCAGGGCGGAGAGGCGGTTGGTGAGCGTGTAGGCGGTGGTCGAGGTGTTGAAGGCGTTCATCATCGGGCGGTTATAGGGGTCGCCGCCGCCAGAGGTGTCGTTGTGCAGGTATTGCTCCGTGCCGTAGTAGATGCAGGGGATGCCGCGCTGCGTGAGGATGAAGGCGAGCGACTGGTGCAGGCGGTTGTTGTTGTTCAGCAGCGAGAGGAAGCGTGTCATGTCGTGGTTGTCTATGAACGTGACGAGGTCTTCGTCCCAGGTGAAGTTCGCGGCCTCGGCCGTGAGCACCGCGTCAATCTCGGAGAAGTTGGCGTTCGAGCCAAAGACGTTGCGGATGGCCGTGTTGAGCGGGAAGTCGAGCATGGAGATGCCGCTCTTGTTGGAGTACTTGTACGAATCGCGGTAGAGCGGATCATTCGTGCTCGTCTGATACCACTCGCCGAAGAGGAAGCTGTCGCCGTTCGCGTAGATCGAGTTGGCGAGACTGTACTGCCAGCCCCAGGTGATGTGCTTGATGGCGTCAATGCGGAAGCCGTCAACGCCGTGCTGCTGGAACAGTTGCGCGGTGGCTTTCATGTAAGCGTCAATCGTCGCGTGCTCCTGGTTAAGATCGGCGAGGTTGAAGAGGGTGTAATACTGCACCTGATAGCGGTCGTCCCAGTTGGAGATGTTGCCGTTGTGGTGAAAGTAGCCGTTGGTGTCGTTGGTGTAGTTGCCGAGGAACGTGCCGTTGTCGTAGAGCGCGCCGAACTCGCCCGCGTTGTCCTGCGTCGAGTGGTTGGGCGCGAAATCAACGATGACCTTGATGCCGTTCTGGTGCGCGGCCGTGACGAGATTGTCGAAGTCCGTCCAGGCGTTCGACGCGCTGCCGGAATGCTCCTCGATGCGTTTGAAGTCGCGCCCCTGATAGCCGTGATAGGAAGCGGTCGGGTTGCCGTTGCCGTCGGGGATGTTGGCGTTCAGATTATCAACGGGCGGCGAAATCCAGATGGCGGTGATGCCCATCCCGGCAAGGTAAGACATCTTCTGCTGGATGCCTTGTAGGTCGCCGCCCCAGTAGGCGCGCCAGTTCGTCTTCGTCGAGTCGTAGAGTCCCGCGCTCTGCGCCGGGTTGTTGTTGGCGGAGTTGCCGTCGAAGAAACGATCCGTGATGATCTGGTAGACGACCTCGCGCCGGAAATCCGCTGCGCGCGAAATGAAGGGCGAGAGAAACAGGGCGACGAAAACGAGCGCACTGGCGGCGGCGCGGCGCGTAGATATTTTCATAACGGATTTTTTCATACGGGGCAGACTCCTGTGGGAAACCGGCGGTTGATGAGTTCGGCCGGGTGAGAGTTAAAGGAACAGAAGCGAGGACTGGCGAACTGCAACGCTTGCGGATGATACAACGGGGAGAAGGAACGATGAAGTAGGAACGATGGATGAAAGACTGTGCTTTGTCAGTAGTCAGTAGTCAGTTGCATGTGGTTATCACACAAGTTGCTAAAGACGGATTTGAACAACGGACTACGGACAACTGACGGCTTTTAGTTCATCGTTTCCTTATTTCACCCACTCGTCGGCGATTTCCGTCTCCACTTTGACGGGAACGCGTGTGACGTATTCTTCGCCCGCGGCGCACATGGCCTCTTCCACGGTGCGCGCGATCTCCGGGGCGTCGGCGTCGTCGGCCTCGACGACGATCTCGTCGTGGACGATGTTGACGAGGCGCGCCGTGGTCTCTTTCAGACGGTCGTGCAGGAGGCGCAGGGCGCGCTTGAGGATGTCTGCGGACGCGCCCTGAATGGGCATGTTCTTGCCGTTGCGCTGCGCGAGCGAGGCCGCCTGCCGGTCTTCGGCGTCGAAGTTGAAGCGGGCGAGCCGCCCCGACATGGTGCGCGCAGTGCGCTCGCGCACCGCCTTGCGCGCCGCGTCTCTGAGCCACGCATCGAGGCCGCGATAGGTCTGGAAGTAGCGCGCGAGGATGCCCTCGGCTTCGGTCAGAGGGATGCCCGTCAGGGTGGAGAAACGCTGCGCGCCGATGCCATAGACCACGCCGAAGTTGAGCCGCTTGGCGAAATCGCGCTGCTCTCTGGTCACTTCTTCGAGCGGCGTGTTGAAGACCTGCGCGGCCGTGACGCGGTGCAAGTCCGCGCCGGAATTGAACGCGTCAATGAAGCCTTTGTCCTCGGTGACGTGCGCAAGTATGCGCAACTCGATCTGCGAGTAATCCGCGATGACGAGCTTGCGCCCCTGCGGCGCGCGGAAGCAACGCCGGTACTCGACGGCGTGCGGCACCTGCTGGACGTTCGGGTTCGTACAATTGTGGACGACGATCCCGCCGGCGATGAACTCGTGAACGTCTTCGACGGTGAGGTCATAAACTTCCTCGATGTGGTCGGGCGTGATGCCCTCAATCTCGACCGGGCGCACTTGTAAGTCGAGATAATCCGCGACCGGCTCAAGACTGGGAAGCAGGCCGAACTTGTCGATCAACTTCTTGACCGATTCGTCCTTGAGATATGAATTCTTGTAGTACGTGACGAAAGGTTTGACGCCGTTGCGGGAGGCTTCTGCCGTGCCCGCGGCGACAGCCTCACGGTAAAGTTGCGCGCCGTAGATGCGGAACGGCGTGCGTATCCCGTCTGTAGTTTGCGGAACCGGCAGGAACGTGCGGTTCTTTCTGGCGGAGATAAAACCTATCCTCTCCATAAATTTCGAGAGGTCGGTTTTTTTATGCACCTTCAGGTCGAACCGGGGCGAACCCGAAAAGCCGCTGGCGTCGTTTCTTCGCCTGACAGTCGCGTAGATGCCCAAATTGGAGAGCATCAACTGAACTTGAGACAGCAGCGACAGGTTCACGCTCGTGAGGCCGATGGCGTTGTCCGTGCGGTACCCGTCGCCTTCAAACAAACCTCTCAGGAATGCGGCCTGAAAACTCGCGGGGGCGGACAAGATGAGTTTTGGCACTGACTTGGTGTGCGCGTTCCCTTCCAGCCCAAGCGCCGCGAAGAAATGTGCGAGCTTGGTCGAGGCGAGTTGCAGCACGCGGCACGTCTTCGACTTGACGGGCACGAAAGGCTGTCCGAACAATCTGCGGCTGTGTTCGACTACTTGCTCGATCAACTCGTCATCGTGCCAGCCGAACGCAAGGCAAACACGGTCGTACACGGCGGGCGTCCCGGCAACGCGGCCGCGCTTAACGGGTCTTTCGTGTCGCCGTCCGAGAAACCCGTCGGCCACGATCAACCCAATCAGTTCGCATAACGCGGGCGACAGTTCTCCCGGCAGGCGGACGGCTTTGCGCGACCTGACTGGGGGTGCGGGCAAGTTGATTCGCGGCGTCTCATCCGCCGCCCGCTCGAACTCGGAGACTTTGAGCGAGACGAAAACCTGATCGCCCGGTCGCAATTCGTCAAGCCGCTTCCACTCGTTCGCCCGGCCGGTGAGAAATCTGTGATCGGCGGTGGCGCGGATGCTGCGGCCGTCTTTAAGTCGGACTCGGAAAAGCCTGCGGACGCCGGTCATCCAAGCCTTCTCCACTTTTTTGAAACCGTAAGAAGTTTTTATTACGTCTCCGTCTCTAATCTCGGACATCGGCTTGAAGCCGACACGAGTCGAGACGAGCGTGTCGCCGGCGAGGCAGGCGAAGCGGCCGGTCGGCGCGCCGATCTGGTGGAAGTTGGCGTGGATGCGGCCGGTGACGGGGTTGATCTCGTTGAGAATATTTTCTCCGTAACTCGTGAGCGCTTTCTGGACGGTGCGGTATTCGAGCAGCACCCTGATCACTTCATGCTCGGCGGCGAGCGGTTGCAGCTTCCAGTTGCGCGTCGAGTTGGGGAGTTCCACGCCGGGCAGCACGCGCTTGAGGGCTTTGGTCAGTTGGACGTGTGAATCGAGGTTGATGTCGTTGCGCGTCGGGCCGAAGAAGGACTGTTGCGAAGACTCTTCGGCGAGCATCACCTGCAACTCTTCGGCGAGGATGGCGCGACGCTTCTCGACGATGGCTAACTGCTCGCGCCAGCGCACCGCGTCGAGAAAAATTCCGGCCAGTTCGAGACAGGCGACGGGCACGACGCACTCGAATTCGAGTTGCGCGACACGGACGAGATCGTCGCGCTTGAGCAGTTCGATGAGACGGTCGCGCAGGGGCAGCATGAGGGCGGCGTCGCGCGCGGCGTATTCGAGTTGCGCCGTGGAGAGTTGGCCGCTCCAATCGCTGAGTTGTTCGGACTTGTCCACGGTCTCGTCGAGGTAGCGCGCGGCGACGGCGGCGAGCGAGTGGCGATCCTCGGACTCCCCGGCCGAGACGAGTTGGCTCGCCAGCATCGTGTCGAAGACGCCGCCGAGTTCCGTGCCGAGCTGATGCTTCGTCCACTTGGCGTCGAACTTCGCGTTGTGCGCCACCTTCACGGGGCGGGGCGCGGCCAGCAGTTGGAACAGAGGCGCGAGCGCTTCGGGGTCGGGCGCGCCGTCGCCGCGCGCGAAGCGGTCGAGGTCAATGATGTAGGCCGCACCGTCGGGCGCGGAGAATTGCATGAGCCGCATGCGGCCACGGTAAGGATCGAGCGCGGTGGTTTCCGCGTCGAAGCCGACGGCGGCGTGGCCGGACAGTTCGGCGACCGCCGGCGCGAGTTCCGCCCGGTCGGTGATGAGACGATAGTTCTGTGAGTCCATTAGAAAATTATGCTGCCGGAATAAGTGCCCGGACGGATTTCGGCCGGCGGCGAGAGCGGAATTCCCCCTTGCGCCGTGCGGAATGACGAACTACATGGAATGCGGGGGCAGGGACTCTAGCCTCTGCCCCCGCATTTGATTTCATCCGGGCGAATGACGAAACCGTGATACAGAGAATAACGGTCGGAAGTCAAGCCGGGGAGGCGCGCTCTCGCGCGCGGCGGGAATCATCCGGCGGCTTAATCGTCGGACGATGCCGACGCGTCGGACGCGTCGCCGCCGTCGCCCGCCTCGAACTCCGCGCCCGCCCCGGCCGCCGCCTCGGGCGTTACGGTGGTGGTGATCGTGGTCGTCGTCGTGATGGGCGTCGCGGCAGGCGTGGTCGTCACCGCCGCGATGACGGACGGGGGCACGTCGCCGTGTTTATTGTCGGGCGGGACATCTAGGTTTGCCGCTCCCAGGTTCAAATCTTCGGGGATGATGCGCAGCGCGCGGTCGTAATATTTCTGGCGGTCGGCCAGCCCGTTGAAGCCGCCGTTGATCTTCTTGGTGATCGCTTTGAAGAGTCTCTGGTCGGCGAGCGCGTTCAAGCCGCGCGTGTCCCAGAACCAACCGGCGGAGCGGAAAGCGTTCGGCGGCTGGGTGATGAGCGTCGGGTTGTTGATGAGATCGAGGCCGAGCGCTTTGCCGCAGGCGGTGTGATTGGCGCGCCCGGTGATCTGGATCGGCCCGTGGCCTTTGTACTTCACGCCGTCGCCGGGCTGCGTGTTGCCGAGGTCTTTGCGCCCCTCGTAAGCCTTGCCCGAAGCGATCTCCTCGAAGTAGCGAAACTCGGCCGACTCGTGCGCGAGTTGCGCGAGGAAGGCCGAGGCGCGCAGATAAGTGGCGATCTCAAATTCCCGCATGGCCTGGTTTAAATAGGGAAGATAGAGTTGGCGTTTGGCGGCGGGCAGGTTCGGCATGATGTTGCGCAGCATGTTGTCGGTGATTTCGCTGTTCATGGGGGTTTTTTGCTCCTGTTACAAGATGAAGGGTCGTCTTCGCGGGCGCGGCGCAAGAGGCGCGCGTCGGATTAAAACGCGCGCACTATATCATTATTTAACTGCCCCTCTCATCCTTTTGTTCGGCGCGCGGGATAACTTGCCGTGGTGTGTGCGTCGGCGCGGATGGTGGTGGCGAGGAGCAGCGCGGCCAGCGTGCCGATGCACGCGCTCGCCACGAAGGCCACGGACGCGCCGCGCCAACTCCACAACGCGCCCATCAACAGCGACGCAGGCCAGACCGTGATGCTGAAGGCGAGATTGTAGAGGCCGTAAGCCGTGCCGCGTTTGTCGGCGGGCACGAGGTCTGCGACGAGCGCCTTCTCCGCGCCTTCGACGAGACCGAAATAGATGCCGTAAATAAGGAAGAGCGTCCACGCGCCCGCGACCGTCGAGACGAACGCGAAGCCGAGATAGACGGCGGCGTAAAAGAGCCAGCCGGTCACGATCAGGGTCTTGCGCCCGAGCCTGTCCGAGAGGTCGCCGCCGACAAGCGAACTGATCACTTTCATTGCGTGCAGCGCAGCCCAGAGCAGGGGGATCGTGGCCGTCGAGATGCCCACCTCGCGTGCGCGCAGCAGGAGAAATGCGTCCGAAGAATTCGACAAGGTGAAGAGCGCGAGGATGACGAGAAAGCGTCTGAAGTTTCCGTCGAAGCCGCGCAGCGAAAAACGCGGAGGCGCGGCCGGGTCGCTCCCCGGCTTAAAGACCGCCGGGGGCGGGCTGCCGCTGCTTTCCGCGCGCAAGGCGTCTGCGCGTTCGCGTTCCGCTCTCCTGCTCTCACGCCCTTCGTCACGGTCTTTACGCGTCTCGCGAAGCGCGAACGCGGCGACGAGCACGGCGGCCAGCGCGGGGACGGACGCGGCGAGAAAAATCAACCTGTATTCGCCGAGCGTCGGCGCGTTGTAGTTGCCCGCGATGAGCACGAGGAGCGCGAAGCCGAGGAGCGGGCCGACGACCGCGCCGAAGTGATCCATCGCGCGGTGAAAGCCGAAGGCGAGGCCGCGCTCGTGCGAGGCGGCCGAGTCGGCGATCAGGGCGTCGCGCGGCGCGCTGCGAATGCCTTTGCCCACGCGGTCGGCAAAGCGCACGGCGAAGACCTGCGGCCAACTCGTCGCAAAGCCCAACAGCGGGCGCACGACGCCGGCCAGCGCGTAGCCGAAGACGACCGGGGCTTTGCGCCGCCCGCTGCGGTCGCTGAAGTAACCGGCAAAGAGTTTCAGGAAACTCGAAACGGATTCCGCGCCGCCTTCGATTAAACCGATGACGGCGGGCGACACGCCGAGCGCGACGGAGAGAAAGACCGGCAGGAGCGGATAGATGATTTCGCTCGAAGCATCATTCAGGAAGCTGACGAGACTGATGACGAGGACGTTTCGCGGGAGGCTGCGGTAGCGGCGGAAGAGACCGGGGGTGCGCTCATCGAGCGCGCCCGGGCTGATCGAGGCGTCGAACTCGTCGGCGGGATCGGTGTCGGTCTCGGCCATTTAAGGGACGGCGGCTAAGGGACATGCGGACGAATCAGCGATTTGTGTTGCGACGCGTGTTGGCGGCGGGGCGATTCGCGTTCGGCGTCGAACTTGTGCCGCCGGAATAGTTCCACCACACGAGCGCGGCGATCACGAGCAGCGCGATGAGGCCGACGAGCGCGAGTTTGACGAACATCTTTACCGTCCGCCACACCAGAAACAGCACGACGAGCGCGACGAGGATGGCGATGCCGATGATTCCGATAGTGGTCATAAAAACGCCGGTTGTCAGTTGTCCGTGGTCAGTTGCCTTGCCTCTTCCCCAAGCTGAAAGTTTTATCTTTAGTTGTCGGCTGACGAAACACAAACAACTGACAACTGACCACGGACAACTGACAGTTTTACTGCTTCTTGTAGCTCGCGCGCACGACCGTCTTGATGTTGCCGCGAATGTTGAAGTCGCCTTCGAGTTCGACGCTCAGGGGGTCGCACGCGCGCACGAAGTCTTCGAGGATGACGTTGACGACGTGCTCGTGAAAAATTTTGACGTTGCGAAACGAGTTGACGTAGAGCTTGAGGCTTTTCAGTTCGACGCAACGCTCGCCCGGCACGTAGGCGAGCCGGATATTGGCGAAGTCGGGGAAATCGGAGAAGGGGCAGATGGCCGTGAACTCCGGCATCTCGAAGCTGACTGTGATCTCGCGCCCGGCGAACTCGTAGGGAAAGGTGTCGAGCGGGTAGAGGTTCATCTCCGCGCGCGGCGTCGGGCGAATTTCCAGCCCCTGTTGATTAACGGGCGGCGCAGACGTGTAGATGGCTGACATTGTCTTGTACTCCTTGAAACATAGCGACGAAGCGATGTTACCTGAGCCGCGCGAGAAAGCAAAAGGCGGAAGCCGGAGGGCTGCGCCGCCCTCTCGCTTCCGCCTCGCGCTCGCGCGCCTCGGGGCTTCCTGCGCCCGTCGCTACCCGTCGTGAGCCGCCCTCTTCATGCGCGGCATTCGGCCGCCCCTCTCCATGTGAATGAGAAACGTTACGTGCTCGCGGTGTTCGCGCCGCCCGTCTCGGTCGCGCGTTCGAGGTTGCGGATGCGGTCGTGCGACTCCCGCACCTGCGCGTACTGGCGTTCGATGATTGCACGCACGTCCGACGGCAGGTTCGCATCGGCGAGCGCGTCCTTGTAGTTCGAGACGGCGGAGTCTTCGCCGCGTTCGCATTCGGCGAGCACGGCGTTTTCGTCCTCGCCCGTCACGGCCGACTTCATGTTGATCCAGCCGCGATGCAGCGTGGCCGCGACGCTGCCCGTTTTCTCCGCCTCGCCGCCGAGCCGCCTCACTTCCGTCTGCAACTCGCCGGCGAACTGCGCGCGCTGCTGCGAGTATTGATAAAAGAGCGACTTGATGTCGCTGCGCTTCACGCCTTCGGCGGCGGTCTGGAAACCGTCCTGACCGTCCTTGCAGGTTTCGATCAAGTTATTGAGTACGGAAATCGCGTTATCGTTATCAGCCATTTCATTTCTCCCTTTTTGCAGTTTCGCGTCGCGGCGTCCGGCGCGAGAGGCGGGCCGACAGCGCGCCGCCGCGTTTCGCTAGTAACCGGCGCGGCCGCCCGTCCACGCCTGCGCCGGATCGCGTTTCGCGCCGGAGTCGAACAATTTGACGAGCAGGAATCCGGCGACGAAGCCGCCGATGTGCGCGGCGTAGGCCACGCCGCCGCCCTCCTGCGAACCCTGCCCGAGCATGCCGAGGCCGTTGATCAACTGGAAGACGAACCAGAGACCGATGGCGACGAAGGCCGGGACGGTGCGCACGATAAAACTGAAGATGATGACGTGGACGCCGCGCGTCGGGTGCAGCAGCAGGTAGCCGCCGAGCACGCCCGAGATCGCGCCCGACGCGCCGAGGCTCGGAATGAGCGGGTTCTGCCCGAAGGCCATCGTCGAAAAGACGTGGGCGAGCGAGGCCAGCAGCCCGCACAGCAGGTAAAAGACGAGATACTTCACCTTCCCCATGCGGTGTTCGAGGTTGTCGCCGAAAATCCAGAGGAAGAGCATGTTGCCGAACAGGTGCGCCAGCCCGCCGTGCATGAACATCGAGGTCAGGAGCGTGAGGTAGACGCTGCCCGGCGTTGGTTGCAGCCCCGGCATTTGAAAGCGTTCGCCCGTGATCGGTTCGACGACGACGCGGTCGGGCGAAGCGATGTCGCGCCCCGACGTGATCTCCGCGGGCACGGTTGACCACGCGTAGGTGAAATGGTCGTTCGAGCCGAATCCCTGAAAGAGCACGAAGACGAGGATGTTCGCCGCGAGCAGTAGATAGTTGACGACGGGCGTCGAGTGCCGGTCGGAGTTGTCATCGCCAATAGGAAACATAATCGTTTAAACCTCGGCTTGAGTTGCAAAGCGCCGGCGAGGAATTTCCGCTGCGGCCCGATTGGCGCTGCCCGACGCTCGCCCGAACGCTCGCGGCTTCGTGATTTTAACGAGCGCACATCTTCACGCGATAATGTCGCAAAGCCTATACGAGAAGTTAAGGAATATTCCCTTGCATCTCACGTTCCCGACGCGCTGCGCACGCCCGCGCCCGATGCCCGCGCCTGTTTCCCCGCCAAAAACGGCAAAGCCCGCCCCAACCGGGCGGGGCGGGCTTTGCGCGTCCAGCATCGTTCTCATACATCCGCGGCGCACGCTTTTCACTCCGTCGCGTGCGCATGCGAACTGTCTTAAAACTTCAATCTATCACGTCGCGGCTCGACGGCCCGCCGGCGACGATGCCGCGCCGTTCGAGTTCGGGGATGTGCGGCTGCAAAAGTTCGTAGCCTTCCGAACGCGCAACGAAGGTGGCCGCCGTGATGTCGCCCGCCACGTTCAGGGTGGTGCGGCACATGTCGAGTATGCGATCCACGCCGAGGATGATGGCGATGAGCGCGGGGTTGATGCCGTAGGTGACGAGCATGACGATGATGAAGGGGATCGAGCCGGAGGGGACCCCCGCCGTGCCGATGCCGCCGAGGATGGCGAAATAGGCGATGCCGAGTTGTTGATAGATCGTGAGGTCAATGCCTGCGAGTTGCGCGAGGAAGAGGACGGTGACGCCTTCGTACAGAGCCGTCCCGTTCTGGTTGGCCGTCGCGCCCACGGTCAGCACGAAGCTGTTGATCTCGCGCGGCACGCCCAAATTTTCCTCCGAGACGCGCAAAGCCGTCGGCAGCGTCGCGTTCGACGACGAGGTGGAGAAGGCCGTGAGCATCACCGTCTTGATGCGGCGGAAAAACTCCAGAGGGCTGATGCGCGAGAGGAAATAGACGGAGAGCGAATAGACGCCGAACATGTGCAGGGCGAGGCCGCCGAGCACGGTCAGGACGAACCAGCCGAGCGCTTGCAGGAGATCGAGGCCGAAGCGCGACGTGTTGTTGAAGAGCAGGCAGGCCACGGCGAAGGGCGCGATCTTCATGATGATGTCAATGATCTTCGCGGAGATTTCGAAGAGCGCCTGCAAGCCTTGCAGGAGCGGCGCGGTGACGTTCTCCGGGATGAGCGTGGCGGCGATGCCCAGGATGACGGCGAAGAACATCAGGTGGAGCATGTTCGGCGTGTCGGTCTGTGTCTCCCTGCCCGCGATGATGCCGGCGACGGCCGCCACCGGGTTCGACGGCACGACCGTCTCCACCACCTGCATCAGGGGCGAGGCGGTCGTCGCGGTCTTCGTCGCGTCGGCGACGCGCTTCGAGGCGTCCGTGCCGTAGCGCGCTTCGAGTCCCGCCTTCGTCGCTTCGTCAATGCGCTCGCCGGGACGGATCGTGTTGGCGAGCGTCAGGCCGATGACGACCGAAATGGCGGAGATGATGAGCGTGTAGGCGAAAGACTTCAACCCGACGCGGCCGAGTTTGCGTATGTCGCCGATGCCGGCGACGCCGACGACGAGCGACGAGAAGACGAGCGGCACGACCACCATCAGCAGGAGGCGCAGAAAGAGCGTCCCGATAGGCTCGGTGACGTGGCGCACGGCCCACGCGACGCCGGGGTGATCGCCGCCGAGCGCGCGGTTCGCCACGACGCCCGCCACCACGCCCACGACCAGCCCGATCAGGATACGCGTGTGCAGCGGCATCCCCTTCGGCCGATCCGGCGTCGCGTCCTTGAGGTCGGTCGTCGCCTCTCGCTCGTAAGCATCGGAGCGAACCCCCGGCTTCGTCACATCAACATCATCTCGTCTGTCGTCAGCCATTTCTTCTCCTCGTGAATGGTGAATGGTAAATGGTGAATGGTAAATGGAAACTGCTTTCGTCCATTTACCATTTACCGTTCACCATTCACCTACCCCATTTCAATTTTCCGCGCAGCACCTCGAAGTAGTTGCGGTTGAGGGGCTGCATCAGGTTAAAGGTCGTGCGGCTCTTGGAGATGAGAACTCGGTCATTCACCTCCAGGCGATAGCCGACCTGCCCGTCGAGCGTGAGAGCGACTTCCTCGTTCGGCGTCTTGAGGACGAGTTCGATCTCGGCGTCGTCGGGCACGACGAGCGGCCGGTTCGAGAGCGTGTGCGGGCAGATGGGCGTGATGATGATGGCGTTCATCGAGGGGTAGACGACGGGGCCGCCCGCCGACAGGTTGTAGGCCGTCGAACCGGTCGGCGTGGAGATGATGAGGCCGTCGGCGCGGAAGCAGTTGACGAGTTGGCCGTCGAACCACGTCTCGATCTCGATAATGCGCGCCAGCGCCGACTTGCTGATCACCACGTCGTTCAGCACGCGGTTGCGCAAAAGTTTCTCCGCGCCGCGATGGAGTTCGGCGGCGAGCATCACGCGGCGGTCGAGGTGATAGTTGCCCGCGATGATTGATTCGAGCGCGTCCGTCATCTCTTCGACGCGCACTTCGGTCAGGTAGCCGAGCGTGCCGTAGTTGACGCCGACGACGGGCACGTCGCGGTTGTCCAGAAGCCTGGCGGCGGCGATCATCGTGCCGTCGCCTCCGAGCACGATGATCATGTCCACGCTGGCGGCGAGTTCCTCGTGTTCCAGAGTCTCGACGGCGCAGCCCGTCTCGCGTTCGAGTTGTTCGCGTTCGACGCGCGGGCCGACGACGAGCGCGATGCCGCGCGGCGCGAGCCATTCGAGCAGGCGGCAGAGAGTTTTGTCCGCCTCCGGGTGATGCGGTTTAACGAGCACGCCGACGCGTCGGACGGTAAGTTTCTCCATCAGCCACACACGCTCGGCGGAGAGACAACGGCGCACGCGTCGCACGCGCCGCACGTCGTGACACTCCTCCGGCAAAATCTTTACGGCAAAGTCAGGCTCGAAAACGCGTGAAAGAAAACTGCGACGGATGATACAGGCGCGTCTTTCCGGGTGTCAACGCGGAGATTTTTTTCGCCCGCCGCGCCGTATGACACACGGGGAAGTGTCATACGCCGTGCAGCGCGCGAAGCCTCCCGACGTTTAAGCTGTGAACGTTCTAACCGGCGGCGTGCGGCGCGAAAACGTGGAGAGGGAAAAACGAGATGAACCGGATATGGATAGTGTCGGGCGTGCCGCTCGCGTTGATGACGTTGATGTTCTTCGGCTGGTGGACGGACGCGTGGTGAGAGATTACGAACGAGCTTTGGCCGTCGGTGGCGATACTGGCGGGCGCGCTCCTGACGGGGTTATGCGTGTTATTAGTCGTCCTCGCGGGTTGGTGGCGCGGCGCGTACCCGCTCGGGCGCGGCGACATTATCGCGGCGACGGCGTTCGCCGCGCTCGACGTGCTCATCCCGACGGCGCTCGTCGCGCTCATCTGGCTGGCGTTGCGCCACCTGGAGCACCGGCCGCTTTTTTGAGCGCGGCGGCGGAGGGACGGACGGAAGCGGCGCGCTTATCGTAACGCGCGGCGCGCTTACTGTAACGCGTAGAGGTTGCCGTCCCACCCGCCGAAGTAGATGAGGCCGCCGGAGACGACGGGCGTCGAGGTGACGATGCGCTCGGTCGTGTAAGACCATTTAAGTTGGCCGGTCGCGGCGTCGAGCGTGTAGAGACCTTTGAGGCTGCCGAAGTGGACGAGCGCAACGGAGACGGCGGGAGCGGAGGTGATGCCCTGCCCGGCGGCAAACTTCCAGCGCTCTCTGCCCGTCGCGGCGTCAACCGCGTAGAGGTTGCCGTCAATGCCTCCGAAGTAGAGCGCGCCGTCCGCGAGCGCGGGCGAGTGCGGCAGCGCGCCCTCGGTGTCGAAAGTCCACTTCCGTTGTCCGGTTGCGGCATCAACAGCGTGAAGCCGGTTATCGAGACTCGTGAAGTAGACGGTCACGCCGTCGGAGACGGGCGCGGCGACTACGGGTCGCGAAGTCTTCGCAGTCCATTTCTTCTGACCCGTCGCGGCGTCAACGGCGTGCAGGCCGCGCCCGCTGCCCAGGTAGAGCATGCCGCCCGCGAGCAGCGGCGTGGTCGGCGCGCCCGCCTCCGCGCTGAACCGCCACACCTCGCGCCCGGTCTCGGCGTCAATGGCGAAGAGCAGTCCGACCGTTCCCGCGCAATAGAGTATCCTGCCGCCGACGACCGGCGTCGAGTTCACCGCGTATTCGGCCTTGAACTTCCAACGCTCTTTGCCCGTCGCGGCGTCGAGCGCGTAGATGCGCGTGTCCTGACTGCCGAAGTAGACCCGGCCGCCGGAGAGCGCGGGCGAGCCGAGAATGCGCCCGCCCGTCTTGTACTTCCACAACTCGCGTCCCGTCGCGCTGTCTATCGCGTAGAGGTAATAATCGTAACTGCCGAAATAAGCGACGCCGTCGGCAATCACGGGCGTCGAATAGACGCTCCCGCCCGTTTTGAATTTCCACTTCAAGACGCCCGTAGTCACTATGTCGGGGCTGCCCGCCGCGCTTCCACGCGTGGAAGTTTGCGGCGTCGTCGTAAACGGCACGGCCGTCTGCGCGCGGGCGGGGGCGAGAAGCCACAGGCAACACGCCGCGGCGGCGATCAGCTTGATTGCGTCTTTCATCATGCGCCTCCGACTCGAACGCCCTCCGGCGGCTCGGAATAAAAGGGCGTCACGCCCCGACAACGGCTTCTCTCTGTTTGTCCGGGACGACCGACGAGACAAAGCGTGCCGTGGTCTATCGCGTGAATGCCGAATAAGAAAAGAGGCCGCCTGAATTTTATGCTTCTCAGGCGGCCTCCGCCAACTCGCACACGGCCGGTGTTCGCACGCGCACCCGTGTGCGAACTCTTCAACTCTTCCGGCTACCCCTTCCGCCTCCGGCCGTTGCGGGTCGCCTGCGCCTTGGTGGGCGAGATAGCATCGTCAAACGGCACGCTGTTCGACGCCTCGACGTTGACGAAGAAGCGGAACCGGCCGTTCTGCACGACGCCGAGCGTGAACTGAATGTTGATGCTCTCGCCGGGGATGAGCGCCGCCGAGGGCGTGATCGAGCCGGACGCGACCGAGGAGTTGAACCCGCCGCCCGACGCGGACGTGCCCTCATAAGTGAGACCTTCAATCTCGGTCGTCGTCCCGGGGTTGTCCGAGCAGACGTGCGTCGTCCCGCTCTCGTTCTGACAAGTCGCCGTCACGGTCGGCGAACTGAGCACGCGCAGGTCGGCCGTGCCGTTGTTGCCGATGGCCTCCGGCGCAGTGGTGATGTCCACGATGCGGAAGCGCAGGCGCGTGACGGACTGCGTCGGGTTGGTGTTGGTGAACTTGCGCCGGATTGAGATCGTGCCGAGAGGGGCGGCCGCGACGGGCGTGGTGTTGCGCTCGAAGCGGCACGCGCTCGGCAGCGCGGGGTTGACGATCATGCCGGTGCATCCCGTGTCCACGAGCGACGCCTTGATGTCGGCGTTGCGCTGCGTGGGCGACGAGGTGTTTTCGGGGCCGGGGTCGCCGACCCGCTGGCACTGGAAATTCGTCGTGCCAACGCAGAGCGACGTGGCCGCGGGGTCAACGGCGTCGAAGTCCGCGTCGTTATTGTTCGTGTCTTTGGGCAGACCGCTTCTCAAATCACGGACGATGCTGTAATTGGTGGCCGTGGCGGCGTTTATCGCCGGGTAGCCCGCGCCCTCCCTGTAGAGCGTGTTGGCTTCCGTGGTCGGGCCGGCGGCGTCGAGCCGGGTCTCCTGCGTGAAGTTTGCCGGGTTCGCGGTGTTGAAAAGCGCGATGCCGGTGTTGATGGGGATGTCGGTCGCATAGGGGACATCGCCGGTGGCGCCCCTGTCGGTGCCCGCCGGGTAGTCGTTCAGCGAGTAGCCCGTGCTGTTGGTGGCGAGAAAATGGCCGCGCGCCGGGATGACCGTGAACATGGGGATCGTGAAACGAACCACGCCGTCGGAAGTGGCGAGGGCGTATCCGCTGGAGGTGTCGCTCGGCGTGACGGTGTGGGGGAAGTTGGTCGTGTTATAGATTTCGACGAACTCGTCGCCGACGCCGCCCGGGCCGGACAGGCGAAACTCCGAGATGATGAGCTGTCCGGCGGTCGCCGGCCCACTACTGACCGCGATGCTGACCGTCCCCTCGTTACCGCTGCCGCCGGTGTCCTTCGCCTTATACATGAAGGTGTCAGTGCCCACAAAGCCCGCGTTGGACGTGTAGGTGAACGACCCGTCGGGGCATAATTTGAGCGCGGCGTCCGTCGTGCATTTGAGGGTGCCGTTCGACGGGCCTGAGCCTAAGACGTATTCCGCCGTCAGCGGCTCGTTTGCGGTAGATATATCGTTGGCGAGCACGCCGGGGGCGGCCACGACCAGGGGCACACCCGAGGGCGTGTTGTAAACATCATTGGTGGCGATGCCGCAGGACACGGCCAGTATAGAGAGCGCGACGACAAGCGACAGACGGAAGCGACGCGCACGGGGGCGTTGCGAGGCAACTTTCATTCAGAGTTTCTCCTTGGGAAATGTGTGTAGTATTGCGTTCAGGCAGCGGGCATTTAGCAGGCGCAAAGCGGATACGGCCTCAGGACGGGCTGTATTGTGGCTGGAACCATCTCGTGATCCACCCGGGCTGCGCGCTCGATAAAGCGAGCGAGAGCATGATGTGCATGTACGTCCAGAAATTGAATTGGTTAGCCCACAACTGGTAAACGGATGGCTTCAGGATGCCGACCGGCGACAACAAAAGGATGATCGCCGTGATGGCGAAAGTCAGAGCGCCGTATCGTAGAAGTGTCCCTTTGCCCTTCTTCGCAAATTTCGGGATAGGTAAGACGCTCCAAAATAGCACATGATAGAAGACAAGGAAAAGGAACTCGATTCGGACGTAGAGCGAGGCGACCACCAGGAGCACCCCTAAAACTTCGAACGCGCACAGGTCAACGAGTTGCGACGCGCGCAGCCCTTTCTTCAGCCGCCAGAGAAAATAAAAGAAGGCGGCATAACCGGCGGCGAGCGCAGCCCACAGGAGTGGGCCGTTCATGAAAGCCACGTGCCGGTCGTGCCTGAGCACGACGAAGTAAATGCAGAAATTCAACAGGATGCTGCTCAGGCGAAATGCCTTCGCGTCCCTCTCATCTTCCAGCGGGACGACCCGCCTGAGCAGGTAAATCTCGTTGAAAACGTGGTGCGCCGAGAAAACCAGCACGGCCGGCAGCCCGGCCTGGTACAACAGGATCGAGGCGACGATAAGGCCGATAAAAGTTATGGACGAGTAGACATTGCCGAACACCTGTTTCAGTTGCTGGCGCGAATAAATGAACGCCAGAACATAATGGGTGGAGATGAAACTCATCGTAAAAATAATAGTGGCGGCGCTGGCGGGCACCAGCAAGGTCAGCGCGACGACGCCCAGCACGGCGCCGCCGCGCATCATGGCGTGATACGGCATGTGCAGTTCCCCGGTCATCATCTTATCTATACTTCTTTACCACCTCTTTTGGGAGAAAGCCAAAGCGGCCGATGAGAATTAAAGCCTCCGGCGCATAACAAGCGAATCGCGAAGACGCGAAGAAGACTTTTATGCTTCAACTTCGCGCTTCGCGACTATGCTTCGACTCCGTGCCCCGCGACACGGCGGTCAATCCTTCTCAGTTCTTCACGCGTTCACTTTCGCGTATCCCCGTTGGCGTCCGTTTTCTTCGCGGCCTCGGGGTCGGACTTGTGCTTCGCGTCCGTCGTCATGTAGTAACCGCGCCGCGCCTTCACTTCCAGTTTGCGCTCTTTGCCCTTGGCGTCGCGCGCGCGGACGCGCACTTCGAGCGGGTGCATCCGGCCGTCGTCAATTTCCGTCTCGGCGAGCGTGAAGCCGAGGCTGTAGCGCGAGTTGAGGTTGCCGACGATGCGGCCGAGGCCGTTGGCGTAGTCGGCGGGGCGGCGCACGCGCACCGATTCGCCGCCCGTCGCCTTCGCCAGATATTGCGCGCCCGAAATGCTGATGCCCGCCAGATTGCCGAGCGGTTTCAATATCGGCATCGCAAACTTGAAGCCGGTCTTCATGTCCGTCACGAGCGCGCTGAAGATGACGTTCGACTTCAAGAGCTTCGACTCGATGTAATCCCGCTGCTCGTAGAAAATGGGCGCGATGCCGTCCGTGACGTAGACGAGCGCGGGCTGCGAGTTGGGACGCTCCGCCGCCGTGCGCTTTGTGATCTCCAGGGCCGCCGCCGCGAGATCGAAAGGGTCTTGATAATCGCTGGTGGTCGAGCCGTCCTTGTTTGTGCGTTCGATGATGAGCGCGCCGTCCGGCTTGGCGATGCGCTTCACCGTGTTGCCCTTCCTGTCCTTGATGTAATCAACTTCAACGTCTTCATCCTCTTCGTTCACCGCCCGGTCTTGCCCGCGCCCCGATTCGACACGCACGCCGCCCGTCCCGATAGTGATCGAAGTCCCCTTCTCTCGTTTCTCTTTATCGCGCTTCTCTTTTTCCTTCTCCCCGGCGGCCTGCTCGATCTCTTTCGCCGCGCCTTCGCCGCTCGCCTTCGTCTGTCCGGCGGGCGCGCTTGTCGCCTCGCCGCCCGCCGCTTGCGCCCTGCGCTCCGCCGCTTCCTGCGCGGGCGCGCCTTCGTCACTGCCGCCGTCTCCGCCCGCGCCCTGGCCTACGAGCGTCGGGATGATCGCCATCGCCGAGGCGGTCTGCGCGCGGTTGCGGGTGAAAGGCGTCAGCCATTCGCGCCGGTCATCCACGCCGTTCGGGTCGAGCACGATGACGGCCACTTCGTCTTCCGCGGGGAGTTTCGAGAGTTCCGCCGCCATCGCTTCGAGTATTTCGGTGCGACGCATGTAACGCCCCGCGCCGAGCCGTTCGAGGTCGAAGACGAGTGCGAGCGCGAGCGGGCGACGATTCTTGTCGCCTTCGCGCGTGAAATAAGAGACGGGGCGGGGCTTGCCGTCGGCGAGCACCTCGAAGTTATCCGCCGTGAGGCCGGAGGCGAACGACTTCGTCTTTTTGTCCGTCACGAGCGCGTCGAGAAAGACGACGCGCGTTCTGACTTTCACCACCTCGTCCTGCGCCGCCTCCTGCGCCACGGCGGACGACGCACCGCCGCACACGAGCAACAGCGAGAGCGCGAATGAAATTCCATGTCCGACGATGTGTGAGAAAAATTTTCGGCTTCTCATCGCGTAAATACTCCGCCTTAATTAAAGGATGAAGAAAAGGGATGAATGACGGGGGAAAGGCTTCCGCGCCTTGCGGGCTTTCATTTCAGCCGTCCTGTTTTACTGCTCGACGCTGGTCGCTTCGTTCGTCAGTTCGCGGCTCTCGTGTTCGGGGTTCAAGAGAAGTTTCGCGAACTCTTCCGGGTTGAGGTTGACTTGCAGCACGGTCGCGTCGCGCTGCCCGATGACGATGACGAGGACTTTGAACTTGTCGCCGTCCGCCTTCGTGTAGGTGTAAGTGCGGCCTTCCTCTTCCAGTTGCACGGCGACAAGCGGATGCCATTCGGGTTCGAGCGTCCGGCGCAGAGCGGTACGGATGTCCGTGCCGGAGTCGCGCCCGGAAAAATCCTGATCCTCGAAGATCGCCAGTTTGAAGCTGCCGAAGCGAAGCACGCGCCGCGCGTTCTTCGAGACGACCTTCGCCGTCTTCACGCCGAGGTTGGCGACGAAGGGGATGCCGCGATGCTTGACGCGATAATGCGACTCGATGAGTTTGACCACCGCGCTATACTCCGCGTCCTTCTTCGTCGCGGCGGCGACGGGCGAGGCGGGCACATGCGTAACGGCGACGAGCAACAGCAGCAGTGGGATGAATGTCCGGCGCATCATGTTTCCTTCCCCCTACTGTTTCTTCGCCGGTTTGTTGTCTTTGTCGCCGCCGCCGATGCCGAGTTCGGGGATGCCGAACTGGCCTTCGAGCTGGCTCAACTGTTGGAGGTCAATCGAGCCGACGATGTTGACGAGCGTCAGCCGCTTCGGTTCGAGCGCGAGGATGGCGATGCCGTCTATGCTCCCGGCGGAGGTCATCATGTAGACTTCAAGGTGGACGTTGTCGTCGGCCTTCTTCTTGATGATGTTGACGAGCCGCGCCCAACCCGGCGCGCGTAGCTGCGTGCGCACTCCGGCGAGATTTCCCTCGCTGTATTCGCCCTCGTTATTGAAGCCGTAGCTGCGCACGTAGACGCCTTTGAGGCCGCCGACGATCTTGCCGATGTCCACCTTCTGGCCGGTGTCGGTCGTCGTGACGATCTTTTTCGGGATGATGCGCAGCAAATTCTCGTCGAGGTTCACGTCGATGAGTTCGCTGGCTTTGCGCGCGAGCGACTCTTCGTTGTCGAGTTGCAACCTGGGCGCGGCCTGTGGCTGCTGCGCCCGCCCGGCGGTCGCCCCCGCCGCGACGAGCGCGACGGCGAGGCATAAAAGTTTCGGCCATGAATTAAGTTTCATTCTCATAATTACTCCGTTTCGACCCTGCACTGTGATCTTCTTCTTCTTCTCGCGCCCGCATTAGTTTCCGGCGCGGCCAATATCCTGCATCTCTCTTTGCGCGTAGTTGAGCTTCGCGCTTGCCAGCCTGAGAGCGAACATCAATTGCTCGGTCGCCTCGCGCTGCTGCGGGGTCAAGGGCTGCTCGACCTGCCAGCGCATTGTTCCCTGGGCGACTTCCTCAAGCGGCGCGGGCGCGTTCTCTTTCACGCGCGGCAGTAACTTCTGCCGTTTTGCGACCGACGAGCGTGCCGCGCGCCGGGGAGATTTGGAGACGGAGGCCGCGACGACGGCGACCGCTCTGTCTTCACGCGACTCCGAATGTTCCTTGTTGCCCCTCGAATCGTTCTGCTCTGTCCCGGTGTTCGGGACAAGCACGTTGTCCGGTTTCTCGCTCCGTGCGGCTGGACTGCTCTGTGTGCCTTCCGCCAGTTGATCCTTGCGCGGCTCGCCCTGTCGAGTGACGAACCACGCTCCCGCGAGCAGCGTCAGGATGAGCGAGGCGGCGATGGCTAAACGCGGACGTGAAAAGATCGTCGCCGGGCGCGTCGCCGTTATCGCCGGCGTCCGTATGGCGTCGGCCGGAATCTCCAGCGGACGCGGTCGGTGCTTGAGCGCGCCGAGCAGATTTTCGAGTTGCGCCACGTCCTCTTCGGGTTCGCCGGTCTTGTCCCACAGGTAATCGCTCATAACTTTAATGCTCCCTCTCGAACTTCGTCCCGCCCAACCGCTCGCGCAGCAGTTTCATCCCGCGATGGATGTTGACCCTGACACTGGCGGGCGCGAGTCCCGTGCGCGCTGCGATCTCCGGCCCCGTCATGCCTTCGACGAAGCGCAGGATCAAAGGCTCGCGATATGCTTCCGGCAGTTGCCGGATCAAGTTCAACACCTCGGTCGCCTCGGCTTCGGGCGCGGTCACGTCGGCCGTCGCCGCGATGTCGTCCGTCAGTTCCGCCGTGTCGCGCGAGCGGCGATGAAAGTCCATGGCGCGGTTGCGCGTGATCATGGCGAGCCAGGGGCCGAAGGCGTTGGCGTCGCGCAGCGCGTCAATCTTCCTGAGCGCGACCAGAAACACGTCCTGCACGAGATCGTCCACCTCGCCGTAAGGCACGCGCGCCAAAAGGATGCCGTGTACCATGCGCGAATAGCCGTCGTAGAGTCGCCCGAAGGCGTCGCGGTCGCCCGCCCGCACCGCCGCGACGAGCGCGGCGTCCGGGGAAATCTCAATTTTGGGTGGGGAGGCCGCGGCCATATCTGTTGCGATCACATGGAGCATGCCGCCCATCGCCTCTACTTCATACATTCAGGAACAACCTCGCTCGACGCTTCCGACTCGCTCAAACCCGAGCACTTGCGCGTTCGGTTGGTAAGACGCGAACGGGGCGGAAACGTTAACAGGCACGGACGGGAGAATTTTTTAACCGTTCGGTGAGGACGCCTTCATTCAGCGCGCGGCGATGACGGGCAGGCTGCGACGGTGGCGACGATTGCCGCCGGAGGCGCGCCGCGCGGAGTTGTCGGAGTTGTTCGGGGTCGCCGCGGTGCGTCGCGCGCCCCACACGCGGACGAGGGCGGCGAGTTCCGCGCCGTCGGATGCGGGGTCAACGAGCGTCAGCCACAGCGGCGTCGGCAGCCAGTCCCACGCCGCGCCGTAAGTCTTCTCGTTCAACAACTCCACGCGCCGCTCGGCCCTCCACTGCAACGCGACGGGCGGCATCTCCTCCCAGTTGTCGTAGCACGCGTGTTGAATGCAGGGCGCGGGCTTGGCGCGCGCGTGGACGAGGCAGCCGACGCCGGGGGCGAAAAGCGGGCACGAGTAAGTCTGCCGGTAGGTGTCGCCCGCCGCGCTGGCGCGCAGGTCGTAGCGTTCGACCGCGAGGCGCGCACGCGCGTAGACGGCCATGCGTCCGGCCTCGCCTATGCGCGGCGTGCGCCTGAGCGTCTCGCGGATGGCGACGGCTTCGAGGCGCGTGATGTGGACGTTGACGAAATGGGCGTCCGTGCAGCAGACGCCGGGCGTGGGGCAGACGCGGCAATCGCGCGCCGCCGGTTCGTAGTTGACCTTGATGTGACTTTGGAGAGCGGCCTTTTCCCGCTGCAAACGCGCGAGCGCGGACGCCTCCGAGAGTTTCTTCATCTCAAGCAATTAGACCCATTCACAAAACAGTCTCGTTCAATCATCCGCCGCCTGCGCGCCTTCGCAATCATCCGCCGCTTGCGCGCCCTCGTAATTATCCGCCGCCCGCGCTCGCTCGTAGCAGGCGAGGAATTCGCGGTTGCCGTCCGCGCCGTGGATCGGCGAATCAATCACGCCGCGCGTTTCGAGTCCCAAGTCTAACGCCGCCCGGTTGACTTCTTCAACGACGCGCGCGTGCGCGCCCGCGTCCGTCACGATCCCGCCCTTGCCCACCTCGCCGCGCCCCACCTCGAACTGCGGCTTGATGAGCAGGATGATCCGCCCCCGCGCCCGTAGGAGCGGCACGAGCGCGGGCAGCACTTTCGTCGCCGAGATAAACGACACGTCCATCACGACGAGATCGAACTGCGACGCGAAATCTTCCGGCCGCAGGTAACGCGCGTTCACACCCTCGCGCACCTCTACGCGCGCGTCGTTGCGGATGCGCCAGTCGAGTTGGTTGTGCCCCACATCCACGGCCACCACGCGACGCGCCCCGTGCTGCAACAGGCAATCGGTGAACCCGCCCGTCGAAGCCCCCACGTCGAGGCAGACGAAATCGCGCGGGTCAACGCCGAAGGCCGCGAGCGCGGCTTCAATTTTCAACCCGCCGCGCCCCACGTAGCGCGCCGCCGGATCGTCCGAACCGCGCACGCGAATCGGCGCGTCGGGCGCGAAAGCCTCGCTCGACTTCTCCACGCGCTGCTCGTCCACGAGCACGAGACCGGCCATCACGAGAGCCTGCGCACGCGTGCGCGACGGCGCGAGGCCGCGCTCGACGAGCAACTTGTCTATCCGCTCATGTTTCATGCCGCCCGATACTTTAACGCGAATTTCCCGCGCCGCCCACGCCGCGCTGGCCGTCGCCGGGCACACGTAAAAACGGCCGGACGCATTCAAGCGTCCGGCCATCCCTCAACTTAAATCCGTATGAAAACTTAACTGGGCGGCGCGCCCTCAAAGATGTCTTTGATGCGGTCAATGTTGCGACGCTGCTCGCGACGCTGCTCGCGTCTCTGGCGACGACGCTCGCGTCTGCGGTCGCTAAAGTCTTCATCCTCCGCCCGGTCGTCGCGGCGCGCGTCCTCGTGTCTGGCCTCAACCTGACGCGGCGCGGGAAGGGTTTCGACGAGTCGCGGCTTCGGGTCGGCCGCGCGTGGGGCGGGCTTCGCCTCTGCCCTCGTTTCGTCTCTCGCTTCGTCCCTGCGCGCGGGCGGTGCGGCGGCGGCCTCCACCGTGACCTTCGGGCGCGACGGCGTAGCATCGCTGACGCCGCCCTCTTTCGCCGGGTCGAACTCCTCAAACACCACCGGCGCATCGGACTGCGCCTGCTGCTCCTCCTCCTGTTGCGCCGTCGCCGGTTCGGACGATTGCTGCGTGGTGTCCGCGGCCACAGCTTGGCCGTCAACTTCCGTGGCGACCGCTTGCGTCTGCTGCCGCTGCTGGTACAGGCGGAAGGCCAGTAGGCTGACCACGCCGCCCGCCAGAGCCGAGATCAGCACGAGCGCAATCGGCCACTGGCGGCGACCGCTGCGCGCCGGGCGTCCCGCGAGCGGCACGACGGGACGCGCCACTTGCGCCTCCACGGCGTCGAAGCGGGGCGTCGAGAGCGTCCCGTCAGGCTCGTGAACGATTGTCTCGTCGCGTTCCACCGGCGTCGGCTCGAAAAATTTCTGTGTCTCTTGCATTTACTCTCCCAAACTTTCGGCGTCCTACAAGCCTACTCAAACACTTTCAGCTTTCAACTTTATTGCAAATTGCAGGCCAGTCACGGCTACAACCGCGCCCGCGTCGGCGTCAAAAACCCCACGCGCGCGTCAACTCTTTTGATGCCTCTGTTTACGTCGTTGCTGTCCTAAATAAATTGCAAATTCGTTACACCCGGCCGCCGCGTCGCGCGTCCGCGTTGGGATAGAAGTCCCCGCGTATCGTGTTCGGAATCGTGTCTCCAGGCATGAAAACGCGCCGCCCCCGTTTGGACGGAAGCGACGCGTTTTTTGGTTTCAGACTATCGGCCTCTTGCAGTTCAGCCGCGCATGGTCGGGCGACTACCGCCCGCGCGCCGCTCCTCCAAGACCTCCACGCTCTCTTTGACGCGCGTGTAAATGCCGTCGGCGTCGAGGCCGTATTTGGCGAGCAGGAGGCGCGCGTCGCCGTGCGTGACGAGGCGGTCGGGCACGCCCATGCGCACGACGCGCACCTGTCCGAGCAGGCCGTTCTCTTCCAGCAGCTCCATCACCGCCGAGCCGAAGCCGCCCGCGAGGTAGGCTTCCTCCACCGTCACGATCAGGCGTTTCGTGCGCGCCAGCGCGAGCAGCAGTCCGGCGTCGAGCGGTTTGACGAAACGCGCGTTGACGACCGTGGCTTCAACTCCGTCGCGAGCCAGACGCTCCGCCGCCTGCATGGACGGATGCACCATCGAGCCGTAAGCGAGAATGGCGACCTCGCCGCCGTGGTCGCGCAGGATTTCGCCCTTGCCGATCTCCAAAAGCTGAGGCTCGCGCGCTATGTCCGCGCCCACGCCGTTGCCGCGCGGGTAGCGCATCGCCGCAGCCCCCGTGTGCTCGATCATCGTGTAGAGCATGTCGCGCATCTCGCCCTCGTCCTTCGGAGCCATGACGACCATGTGCGGCACGGCGCGCAGGTAAGCGATGTCCAGGAGACCGTGGTGCGTCGGGCCGTCGCCGCCGACTATCCCCGCGCGATCCATGCAGAACTTCACGTTCAAGTCCTGTATGCAAACGTCGTGGACGAGTTGGTCGAAGCCGCGTTGCAGGAACGTCGAGTAGATGGCGCAGACGGGCTTCAAGCCCTCGGTGGACATCCCGGCGGCGAACGTCACGCAGTGCTGTTCGGCGATCCCCACGTCGAAGGAGCGTTCGGGAAACTTCTCAAGCGCCATGTCAATGCCCGTCCCGTCGGGCATGGCGGCGGTCAGGGCGATGATCTTTTCGTCGCGCGCCATCAACTCGCAGAGCGTCTGACCGAGTACCGCCGTGTAGCTCGGCGCGGACGCCGACGATTTGACGGCCGCGCCCGTCTTCGGGTCGAACGGCCCCGTCGCGTGCCATGCGTAATAATTCTTCTCGCGCGCCGGGAAGCCCTTGCCCTTCGTCGTGAGGGCGTGGACGATGACGGGGCTGTCCGTGATCTGCTGCGCCTCACGCAGGGCGTGGACGAGAGCCTCCGTGTCGTGGCCGTCAACGTAGCCGATGTACTTGAAGCCGAGTTCGTTGACGAGCGCGCCGGGCAAGACGGCCGCCGCGATGGCATCTTTGACGGTCTTCGCCGCCTGATGCAGACGCTCCCCGAACGACGGCACGGCGCGCAGAGCCTCGCCCACCTCGTCCTTGAAACGGTGGTAGCCTTGCGCCTCGCGCAGACGGTTCAAATAACCCGTGAGCGCGCCGACGGCCGGGGCGATGGACATCTCGTTGTCGTTCAACAGGACAACGAGGCGCGTCTTCAAATGCCCCGCCTGATTGATCGCCTCCATCGCCATGCCGCCCGCCAGGCTCGAATCTCCGATGAGCGCGGCGACGTGGTGCGACTTGCCCTGCCGGTCGCGCGCAATCGCCATCCCGAGCGCGGCCGAGAGCGACGTGGACGCGTGACCCGCGCCGAACGTGTCGTACTCCGATTCGTCGCGCCGCAGGAAACCGCTCAACCCGTCGTACTGTTTGATGGTCGGCAGCCCGTCGCGCCGCCCGGTCAGAATCTTGTGTGCGTAGGCTTGATGGCCGACATCCCAGACGAGGCGATCCTGCGGCGTGTCGAACGCGTAGTGGAGGGCGACGGCGAGTTCGACCGCGCCGAGGCTTGCGCCCGTGTGGCCGCCGACGCGCGCCATCGTCTCGATAATGTATTCGCGTATCTCGGCAGCCACCTCGGGCAACTGCTCAAGTTTCAGCCGGCGCAAATCCGCGGGCGTATTGATGTGCTGGATAAGTCTCATTTCGCCGCGCATTGTAACGCGTGAGGCGCGAAAGAAGAAAGTTGAGGGACGAAATCAGAAAGCGCGGCCGCGGCGCGGTACTGATGACACTCAATCACATCTCGCTGTTATGTTTTCAGACTAACCGCGCGCCGCACGCGTCTAAAGGGGCGTGAGTGAAGCCGGAGCCGGTTCGGGTTAAGTTCCCGGCGCGTGCGCGCGAAGTTTCGCGTGGGCAGGCGGGCAATCGTAAATTTCTGTCTCGATTAAGGAGTTGAACGAATGAAAAATATTTTCACGCGCGGGGGTTTGATCGCGGGTCTGACGGCGCTGCTCTCAATCGCGGCGTTCGCGCAGACGCCCGCGCCGCAAAACGACGGGGACGGTGAAGGTCGCGGCGGTCGGATGGGCGAGAGGCGCGTCGGTCGCGGCGAGCGCAGGGGCGAGGGCGGCGGTCGCGGGATGATGGAGCGGCGTGCGCTCGGTCGTCTCAACTTGTCCGATGCACAGCGCAACCGGATACGCGAGATCGAAGCGCGTTACGCCGAGAGTCTCCACGCGGAGCATCTGGAGATACGCCGGCTGATCGAGTTGCGCCAGCAGGGCGTGACGCTGACGCCCGAACAGCGCGAGCGCGTGCAAGAACTGCGCGGCCAACTGCGCGACAGCGCGGAGAAGATGCACAACGAATTCCTCGCCCTGCTCACGCCCGAACAGCGCGACCAACTCAAACGGATGCGCGAAGAAGGCAAAGAGCGCCGCAGGCAGCGACGCGAAGCTGACGGCAGGCCGAACGACGACCAGTAAGCCGAACGAGCGCGAGCGGAACAAGTTAACAGGACAAGTTAACAGGACAAGTTAACAGGGCAAGTTAACAGGGCAAGAGAGGCGAGACGCGCCGCCTCTCTTGCCCTTTCCCGCCTCGCTCTTACCTCTTCCGTTCTTCTCTTTCCCACTCAATAAATTCCCGGCAACACCGCCGGGATGCGTCGCGCGCAGGCCGTGCCGGATGCCTCTCGCCCGTCGCATCATTCGGCGGCGCGGCGCAGGCGCAGCACGGCGATTTCGGGACGCGCGCCTAAGCGGATCGGCAGGCCGACGACGCCCGTGCCGCGCGAGACGTAAAGCTGCGTGCCGGCGCGCTCGTATCGCCCGCGCAGGTATTTGAACTCGTCCAGAAAACGCGCGGGCGCGCCGATGAAGGGCAGGCTCACCTGTCCGCCGTGCGTGTGGCCGCTCAGGATGAGCGAGATGCCCTGTGTCTCCGGCAGATCGAAGACCTGCGGCTCGTGCGAGAGCAGCAGCGCGGGACGCCTGCGGTCGAGTTTGCCCACGGCGCGCGCCCAGTCCGCGTAGCCCCAGGACCAATCATCTATGCCCGCCAGTTGCAGCGCGTCCGCGCCGCGCGTCACTTCCGTGTGCGCGTTGTCGAGCACGCCGATGCCGCGTCTGACGAGAGCGCGCCGCGTCAACTCCCCGTCCGTGTAATGGTCGTGATTGCCGAGCACAGCCCACACGCCCGCCGGGGCTGAGAGCGTGCCGAGCGCCTCCGCGCACGGCTCGATGTACCTGCGCCGCGCCGTCGTGTAGTCGCCCGTCAAGACCACCATGTCGCCTCGCGCGCGCTCGGCCAACTCCACGACGCGCCGCACCTCTTCGAGCGGCACGAGCGAACTGTGATGCACGTCCGACACCTGCACGATGCGGAAGTTCTCGAACGCCGCGGGCAACTCGCGTATGAAAATCTCCGTCTCCGTCAACTCGTAATCGTGTATCTCGAACAGACTCGCGTAGGCTGCCGTGCCCGACATGCCGACGAGTCCCGCCGCCGCCAGTCCACGCAAAAACTGCCTCCGCGTGAGATTAACTTTCGTCATCAACTCGCATTGTAACACCGGCAAATTGCGGACAAACCGGATCGCCCGCCGCATGGGGGCAAGACGGGTCGGCCGCAGATGTGTCGAAGATGTGACTTCGACATCGCTTCCGGCCAGTACGTCTCCGTACAAACAGCGGGCGACAAGTGTGGTAAGTAATAGGTGAACTCAGAAACCCCCGAAATCTCCCGACCAAACCTTTCGCACCAGCGTGCGAAACGCGCCCCCGACCGGGCGCTTAATCAAGTTTTTCTAGGAGGAAACACCTGTGAAGAAGAGATTCACTTACCTTTCGCTGGCGGCTCTCGCCTCTGTGACGCTGACCGGAGCGTTCTTCTATTCGACGGTTTCGGGCGTGCAGAGCGACCGCGGGCAGTGCCAACAGACCTGCACCCGGCAGTATCAGGAATGCCGCAACGCCGCCAACGCCAACGCCGAGGCGTGCCGCCAGGCCTTCGACACCTGCCGCACAGGCTGCCGCAACGGCAACACCAACGGCAATACAAACACCAACGACAACGACAACACGAACACAAACACCAACACTAACGACAACACAAATACGAACACGAACACCAACACAAACACGAACACCAACGGAAACATGAACACCAATGGCAACATGAATACCAATGGGAACACCAACGGGAACATGAACACCAACGGGAACATGAACGGCAACATGAATGGCAACATGAATACCAATGGCAACATGAATGGCAACATGAATACCAATGGCAATATGAACGGCAACACCAACGGCAATATGAACGGGAACGACAACCGCCCCGGCGTCAGGCGCGGGCGCAACCCGAACCCCGGCACACCCCGCGGCCCCGTCAACAAGAACACCAACACGAACACCGGCAACACCAACAACGGCAACATGTCCAGATAAGCGGACAGTCTTCGTCACACATCAGCAACATTAACGGGGGCGGCATTCACTGGCTTGAATGCCGCCCTTCCATTTTCGTTCGCTCAATCGAGCGCGCCGACGACACGGTGTCCGGCACGCGCGCTTGACAATCAACCTTCGCGGGCTAGAATATCAACTCGTTTGCGAGCCTTCGCGGAGATATGGCCGAGTGGCTGAAGGCGGCGGTTTGCTAAACCGTTATGGGTCAAAAGCCCATCGCAGGTTCGAATCCTGCTATCTCCGCCATAACTTTTGAGAGGTCAGAGGTCAGAGGTCAGAGGTCAGTGAGAGGCTCTATGTCCTTCTTCTACTGATCTCTAACTTCTGACCTCTGACCTCTTTTGCTTATGATTCGAGTTCGTTTCGCACCATCACCTACCGGCTACCTGCACATCGGCGCGGCGCGCACCGCCCTGTTCAACTGGCTCTACGCGCGCAAAACCAGCGGCGCGTTTTTGCTCCGCATCGAAGACACAGACCTCCAGCGTTCGACCGACGAATCAACGCGCTCGATCATCGAGGGCTTGCGCTGGCTCGGACTCGACTACGACGAGGAGATTGTCTTCCAGTCGGCCAACGCCGACAAGCACCGCGCCGCCGCGCTGCAACTCATCGAAGCGGGCAAGGCTTACCGGGACTTCACGCCGAAGGCCGAACGCGCCGACGCGAACGTCAAACAGGAGATCGCCGAGCGCGCCCGCGCCGCATCCGCGACGGGCGCGGATCATCGCAGCAACCCTTTTCGCGATCTCTCTCTGCAAGAGTCGGCGGCGCGCGCCGCCGCGGGCGAGCCTTTCGCCGTGCGTCTCAAAGTCGCGCCCGAAGGTCGTTCCACGTTTGCGGATGCCGTCTACGGCGCGCAGGAGCGCGACTATTCCGAGATCGAAGACCTAGTGCTGCTGCGCTCCGACGGCCACCCGCTCTACAACCTCTCGGTCGTCTGCGACGACATCGAGATGCGCATCACCGACGTGATTCGCGGGCAGGATCACCTGACGAACACGCACAAGCAGATTCTCATCTACGAGGCTCTGAATGCCGCCGTGCCGCGCTTCGCGCACCTGCCGCTGATACTTGCGCCCGGCGGAAAGAAGTTGTCGAAAAGAACTCACGGCGAAATCGTTTCGCTGACGACTTACCGCGACGCGGGTTTTCTCCCCGCCGCCTTTCGCAATTTTCTTGCCTTGCTCGGCTGGGCGGCCACAGGCGTTCAATCCGGGTCAAGCGTCGCGCCGGGCGACGGCGACGCCGACGCCGCCCATCCGCCGGACGAACGCATCGGCGAAATAATGTCTCTGAGCGAGATGGTCGAAAACTTCTCGCTCGAACGCATTCACCGCAACCCCGCGATCTTTAATTTCGATGCGAACAATCCGAAGCGTTGGACGGACGACAAGTTGATCTGGATGAACGCCCATTACATCCGCACGCTTCCGCTCGAAGAATTGTTGCCGCTGGTGCGCGCCGAACTCGAAGCGTCGGGACTGTGGCGTGAGGAGTACGACGGCGACCGCCGCGCGTGGTTCGCGCGCGCCGTTGATCTCATCCGCGAGCGTTTCTACACGCTCAAGGACTTCTCCGGTCAGGGTCGCGCCTACTTCGGCGACGAGTTCGAGTTTGAAGAGGCGGCCGTGAAGAAGAACCTGCGGAAAGAGCCGCGCCTCAAAGAACTGCTGCCCGCGCTCGCCGCGCGCATCGAGCAGACCGAACCCTTCACGTTGGAGACCAGCGAGGCCAGTTTGCGCGCCTACGCGGACGAAGCGGGCGTCAAGGCCGGTCTCTTCATCAACGCCGCGCGCACCGCCCTGACCGGGCAAGCGGTCGGCCCTTCGATGTTCGAGGTCTTCGACCTCCTCGGGCGCGACGCTTCCGCGCGCCGCCTGCGCGAGGCCGCGCGCCTGATCTAGAAATTTATCTTCAGACGTTGTCAGGCGCACCGTCGAGAGATATTGCGCGCCTGAGCGGACAGCTTTACAGAGGAGTCACCATGTTCAAAAAATTATTCATCGTCGCCGCGCTCGCGTCGTCCTTCGCCGTCTCCGCCGACGCGCAAAACACGAACAGCTCGACGACGCCCGCGCCGCGGACGCCCGCGCGACGCCCGGCCGCGCGACGCCCCGCGCCGCTCCCCACGCCCACCCCGGCAGGAGCCGTGCCGGCGACGGTCGAGGCGGACGAGGCGACAGATATGCCCGCCACGCGCACGCGCCGCGCCGGAGCAGGAGGCGCGGCGCAAACCACGGCGGGCGCGAGTCCGGCGGAGCGGGCGGTGCGCGCCACGTTCGAGACGCTGCTCAACGGCATCCGCAAATCCGATGTCGAGATGGTGATGAGCGTCTACTGGAACTCGCCGCAACTCGTCATCTTCAACAACAACGGCACGGTCACGCGCTCCTGGGAACAGGTACGCACGAACCGCGCGAGTTCCTACCCCGACGCGAAAAACGTGCAACTCGAAGTGCGCGACGTGCGTGTGCAGATGCTCGGCGCGGGCGGCGCGATGGTCTCCTGCCTCTGGACGCAGTCGCAGGAATTTCGCGGCACGCCGGAGAGCGCGACGGGTCGGCTCACGGTCGTCTTCCGCCTCATCAACAACGGCTGGAAGATCGTCCACACGCACACCTCGCCCTCCGCGCCCGACCCTTCGCGCCTGCTGCCCTCCGAGCAACAGCCCGCTCTGGCCGACCCGGCGAAGCCACCCGCGCAGCGAGTGCCTTAGCGGATACGCGCCCGATGAAGTAAACTCCGCCTTCCCCCAACTCCTGGTTTTTCAAACGACGCGGCGCGCACTCTTAGTCGCCGTCGCCGCGCGGTAATAGTTTTCTCGACGAAAGGTAAAACAACATGAGTTGGTTAGATCAGATCGGCGGACTACTGCAACAGTATCAGGGCGCAAGCCCGCAGCAGACGCCCAATAACGTGCAGAACGATTTCGGTCAATTCGCGCAGGCCGCGCCGCAATCAGCGGTTGCCGACGGGCTGGCCGCCGCGTTTCGCTCGAACCAGACGCCGCCCTTCGGCCAGATGCTCGGCCAATTGTTCGGACAGTCGAACGGCACGCAGCGCGCCAGCATACTCAACACGCTCATCTCGACTTTAGGCCCCACGGTCATCTCACAGATTCTCGCCAACCGCGGCGCGAGCGGACTCGCCGGAATTTTGGGCGGCGGGCAGCGCGAGGTGACGCCCGAAATGGCCGAGCAAGTGCCGCCCGAGGCCGTGCAGGAGATCGCCGAGCGCGCCGAGCAGAAAGACCCTTCGATCATAGACATGGCGAGCAACTTCTACGCCGAGCATCCGACCCTCGTACAGGGTTTGGGCGCGGCCGCGCTCACCATCGCCCTCGCCAAAGTGGCGGCGAACCAGCACCGGTAAAAACTCGTTGCGAGTCGTCGGCCGGTAAGGTTCGGTCGCATGCGAAAAAGAGTCTGCCTTGTGGGGCAGACTCTTTTTCACGTGCTCGAAGCGGGGCGAATGTTCAAAACGCCGGGACTTGCTCTTGTTTCAAGAGCCGTTTGACCGTGGGGACGATCTCATTCATATCGGGCTTGAGGATGTAAACGTCAGCGCCCGCTCGTAGTCCGGCGGCGCGGTCGGACGTTTTGCCGTGACCGGAAAAGATAACGATAGGCGTTACCTTATCCGCCGCCCTAATCTCCTGACACAACGTCAGCCCCGACGCCCCCGGCAACTGGCCGTCCAGGATGTACAGGCAAAACTTCTCTTTCTCCATAAGGGCGTGCGCCGCGCCTACCTCCGACACGCAGACGGCTTCAAAGGAGCTGAAGGCGAGCGTAGTCGTCAGCAACTCGCAGATATCCGCATCATCCTCGACACAGAGGATTCGCAGGGAGGGTGAAGGCATGAGTCACAACCTTTCTGGAAGCGAGGCGTAAGTGAGAAGTTGTGTGAGGGTTAAAAAAACCCGCAGCCCAGTTAATACTTTCGCGCGGCTGCGAGATTCGAATACCAAAGTTCGATAGGCTGACTCATGTTAGCAGCTTGCGCCTTATGTACGCAAGCGAACAATGTACATTAGCGCACATAAAATAGAGTTGCTAAATTATGGGTAGGCAACAATTTGCTGCGAGAGAGTTTTGTCGGAAGACCACATTCAGGATTTGTCTACACAAACACCGCGCACCAAAATCCCGCCATTAACACAATTATTCATTCGTTCCATGTAACCGGGCGGGTGGAATTTTAGAGATCGAGTGGTGTGCCGCCGGTGCGCCAAATTACTGTGAGAAAGAAGAAAGCCGCTCACGTCCGAGACGTGAGCGGCTTTCCGGTGAACTGTTGGGATTGGCCTGTGTGCCGCTTTTGTTTCAGCGAGCGAACGGACGGAAACCCTACCAATTCAAGTTTTCTGTCCGGAGGTCAGGCCGCAGCCACCTCACTGTGATAAGAACTCATATACGTTTTTTGATCACCTCCTTTCCAGTGTTGAGGCAAATATACAAAATCAATAAGTTGCGCGTCAACTGTTAATTTTACCCGTCCTCTTGAGGCATAACTTTAACCGCCGCGACGAAACGCCGCACGCCCGCCGACGTAGACGCCGTGCGCGTGTTCGACGCCGAAGAAGTAAGACAACTCCCGATAATCGGCGCAGTCGTGTAGACAAAAGTCTGCGCGTTTGCCCACGTCGAGCGACCCCGTTTCGCGCCCGCGCCCGAGGCTGTACGCCGCGTTGATGGTGGCTGCCGTAATTCCTTCGGCGGGCGTCATACGCATGTGCGTGGAGGCGAGCGAGAGGACGAGCGGCATCGAGGGCGTGGGCGACGACCCCGGGTTGAAGTCGGTCGCCAGAACGACGGCGAGACCCGCATCGATCATTGCGCGCGCCGCCGGATACCGCGAAGAGCCGAGCGCGTAGACCGAACCCGGCAAAAGCACCGGCTGCACCCCGGCGGACTGCAACGCGGCGATCCCCCCGGCGTCCGTGTGTTCCAGATGGTCGGCGGTCGTCGTGCGGAGTTCGGCCGCCAGCCGCGCGCCGCCGGAGAGCGAAAGTTGATCCGCGTGCAGGCGCAATCCGAGATTGTGCGTGCGCGCGGCCACGAGGATACGCCGCGTGTCGTCCACGTCGAACACGCGCTCCTCGCAGAACGCGTCGCAGAACTCGGCCAGACGCTCTTCCGCCACGCGCGGCAGCATCTCTCGAATAATCAACTCGACGTAATCGGCGCGCCGCGCGCGGTATTCGTCCGGCACTTCGTGCGCGCCGAGGAATGTGGGCACGTATTGCAGCGGCGTCTCCGCGTTCAGGCGGCGCACGGCGCGCAGCATCTTCAACTCGTCCTCGACCGACAAACCGTAGCCCGACTTGGCTTCGACGGTCGTCGTACCGCCGCGCAGAAACCACCCACTGTAACGCTTCGACGCCGCGACCAACTCGTCTTCCGTGGCCGCGCGCGTGGCGCGCACGCTCGCGCGTATGCCGCCGCCCGCCGCCGCGATCTCCTGATACGTCGCGCCCGCCGCGCGCTGTTCAAACTCCCCGGCGCGCGTCCCCGCGAACACCGGATGCGCGTGCGCGTCCACGAAGCCCGGCAGACAGACGCGACGCCCGGCATCAATCACCTCGCATTCGCCCACGATGAGCGGTTCGATCTCTCCCCGCGCGCCCACCGCCGCAATGCGCCCGTCGTCGCCGACGAGCATCGCGCCGTCTTCGATGATCGAAAGCTCGCGCATCTCCGCCCCCACGCGCGGTCTCGCCGCGCCTCGCAGCGTGACGAGTTGTGAGCAGTTGACGACTGCCAGAGAGATTCCCTTCATATCAATGTCCCGTGCGTTAATTTCGCGCTGCCAGCGCGCGGCGCTAAAGCGTTCCGTCAGTGGCCTCTCCCTCCTCGACCTCTGACGCCGCGCCCGCCAGCGCGCCGAGGGCTTTGAGGAACTCGTCGCCTTGCAATTCGACCACCTCGTAAGAGGGCTGTTCGGCGTCGTACAACTCTTTAAAGGCCGCGTTCGTCGCGGACATTTTCACAGGGCGCACGAACCGGCCGCCGATGACGGCCTTGAGGCGTTCGCCGTCGTTGTAAAAATATTCTTGCAGCAGCGGCACGACGCGACGATACCACGCGAAATGTAAGTCGCCCGCGTCTCTCAGGCGGAGCAGATAGCTGTGCCCGATCTGGTGATCGCGGTCGCGCAGGGCGGCGATGCGCTCGTTGAGGCGCGCGAGCAGGGCGCGCAGGTCAACGCCCGCCACGACAGGCGGCTCGATCACGGACGGCTGCGGCCTCATCTCAACGAAGGTGAAGCGGCGGCGCAGGGCGAGGTCGAGCAGGGCGATGGAGCGGTCGGCCGTGTTCATCGTGCCGAGGACATACAGGTTCGGCGGCACACCGAATCGCTCGCCCGACGCCGGTAAACGCACCGTCAACTCGTTCGCCTCGCCCAAACGCTTGTCGTCCTCGATCAGAGTGATCAACTCGCCCAACACCTTCGCGATGTTCGCGCGGTTAATCTCGTCAATCACCAGCAGGTACTTCGGCGCGTTTTCCTTATCAACTTCCCAAGCGGCTTCAGCGCGAGTGCAAATGCGCCGCAAGACGCCCGGCACGACCTCGTAACTGAGTGCGCCTGTATTTTCATCAACTACCGGCTTTAGTCCTTCAACGAATTCCTCATAAGCAAACGACTGATGAAACGTTACGATCTCGCAGAAATCTTTAACACTTAATTCAATGGCTTGCGGATTCCGCAATTGTGCCAGTACATCGCTTAGGCTCGCTTCAACATATTCCTTACCCTGCGTGGTTAAGAACCACTCAGAGCGTTCATTCTTATTGAAGATAAACGGCTCGCTACGGTAGTCGTAATTAACCTTGAGGCTGCCGGGTGCGGTATGTATTTGCAGTTGTGCCCACAGGGTATTGGTAAGCCGCTGAGAATGTTTGAGCTGCGCATATTCTCGCAACAATTTATCGGCAGCTAGTTCAGGAACTTTGAACAGTTCCCTCTTGCTGAGCGCCATCACCACCGCAATAGCATCATACCATCTGAGACTTTGCAGAATTTCGGTACGCCGTTCGGCGGTAGCTGGCGGCACGTCTAGTTGCGAGCGAAGGAAGTGCTCGGCAAATTGCCGCACCCAGTAAGTCTTGCCCACACCCGGCGGGCCGTAGAGCAGGACGTTGCGCGTGCGCCTCGTCATGTCCATGAGTTGCGCCAACTCGCGCGGCACAATCGAGGAGTCAACGGCGACGCGGGCGGCAGCTTCGGGTTTCACTCCTTTGTCCTGTTGCGTCCCGGCCGGTTGATGAAAACTGTCGTACAGGTATCTCGTCATCTGCAATGTGTCGAAGTTGGCGAACTCCGGCTGCGCGCGCAACAGTTCAAGGAGTTGGCGGTTGCGCGCGATGACTTCGCCCCGCGGTTCGAGGCCGAAGATTTTCAGGAAACGTTCTATGTGCTCCGGCTGCCAGACGGGGAGGAACTCTTCGGGGAAATATAATGTGAGCGGCTTGCAACGCAACCCGTAACGCCACTGGCCGAGTTGCTCCTCGCCGATCCGGTCGAGAGCGTCAAAGCGTCTTTGCTCCACGGCCTCGATGAGCGCCGACAGGCCCCCTTTGATTCGCGCGAGGGCGTCGTTGGGGTTGGCATATATTTTGTTCCAGCGCCAACCATCCTTGCCCATCGAGACGCCGAACTTTCTCACATCGCCGCCCATGCTCCCCAACCCTCTAGTCTTATATTCCAGCCAGTAGCAGAAGCTGTCTTTGTATTGCTCCGTGCCGAGCGCGTACTGTTCGAGGGTCATTTCGCCGAGCCGTTCTTTCGGGAAGCGGCGCACGAACTCATCGCGGAGTTGGCGCAACTCTTCGGGCATGGTCTTAGGGTTGCGCGCCAGCCACGCGTCGAGGGCGGCGCGCCAGTCCGGCGGCGTGCCGTCGGCGGGGGTGGCGGCGGGGGCGGGCGTGAGGGCGTCGGCTTCGACGTGGCTTCGGGTGTCTCGCTCTTCACTCATACGGGTTCCGTCTCCTCCAGCAGTCGTTTGAGTTCGTCCGCGAGGGCGGCGCGTCCCTGCGCCTGGTCTAGCGGCACGCTTAAGTTGACGGTCGCGGCGGCGACCACGCTTCCGCCGTGCAGGGTGAAGCGAGCACTCAGGGGCGCGGGCGTGTCGGCGGTTTGCGGGTAGAGCAGGAGGACGCGCGGGCAGTCGTAGCGGCGCGCGTAGGCGTGCATCTGGTAGATGTCCGAGGTGGAGACGCCGAGGTGTGCGTCCCGCGGGTTCAGGCGTTTGTACTTGGCGTCGAGCAGGAACGGGAACGTATCGGCGTGGCGGAAGGCGAGGTCGGGTTCGAGTCGGA
>DATHAZ010000226.1:0-33501 GCA_035296445.1 Pyrinomonadaceae bacterium | reverse complement strand
GAGGAGGCGATGCAGATGGACACGGATTACGTGCGCGCTTTGGCTTACGGGATGCCCCCGGCGGCGGGCATCGGGATCGGGATTGATCGCATCGTAATGCTCCTGACGAACCGGCGTTCGATCCGCGACGTGATCCTCTTTCCGCACATGCGCCCCGCTGCGCCAAAGGCGGAAGAGTCGGCGGATGTTGATCCGGCGTTACCTATCGAGCAGGCGGGCGAACAGGCGTAAGTCGCCGCCCTGATTTTTAACTTCTAATCCCCTGAAGCCCGGCCCTTCGGGCGGGCGTGAAAGTTGAGATGAATTGAGATGACCCGAAAAATTTTTGCAGTTTCCCTGATGCTGGTGATGGCCGGAGTCCTCGCGTTGGCGCAGGGCGAGGGCGCGCAGCCGGTGAAGTTGATCGGCTACCTGATGGACGGTATGTGCGCGAGCGCGCAGGGCGAAGGCGAAGGCGTCGCCGAGACCGCCAAAGGCCACCCGACCGCGTGCTCGCTGATGCCGAGTTGCTCTAAGGACGGCTTCGCGCTCGTCGTGGACAAGAAGATTTATAAGCTGGACGAGGCGGGCAACAAGGCCGCGCTGGCCGTCCTGAAGGCGACGAAGGCGACGAAGGGATTGCGGGTCGAAGTCGAGGGCACGCTAGACGGCTCGACGCTGCGCGCGACGAAGGTGTCGGAAGTTAAAGCGGAAGATAAAGCGACGGAGTAGCAGCGTCCGCGTCGGAAAAATCTAAAGTGAGTTTGCTTCAGGCGACGGGGTGACAGCCGCAAGCCCCGTTGGTGGCGAAGGATTGATAGCCCCGGCAGGGGCGACAGAGAGTAGCCCACGGCGCGAGCCGTGGGAATCACGGCACAGCCCGGAATGGCCGAAGCCCCGTCAGGGGCGAAAGAAGTTCGAAGTCGAATCTCTTTCGCCCCTGACGGGGCTTCTCAACTTTATCAACTGCCTGATCCCACGGCTCGCGCCGTGGGCTATAAATCCGTCGCCCCTGCCGGGGCTGTGGGAGGCCACCGCTCTCGTCACTGCTTGCCCGGCGTCGAACTGTTCGGCGCGGGCGAGGCGGTTGAGGCGACGGCTTTCTGCTTTAGTTTCGCCTGCCGCTCCGCGACCCACGCAGGGAGTGTGCCCTGTCGGCCGAGCGCGGCGGCGTAGTCGTTCATGGCGGAGAGCGCGCCCGCGTGGTCGCCGGACTTCTCGCGCAGGCGGCTGAGTTCTATAAGCACCTGCGGGTTCGTGTCGCCGTAGAGTTCGGCGGCGCGCTGGAAGCTGTCGGTGGCGCGCGCGAGATGACCCTGACGCTCGAAGAGACGGCCGAGATGATAGTGTGCGACGGGGAAGCGCGCGGCATCCTTTTGCGTGAGCGGAAGCAGGGCGGCGATGGCCTCTTCGTCGCGCTTGAGGTTGATCAGCGCGATCCCGAGTTCGAGATTGGCGGGCGGAAAATAACCGCCGGGTTGGCGCGCCAGCAGGCCGCGATAACGATTCACGGCCTCTTCCGCGCTGCCGCTCTCGCGCTCGGTGCGCGCGGCGCGCAGCAGGTCGTAAGTGGCGCGGTCAACTTCGTGCGCGCCGGATTTCGCGCCCCGGCGAGCGAGGCGGGCGTCGTGCGCGCCGCCGGCCTTCGAGTTCGCGGCCTCTCCGTCTTCCGTCGTGGTGGTGGCGGCTGCGACGAGTTCGCGTCGCGCCTCACTGATCTCACGCGGGACGCCCGCGCCGGTGCGCGTCGAGCGCGCGACGAAGTTGTCGAGCACATTGATGCCGCGCTCGATGTCGCCGTCTTCGGTGTAGGCGCGCGCGAGGGCGGCGGCCGCTTCCGCGTGCGCGGGTTCGAGACGCAGCGTGCGCAGCCATTCGCGGATGGCGAGGTCGGCCTCGCCGCGCAGCAGGTGCAGGCGGCCGAGGTTGTAGCTCGCTTCGGCGTAGGTGTAGTTCTCCTGCATGAGCGCGGCCGAGAGCGTCTGCCGCGCCTCGTCCCAGTGGCCTTGCCGTATGAGTATGACGCCGAGGTTGTTGAGGGCGCGCGAGTAATTGCCGCGACGCTGGGAGATGGCTTTGCGATAAGCGTCTTCGGCTGCGCTCGCATCGCCGAGGCGCGCGAGGGCGTTGCCGGTGTTGAAGAAGAAGGCCGGGTCGTAGCGGTCTTCATGGATCATCAGGCGCAAGGCATCGAGAGCTTCCGCCTCGCGCTTGAGTGCGACGAGACGATCCACGAGCGAGCGTTGGAGTCGCGTGCGTTCCGCGCCCGGCGGCGCGTCTTTGATTTCGGCGCGCAGGCGTTCGAGTTCTCCTTCTTCACTCTTAGACTTCGCCGCCCCGCTCTCCGTCGCGGTAGCGACCCGCACATCAACCGGCGGGGCGACGGCAGGGGCGGGCGAAGACGCGGCTGACGGAACAACTTTCGGCGCGGGCGAAGGAGTCGGCGATGCAGCGGTGGCGGCGGAACCTGTCGCGGGCGAACCGACGGCGCGACGCTCGCGCGTGATCTCGGACGCCGTGCGTGGCGCGGGCTTCTCCTGCGGCGCGCCGGCTGCTTTCGCTTTCCCGCCGCCCTGTTTCGCGGCTGCCTGCGCCGACGCCGGAGCGGTTCGAGGCTTCGACGCGTTTTGCGAGAAGGCGGCGGGCGCGCAGCAAAGCGCGAGGACGGCCGCGGCTGCCGCGACAGGTAGCGCGGCGGCGAGCGCGAAGCGGCGAGCGCGCGCGTATGTCTGGTTCGGATTCGAGAGTTGTTCCGGCATCTTTAATTCTCCGTCGGAGTCTGGGCAAAGTCACGTCTGCGTGGGTTGGCGCGTGCGGAGCGCGGGTTTGTGTTGTGCGGCGATTGTTCGGGTCAGCGCGTCGGCGCGCTCGTGTTGACGCGGCGCGGTCGTTCCCTCGGTTGTTCGGGGCCGGGAGTCTTCAATCGGGGCGGTTTGGGAGCGGCGTCGTGTCCCGCGTAATTGATGATCGTGCCGCCGAAGCCGACCGCCCACGCACGCCCGGGGGGCGCGAGTGAGAGGCGTTCGAGCGGGTGGCGCGTGCCGCTCGGTTCGAGTCGCCAGTGTGCGCCGCCGTCCGTCGTGTGGATGATCGTGCCCCCGGCGCCCACCGCCCAGCCTTCGTTCCTATCCATAAATTTTACGTCCAACAGATCAACATCCGCGTTCGATTCCTGTGTGAACCACGAACGCCCGCCGTTCGGCGTGGTGAGCACGAGGCCGCGTTCGCCGACCGCCCAGCCGCGCCGCTCGTCGGCGAAGAAGACCGCGTTGAAGCGCGGCGCGGTGATGAGAGGCGACGCGACCGCGCGCCACTCAGCGCCGTCCGGGTTGTACAGGATGGTGTTGCCCGCGCCGACCAGCCAGCCCCGGCCGTCCGCGAGAAACGCGCCGCCGAGCAACAGGTGTTTCGTCGGCAGCGTCCGCCGCTCCCAACTCGCGCCGCCGTCCGTCGTCGCATAGAGCGCGCCCATCTCGCCGAAAGCCCAGCCGCGCGAGTCGTCCGCAAAGGCGACGCGCGTCAGGAGCACGTCCGTGTCCGCGCCCGTCACCTCGACGCGCGACCAACTCGCGCCGCCGTCCGTCGTCCTCAGCAAGTAAGAACGCGGCTCCTGTTTAGTCCTGAGCAGGTAGATGCTGCGGTCGCAGACGAGCCAGCCCGCCTGTTCGTTCGTGAAATAAACGTCGCGCAGAGTGTCTTCGGCGGGCGCGCGGCGCACCTCCCAGGTTCGCCCACCGTCCGTCGTCCCGAGCAGCGCGCCCTTGCCGCCGACCGCCCAACCGCGCGCTTCGTCCACAAAATAGACCGCGCGCAGCCATGCCATAGTCCCGGACTTTTGCGCCTTCCAGACGCCCTCTGCGACAACCTGCGAGGCGAGCAGCAGGCAGAAGACGATCAATTGCGGAATGCGGAATGCGGAATGCGGATTAAAGGAAGATGATGAGCGCAGGGCGTGGGACGCGAAGCACGCAACGCGGAACGCGGAACGAAGCCCGACGGCTTGCGCTCCGCTAATCCGCATTCCGCATTCCGCATTCCGCATTTCTCAGAGCCCTCCCGTGAAGATGCGGAAGAAGCTGACGACGGGCAGCAGGCTCAAGACCTGATTGAAGGTCTTGAGCCGGTTGCCGGGCACGATGATCTGGTCGCCGGGGTTGAGAAAATAGTTGTCCGGCATCTTGCCTTTTTCAATCGCGGCGACATCTATGATCGTCGGCTGCATGAAACCGTTGGCCTGCCGCCGCATGACCGCCACCTTCTTCTTGTTGCCCGTCGGCAGCACGCCGCCGGAGAGGGCGAGCGCTTCGGTGAGCGAGAGGCGGCGCGTCATCGGGCGGATGCCCGGCTGCCCCACGTCGCCCACGACCCAGAAGACCGCCGACTGCGCCTTGTCGAGCGAGACCGTCACTTTCGGAGCGATGACGTATTCGTCGAGTTTCTTCGTGATCTCGTCGGCCACCTGCTTGGTCGTCTTCCCCGCCACGTGGATGCCTTCGGGGATGAGCGGGTGCGAGATGAGGGCGTCGGGCGGAATGGTGATCCCGGCCTTCGAATAGCGGTCGAGATTGAAGACCGTGATCGAGATCACGTCTTCGGGGCCGAGCCGGTAGCTGGACATGAAGTTGTTGTAGTAGGGCACGACGGCCGCCTCTTCCTCCGAGAGCGTTTCGCGCCGGTTCGCCAGCACCTCGGCCGACACATCCGAACGCGGCGGCGCGCTCGTGTCGTCGGGTTCGAGCCGCTCGCCCGCCTTCGGCCTGGCCGCGCCGGAAGCGGTGGCAGTGCGCGGGCGCGTCTTCTGCTCGGACTTCTGCTTGTCCGTATCTTGCGCCGCCGCCGCCGCTGTGAGCGCGCCCGCGTTGCCCGCGAGCAGGAGACCCGCGAGGGCGAGCGTTGACAACTTCATCATGTGCGTTTTCATGTCTGTACCTCTCGAAAACTTCTAGTGGCGCGGCGCGAACTTTCTCTATCGCGCGCCGCGACCGAACAGGATCGTCTTGACCGTCTCGAACAAGATCACGGCGTCGAGCACGAGGCTCTGGTTCTTGATGTAGTAGAGATCGTATTGCAACTTCTGGCGCGCGTCCTCGATGGACGAGCCGTAAGGGTATTTGATCTGCGCCCAGCCGGTCAGCCCCGGCGGGATCAAATGCCTCTGCGCGTAGAACGGAATCTCCTCGGCGAGTTGCGCGACGAAGTGGGGGCGTTCGGGGCGCGGGCCGACGAAGTTCATCTCGCCTTTGAGGATGTTCCAGAACTGCGGAATCTCGTCCACGCGAATTTTGCGTATGACGCGCCCGACCCGGGTCGTGCGGTCGTCTCCCGTCTGCGCCCAGACGGGGCCGTCCTTCTCGGCGTCCATGCGCATCGAGCGAAACTTCATGATCGTGAACGGGCGGCCGTTCTTACCGACACGCTCCTGCCGGTAGAGCGCGGGGCCGGGCGATTCGAGTTTGATCAGGAGCGCGGTCACGAGCGCGATGGGCAGCGAGACGAGCGCGCCGAGGAGCGCGACGCCGCGATGCAGGAGCGCGCGCGCCACGCCGGAGAGGCGCGCCTGACGCCCGCGCCCGGAAAAGATGAGCCACGACGGGCGCATCATGTTCAGGTGGACGCGCCCCGTCGTGCGTTCGTAAAACGACGCGCCCTCTTCGATGGCGACGTTGCCGCCGAGCGAGAGGTCGAGCAGTTGTTGCGTCGGAAACTGCCCGCGCCGCTCGCCCTGCGCGACGATGATGCGGTCTATGTTTTCGCGCCTGACGATCCCGGCCATGTCGGTCGTCACGCCGATGACGCGCGGGTTGATGATGCTCTTGCCGACGAGCGCGGGGTCGTTGTCCACGAAGCCGACGATGCGATAGCCCGCGTCTCTGCGCTCCAACACCTCGCGCGCGATCTCGATGGCCGCCGTGCCCGAACCGACGATCAGGATGCGCTCGCCGACCGACGGGTGGCCGAGCAGCCAGTGGATCGAGGCGCGCCAGCCCACCATGAGCATGAGCGTGAGCGCGAGCGCGATCACAGAGATGCCACGCCCCAACTCCAGTCCCGGCAACAGGTAAAAGACGATGGCGAGCGCGATCCATGCCAGCCCCAGAGCCTGTATCAAACGGAGGACGAGTTCGCGCCGGTCGTGCATGACGACGAAGTCGTAGAGGTCGTAAAGATAAAACGCGCCGAGACAGAAGAGGGTGACGAGCATGGCCTTGTAATAACCCTGCCCGGTGTTCAGGTTAGTGTAAGCCTCGTCTGCGCCGAGCCGGATATGCACAGCCGCCACCAACCCGCCGAAGAGCAATAACGCTTCGGCGAGTATCAGCAGCGGCGTGCGGGCGTTGAAGCGGCGCGTGAGACTCAAATGAACTCCTTAACTCAAATGATGAAGTAGGAACGCGGAACGATGAACGGAAAGCCGGTCGCTTTTTACTTCATCGTTCATCCTTCCGCGTTCATCGTTTCCTTTTCGTTGCGGCGATAGTAGCGACGCTGGTAGTAGGTGCTGCTGTCGTCTTTGTGGTCGTCCGCGCCGTTGAGGACGATGCCGAGCAGGCGTTCGCGCGGGAGCGGTTCGAGCACGCGGTCGAGCGCGGCGTAGCGCGTCTTGCCCGAGCGCACGACCATCAACGCGCCGTCGGCGCGGCCGATGAGGACGGTGGCGTCCGTGAAAATGCCGAGCGGCGGCGCGTCTATGATGATGTAATCGAACATGCGGCGCAGTTCGGCGAGGAGCGAACTGAATTTCGGGCCGGAGAGTATTTCGGCCACGTTGTCGCGCACCGTGCCGCCCGGCAGCAGGTGCAGCCCGGCGGGTTCGAGTTTGATGATGGTCTCGGCGAGCGTCGTCTCGCCCGCGAGCACTTCGGAGAGACCGGCGGGCGCGTCAATGCCGAGATAATCGGCGGCGCAGGGGTTACGCAGGTCGCCGTCAATCAGGAGCGCGCGCACGCCGTCGGTCTGCGCGAGCAGCCACGCGAGGTTCAGCGCCGTCACGGTCTTGCCTTCCATCACGCCCGCGCTGGAGACGACGATGGCCTGTACGTGCCGACGCTCGCCCGCGTGCAGGATGCGCGTGCGCAGGGCGCGATACTGCTCGGCGTGCGGCGAGCGCGGGTCGGTGATGGCGATGAGATGTGGCTCGACGCGCGCGTGGGAAATTTCCACTGTGGGAAACTCCAACGCGCGCGTCGAGCCGACAGCATCCGCCGTTGCCCCAGCAACACGCGAAGCCTGCCCGCCGGGGAGTGCCGACCCGGGCGTGGCTGCAACGATGTGCTCAGCGGATGCTGAAACGTGCGCCTGACCATCAGGCGCGTTGAAGAGTGCGGACGTGCGACGCAAGACGACTTCCGGCGCGGTGTGCCCGCCGCCGTTCGAGTTGCCGTTGCGCTCGCCGTTCGTCGCGGCCGCCGGCGCTTCGGCGACGAGCGTCACCTCTTCGTCGTCGGCGACGGCCGCCCCCGTCGCGGCGGCGCGGCGCGCGCTGCCGTCGTCCGTGGTCTTCGCGTTCGCGCCGCCGTTCTCGGCCGCGCGCTTCAATGCTTCGTAAACTCTGCCCATCACCTGTCTCCCATCACGTCCCAACGCCGGAAGGCCGCGCCGATGTCGTTCACATCGGGCGAAGGCGTCGCGAGTGTTTCTTCCAACTCCTCTTCGCGCGCATGCGCCGAAGAATGTTCCGTTGACGACCCCTCGACGGCCTCGTCAACCGCCGTCGCCTGCACGCTGCCCGCAGACCACAACTCCGCGCGCCCGCGCGCGTTGAAGATGCGCGCGGGCGACTCCTGTTCCTCGCTTGAAAGCCGGCTGTTCCTCGCATCCGGCAACATGTCGAACGTGTCCGCGACCTCTTCGATGACGGCGCGCGAGATGGTGTGCAATTCCGAGGCATAGCCCGTGAGCATCGCGTTGTCGCAGAGATTATTGATCTGGCGGGGTATGCCCGCGGCGCAGCGGAAGATGTAGTCAATCGCGCCCGGCGAGAAGATGTCCGTGCGCGCCGCGCCCGCCACGAGCAGGCGCGCTTTGATGTAACGCTCCGTCTCCTCGATGTTCGGCAGCGGCTTGATCTCGCAGCGCAAAGCGACGCGCTGTTTCAACTGCCGGAGGTCGGGGTTGTTCAACACGTCGCGCAGTTCGGGCTGGCCGGTGAGGACAATCTGCAACTGCTTGGCGGCGTCGGACTCGAAATTCGAGAGCAGCCTGATCTCTTCGAGCACGGAGGTCGAAAGGCCGTGCGCCTCGTCAATGATAAGCACGGTGCGCAAGCCCCGCGCGTGACGCGCCTCCAGATTCTTGCCGAGCGAGAAGAGCAATTCCGACTTGTTCTCCCACTCCTGCACGTCGAAGAGGCGCGCGACGTGTTGATAGAATTCCGGGACGGTGAGGCGCGGGTTGAAGATGTAGCCGACAAGCACGGTGCGGTCGAGTCGCTGCATCATCCAGCGCAGGATGGTCGTCTTGCCCGTGCCCACCTCGCCCGTCACGACGATCAAGCCCTTGCCGCTCTCGATGCCGTAATGCAGGTTCGCCATCGCCTCCGTGTGCGAAGGCGTGAAGTAGATGAAGCGCGGGTCGGGCGTCAGCGCGAACGGCAACTCTTTGAGACCGTAGAACTCTTTGTACAACTCTTAACCTCCGGCAGAAGTGATGAGTGATGAGTAATGAGTGATGAGCAAACAGAAGCGGCTTTGGTTTTTACTCATCACTCATCACTCATTACTCATCACTCTCAAGACACGAACATGTCTAAGACGCGTGAGAATCTCAGCGCGAGGGCGAGCGCGGGGATGCTCAAGACGGTGATGGCGAAGCCGGCGAAGGCCGTCGCCAGGCGGCGCACGCGCAGCCGCCGCTCTTCCTTCGGCGTCAGGAGTTCGGGCACGGAGATGAGGACGGGCAAACCCGTGTAGTGGCGCGCGTCTTCGACGGTTTGAATCGTCAGCAGGCGCGGCACTTCAAAGGCGGCGGCGAACGCGAGGCCGACCCCGAGGCCGAGCGCGAGGCCGAGCGCGATAAGCAGCGGGCGATTCGGCGCGACGGGGCGCGCGGGCAAACTCGCCGGGTCAATCACCTGAATCGTCTCGCCCTGCGCCGAGTTGGTGGCGGCCACGTTCAAGTCCGATTTCTGTTTCTTCAGCAGCAACTCGTCGTAGGCGGCCTTCTTCGTCTGGTAGTCGCGGTCGAGCGAACCGAGGGCGACCTCGGCCTGCGGCACGCGGCCCAGTTGTCCCTGCACCTCGTTGATCTGCGCCGAGGTCTGCGCGAGCAGCTTTTCCTGCCGCCCGATCTCGCCGTCAATGCCCTGCAAGTTGGCCTTGATGGTCGAGGCGCGCGGGTCGGTGCGGCTCGCCACCCGCTTCGTCTTCTCCGCGACGCGGTTCTTAAAGTCGTCGGTCAACTCCTGCTTGCTGCGCTTGACGGCATCGAGTTCCTGCTGCTTGGCGACCACGTCAGGGGCTTTCGGCTTAAAGACAGTCAGCAGGTTCTGCAACTCGGCGTCGAGTTGCGATTCGCGCTTGGCGAGTTCGGCCCACGCCGTCGTCGTCTTCGGGTCGGTCACGCTGTCGAGCACGTCGTCCTTGTCGGCTTGAAACTGCTTTTCGATGTCGCCGAGTTGGGTGGAGAGCATCGTCTTCTGGTCGCGCAGACGGCCGATGTCGGAGATGTAGGCTTTCTGCTGTTCGTAGAGGCCGCTGAGGCGCGTCACGAGCGAGGTCGCCTGCGTCGGGAGGTTCGGCAAGTTGGCTTGCAGCATTTGGAGGCGGCGGTCGTCAACGACTTTGAGTTCGGCCTGCGCCTGATCGAGTTGATCCTGCAAAAACTTCGCCGTCTCGCCCGCCCCTTCCGTCTGCTGCTTCAGTTGCGCGTTGACGTACTTGCTGCCGAGATCGGACGCGACCCTTTGCGTGATGTACGGGTCAGGCCCTTTGAAGGTCAGGGTGAAGCCGTTGGTGATGTCGTTGCGGCTCTTGTTGACCTCGATCTTCGTGTCCTTCTTCGCCATGCGCTCGACGAGCGCCTCCATCGGCTCGCCGCGCCTGCGTTCGGCGGCGTAGAGGTTGTAAGTCGTGATCAGCGGTTCGAGCGTCGAACGGCTGAAAATTCCCTGGCTGATGGTGTTGATGCGGATCGTGAGATCGTCGTCGGACAGTTGCGGCACGATGCCCTGCATGATGTTCGAGGGGCGCACCGTCAACAACGTGCTCGACTGGTAGACGTTCGGCAAACGCCACACGACGATGGCGACGGCGAACGACACGACGATGGCCGGCAGGATGATGAGCCACTTGCGCTTCCACAAAATCGAAGCGTACTCGGCCGGTTTCCTCTGGCGAAATTCAACACTCATAGTTCAAACCTCTTTTCGCGTAACAATAATGTCCCGGTTCACAAGGAAGCGAGCGCCTTGCGCGCTTCCTGCTCGTTCTCCGGCGACAGCTTGTTGCCTTTCGACGGGTTCAGGGCTTGCTGCAATTGCTGGCGCGCCTCGGGCTTGCGCCCCACGGCCGCGAGCGCGAGGCCGAGGTGATAGCGGTAGGTCGCGCTGTCCGCGCCGCGCGCCGTGGTCTGCCGCACGGCCTTTTGCAGTTGCTCGACGGCGGCGGCGTTCAAGCCCTTCTTGTAATAGACCCAGCCGAGCGTGTCGGCGTAGCCCGGCTCTTCCGGGAACTTCTGCACCACCCCCTGCGCGAGCCGGACGGCTTCGTCCAGATTGCCCTTGCCGTATTCGGCGTAGTTCCACGCGAGGTTGTTGGCGGCGAAAGCGTTCTCGGCGTTGATGGTCAGCGCGCGCTTGTAGGCTTCGGTCGAGGCGTCGTAATTCTTGCGGCCGTCTTCGACCATGCCGATGAGCATGTAGGGCGTCGGGTCGTCGGGGCGTTTATCGCTCATGCGGCGAAACTCGGCGATGGCCTCTTCGGGTCGGTTCGTATTGACGTAGAGCGCGCCGAGAGCGTTCAGGGCGGGAACGAAGCCGGGGTCGAGTTCGAGCGTGCGGCGCAGGGCGGCTTCGGCCTGCTGCGCGTCGCGCTGCTTGCCGTAGATGACCGACTTGAGGAAATAGAGGCTGGCCGTGTTCGGGCGCGCGGCGATGGCCTGATCCACGCGCGCGTGCGCCTGATCGAAACGATCCTGCGATGCATAAAGGTTGATGAGGCCGTTGAGCGCGTCGAAGCTGGCCGGGTCAATCGAGAGAGCGCGCTCGTAGTGCTGCATCGCCTCGTCCGTCTTGCGCTCGGCGAGCGCGACGGCCGCGAGGTTGACGTGCGACGAGGGCGCGTTCGGTTGCAGATCGCGCGCCGCCGCGAAGTCGGCGCGGGCGGCGGCGGTGTTCTGAGGCTGCGACTGCAAGTAGGTGGTGGCGCGCGCGGTCAGGGCTTTGGAACGCAGTTCGTTCAGTAGCTGCGGCGAGTTGCGTGCGTCGGGCGCGGACTTGTCCAGCCGCGCGAGCAGGTCGCTTGCAAGCCGTTGCGCCCCCTGAGCGTCGCCGCCCGCGAGGTTGATCTGCACCTGCATCAATTTGCCGGGCAGATAGTCGGGGTGGAACTTTTCGAGGTCGCCCGCGTAGATGCGCGCCTGCTCCATCTGCCCGGCGCGGAAAGTGGCCTCGGCCATGAAGTAGAGTCCGGCCTGATCGCGCCGCTCGATCTTCAAGACCTGTTCGAGGTCTTCGATGGCCTCTTTCGGTTTGTCCTGATTGAGACGCAGGCGCGCGCGCAGGATCAAGCCTTCGCGGTCGTTGGGGTTCTTCTTGAGCGCCTCTTCGACCTGCCCCATCGCGCCCGCCTGATCGCCGCGCTGCAACATCAACTCGGCGAGGCGATGACGACCGCGCGCGTAGTCGGGCGAGTCGGAGACGATCTGCCGGTAGAGGTTGGCGGCCTCGTCGTAGCGACCGACGGAGGCGTAGAAATCGGCGAGCACGGCGCGGCCTTCGGGGCGGCCGCCGTCGAGTTCGGCGAGGGCTTTAAAAGACTCTTCGGCGCGGTCGAACTGTTTGTTGACGAGGTAGAAGCTGGCGAGCGTGCGCCGCGCGTCGCGGCTCTGCGGGTCAACTTCGACGGCGCGACGGAACTCGGCCTCGGCCATGTCGGGACGGTTTTGCGAGACGAAGAACTTGGCGTATTCGAGATGCGCGAGCGAGGAGCGGTCGTTGGTGGAGAGGGCGCGCTTGTAAACTTCTTCGGCCTTCGACGGCTCGCCCACCTGCCGGTGATAGAGCGCGAGGCTCATCAAAGACTCGATGCGCTGCGGGTTGAGTTCGACGGCGCGCGTGAGTGCGGCGTAAGCATCTTCGCGCTTGCCGAAGGCGTAAAGCACCGTGCCCATGAGGATGTGGCCTTCGATGTGGTTCGGGTCTTTCCCCAGGACATCCTTGTAAAGCCGCTCGGCCTCGGCGCGAAGCTCGTCCTTCCGCTCGCGCTGGTAGGCGAGGATGTAGTAGTTGCCGAGGCGGACGCGCGCGTCGAGATTGTTGTCGTCGAGCGCGATGGTGCGGTGCAGTTCCTCGAAGGCTTGCAGGTATTGCTCCATGCCCTCGTAGGCGCGCGCCAGCCCCCAGTGCGCCTGCGCCAGTTTGTCGTCAATCTGGACGGCGTTGCGGAATTCGAGCGACGCCTCCTGAAACTTCTTCTCGGTCAGGTAGGCTTCGCCGCGCTCGACGTGTTCGACTTTGGCTTTTTCGGGATTGGAACAGGCCAGGGACGCAAACGCGAAGGCTGCGACGAGGAAGGCGAGCAAAACAGACGACAAACTCCGGCCACTGCCGGAGCGCGGGCACTCTTTGTGATTCATCTCGGTCTTTCGGACTCCTTCGCGGCTCTCTCGCTCTGACCGGGGCAACGGTCTTTGAGCGGCAGCCGCGTCTGTATTTAGTTAAGCCGTCTAAACAAGTGTCGTTTAGGTCGCTTGCGGGTGAGGCACACCCCGAACGACGTTAAACTTCACCGTCATAAAACTGGCAATCGAATTTCTCTTCCTGAAACGACGGCTTCAATTTCAACGTGCGAGCCGCCGCCAATTCATGTTACCACTTCCCTCCCGCTTCGCGTTCAATTTTCCCACGCTCAGTTGGGGACGAACGTCGGGAGCGCGGGCGAGACCCGCGCCGCCAGATCGGAGGCGAGCGCGAGCGCGTCCGCCTCGGACTTTTGAATCGGCACGATCACGCGCACCATCGCGCCGTCGCTGCGCCTGCGCTTGACGCTATCCAGGACTGTGTAAATCTTCCCCCAGTATTCGCTCGCCACGACGCGCCCGCGCCCCTGATACCAGTAGATGAGCAACTGGCGCGCGTCGCCGTTCTGAATGATGTAGCGATTGGCCTGGAAGGCCGCGCCGCCGTCGGCCGGCGTGATCCGGACGGCGGCCGGTTCGTTCATCGTCCAGCCCGCGCCGGGCAGGCAGTTGAGCGGGCTGTGATAGGTCGCGCCGTTGCGCTGCGACGCGTAGTAGCCGACGTAGAAGTTGGCCGAACGCCCGTCGGGCAACGTGTAATCGCGCGCCAGGTAATCGTCGGCGCGCAGGACGCTCTCCGTCTGCGCGTCGAAACGCACGTCCGCGCCGCGCTGCCGCCACTCGCCGAACGTCGCCGGGAACTCTTTCAACTCGCGACGCACCACGCTCGCCTCGCCGATGTGTTCCCATAAATTGACCACCGACCCGCCCACGAACAGGAAGGCCAGCAATGCCCAGAAATGCCACTTCTTCGATTTCATAAATTGATTGGCTATTAACTATCAGCTTTCAGCAGGCAGCTTTGTATTAGCTGACGGCCGCCGGTTTCTATCAAGACCCGCCCGCGCCGCGCTCGCCGAGAGACATGGTTGCCGTCGGAGTTGCCGCCGTCGCGGCCGCTGCCCCGACGAGCGGAGCGTCGCCCGTCTCGTTCGTCGTGCGCGCAGTCTCGGTTGCCGTCGCCTCTTCCTGCCTCCGCCCGGTTTTGCGCGGCGGCGGGGGCTTGCGGCGCGCCCCGAATTTGTCGAGCACCCAGCCGAGCGCGAAGAGGAGCAGGAACGCGGCGATGTAGACGACCCAACCGGAGAACTCGTGGAAGAAGCCGTCGGCCACTTCCGTCCCGTAATAGCGCGCTAAGATGCCCGTGCCGCTCACGCGCCCCGCGTTCGTGATGATCGCGATGGGCACGGCCGAGAGCACGAGGATGGCCGAACGCCATGTCCCGTAACGCTTCAAACTCGCGCGCAGTCCGCCGCCTTGCTGCCCCGGCCCGCGCGGGTGCGTGAAGTAGGCGAAGACGACGGCGAGCGTCATCAGCGTCATCAACGAGCGGATGCCGCTACAGGCTTCGACCACTTCGAGTTTCTTCGTCACGCTCGAATTCAGCGGCATCAACTCGATGATGTTCCCCTGCCTGAGCACCGGAATATCAAAGGCGCGCATCGCCCACACGGCACAGCGCGACGCGAACAACTGCAACGGGAAAGCGATCTGGTTGAAGATGATCGCCGGGATCGGGATAGCCAGCGCGAGCAGGAGCAGCGGGACGAGCGCGAGGCGCAGGATATGCCAGCCCCAGAAATAGATCGTGATTCCGGCCAGCATCACGACGAGCGACGTGCGCTGCATGAAGAGTTCCGCGCCGGCCGTGCCCGCCCACAGCATCAGGAGCGCGCCGCAGACGAGCGCGCCGCCCAACACCCACGACGGACGCTTGGTCGCGCCCCCCAGCCTCTCGCGCTCGCTCCACAGGATGTAGCCGATGATGAACGGAATCAACAGCCCGTGCGAGTAGTTTTCGTCCGTCCACCACTGCCCGCCGAGTTTCACCAGCACCGTCGCGTAGACGTAGAGCACGGCAGCGGCGACCGCCAGCGGTTTCCAGAGTTGCGGGACTGTTAAAGCTGTCATCGGTTATTAAACTTCAGGAAAATTTTCGCGTTTGCGCAGGCAGGGCGGAACACGAGAACGGGAACAACCACTCGCGCCGTTTAAGAGAGTAACAAAAGGGCAGCGGAAGGGGCAACAGGAAAAGCGGTAAAGTAACAATGAGGGTAAAGGGGAAGGGTAAAAAGCAAGAGCCGCCGTGTTCGTTCCTTCCCTTCCTCTCTGCCCCTTCGCCTTTGCCCTCATCTGATATTGATTGCGGCCGTGTTGCTGCGCTGACCGCCGACGAGGATGGTGAGGTCAACCAGCCCCGCGCCCCGCAGTTCGAGCGGGAGCACGACGTTCACCTGATCGAGACCGGGCATGCGACCCTGTGCGCCCGCGAACTCGACGGTCAGATAGTAGACCCGCCCGTCGGCCGTGCGCGCCTCGGCCGTCACCGATTCGGCGACATTGGCGATGGTTCCGCTCTCCGTCCGCACGTCGTTGTCGGCGGAGAGATTGGCCGCCGCCGCGCTGACGCCGGTCGCAAACAGCATCACGCGCGTTCGCTTGTCCGCGCCTAAAGCAAGCGGCGAGAGCACGTCGAAGGAGGTTGAACCGGGTGCGCTGTGGTTCATCGCGAGCGTCTGTCCCGCGCCGCTCGCGTCGGCGGTGAAGAGCGCGGGCGCGACGGCGTTGATGTTGGCCGTGCCGCGCGAGACGTAGCCGTCCTGCGAAGTCACGATCACTTCCACCTCGCCCGCCGGCATGCCCTGCGGCACGAGGAAAGAGACGCGCGACGGCGAGACGTGGAGGAGCCGCGCCGCGCGCCCGTTGATCGAGACGCTCGCGCCGGCGAGTTCAAACGGCAGCGGCTTCGTGCCGCTCGCGTCCGCCGTCACGCTCGACGGCGACAGCGGACTCTGCGCCGTGTTGCCGTTGATAGTGCCGAGACTCTGCGGCGAGAGAACGGGCGCGAGGCTCGCGCTGGAGAAAGTGCTGGCCGCGCCGATGACGGGTGGGACGTTTGCCGCCGGCAAGTGCGCGTATTCGGCGGCCGGAAGGGAGTTGCTCGCGGAAGGCGTGAGCGAGAGCGCCTGCGAGAGACGCGAGGCCGCGATCTGGAGACGGTTCTGCACGGCCACCCCCGGCCCTCCGGCCGCGCCCAGCGCGCCCGCCGCGCGCGAGAAATAGAGAGCCATCCGCAACGCCCTGTCGATCTGATCAGCGGCCGACAGACGGCTCGCTTCGGAGAGGAACGCTGCGTGCGCCTGACCGATCTGCGTCACGAGCGACGCGATCTGCGCTTCGGTGCTGTTCGCATTGCTCGCGAGCGCGGCGGCGTTTGCCAGCGCAGCCGAGATCAGCGAGGGCGAGACGAACGGCGCGGGTGTCGGGGTCGGCGTCGGCGTAGGGGTGGCGGTCGGCGTCGGTGTCGCGGTCGGCGTGGAATTGACCGCGATGACGGCGTTGCCGATGGTCGCATTGAGATTGACGAGTGTGCCCGACGCGAGCAGCGGGTAGGCCGGCGCGGCCGTGCTGGTGTGGAAGGCCGCGCCGTTTTTGAAATATTTGACCGCGCCGCCCTGCACGGCGATGCGGAACACGTCGCCGCCCTGATATGCGGTCTCGCCGCGGTATGCGCCGTTCTCGCGCACTTCGGCGTTGCCGGAATTATTCAGTTGGATCGCGAAATTGAGCGAGCTGAAATTGGACGTGGCGGCGGCGTGGTGGAGGCCGGCCAAACGCAGCGTCGTCGTGCCGATGGCGGTGAATTCAAGATAGCCGTCCGCCGTAATCGTCTGCACCGAGGTTCCCCCCGCGTCCGCGCAGCCGTCGCAGCCCGTCGTCTTCTGCAACGAATTGCCGACCGCCGTGCTGTTGACCAGGTTCGTCCAGACGACGTTCTGCACGGGCAGGGAGACGGGCGGGGGAGGCGTCGGCGTGGTGACGGGAGTGGCGGTCGGCGTCGGGGTCGCCGATTCCTCGGAAGCCGCCGGGATGCGTGCGACGAAGAGGTCGCGGCGATTCGTGCCCCAGTTGGAAGTAAAGGCCACGAAGCGTCCGTCGCGGCTGATGTTGGCGCGCGAGCTGTCGTAGTAGTCGCGGTACACCGAGTGGTGATGGAGCAGGCGGCGCACGCGCCCGCTGCCGTCCGTCGCCACCTGCACAAGTTCGTTCTGCATCACGCCGTTGGCCGTTCGCCCGTCGAAACTCACCAGCGCCCAGCGCTCGTCGTCCGCCAGCATCGAGACGTGATAGGAGCCGTAGTCCCCCTCGGCCGTCAAGTCCAGCGCCGTCCGCACGTCGTGCGGTGAGGCGAGCGAGCGGGTGGTCATGTGCGCGCGCCAGTTGTCCGCGCCGACCACCGTGCCCGTGCCGTTGTCCGAGTGGCCGGGAGCGTAGTCGGGCGCGCCGTCCTGCAAGTCCGTGAGCGCGCCCGTCTGCAAGTCCTTGATCTTGACTTCGACTTTGCCCGCGCCCTGCTCGCCCGTCTTGATGACGAGGTAGCGGCCGGTCTTGTCTATCTGCACTTCGTCCAGCGTGCTCACGTTGACCTCATAGATAATGCTGCCGGTCGAGCGGCGATAGACGAGATAACCCGAAACCTGATAGGAAGCGTTGCGGCGCGTGAAGGCGAAAATGTTGTTGTCGCGCGACATGCTCATCTGGTTGACGTAATTGCCTGCGGGGATTTTCCCCTGCAAGTTCCCGACAATCACGGAAGTGTTATCAACGACATTGTAAGCCCAGATTTTAGAGCCGGTGTGGCCGTAGAGGATGTTGGGCTCCGTGGCGCTCCAGATAGCGTCCTCGGTGGACAGTTTTGCGCCGTCGGCGGTGGGGGCGATAAGCTGTTTCGCGCCGAGTTGAAACGTGTTGGGGTTGAACGAGTAGATCGTGGCGACGGGATAAGTCTGCGCGAGGATGCGCGTGTTGTTGCAGTTGAAGGTCGGCCAGTAGGAGTAGGCCGTCTTGCCCTCCGGGCCGTCCGACTCGTCCGTCACGCGCATGATCTCCGCGCCGAAGGTTGAATCTAAGAACTTGCCTCCCGCGCGCGGCAGTGCGGGCGGAGCGGGTTCGGGATAGACCTTGAAGTCTGTTCTGATCGAACCGGTGATCTGTGCGTGGGCGACGAACGTGCCCGTGGCGAGCGTCAGGGTGACGAGCACGAGAGCGGCACAGACGGAGATGTGAAAGAAACGGAAGGACTCTCTCAACCTTCGGGGGGTCTGCATTTATAGAACCTCACTTCGGTAGCCTGACGATCTCGAACCGGGTGGCCGAGACTCACGGCTTTGCGAACCCGCATCACTACGGGGGTGCCTTTGGTCGGTGACATTTACGCCCCGCCGGGAAGCGGGCGCAGGAATATTGATCGCTGGCGGTTGGAGCGAATGGCGCGCTAAATCTCGAACGAAGGACGGTCTTTCGCTGTGAACCGTATCCGACGCGAGTTAAGCGGCAAAGTCTGTGTTTTTAAGAGAGGTCGGGTTAAGACAAAGGGCTGGAAGATAGAAGAAGTGGAAACACTCCGCGGGAAATAAGGGCGCACGCGATTGTGATTCCGACCGGACTTTCAAGGCAGAAGACTTCGGACAGGCAAGTGTGTCCGACGGTAATAAAAGGTGAGGAACGGCTTCGGCCAGAGGGGTCGCGAAAGGGCGCGCCCCGCTCGATTGATTGAAGGTTCGGCTTTCTTCGATCGCCTTCGGCAACCAGACAATCTCAATTCATCCGTCCCGGTTGACCTTTGCCACCCGAAACGATCTGAGACTCACGGCTTTGCGTCCTCACCTCGCGGTAAGTTTGCCATTATCGTGTGCAATCTGAATAAAAGAACTGTGTCGCCCTGCCTCGGTCGGCGTGCGCGACAGACAAATAGAGTAAAACAAAATGTAGAGATGGTTGTCAATGCTTTTGATTGTTGTGTTTCGATTGCCCGGTGTCGGGCATTTTACGAAGACCGGATACGAAGCGAAGAAAGGTGGCGCTTTCGTCTATGACATTGCGATGCTTTCGTTGAAGATATTGACGATTAGCACTTTACTCTTGACGTGCCGTGCAATTTTAGGCCAAGCTGAACATGGTCGAACCGGCTCAGACGCTGTACGACCCCTACAAACCGTCCCGCATCCACATAAGGAAGAACCCTCCGTCATGAGAATTCTCGCCCGCACGCTTCCCGCCCTCCTGCTCTGCGCTTTTCTTTTCCACGCGTCCGAAGCGCGTGCGGACACGATAGTCATCACCAGCGGTTTCGCCCGTTCCATAGACCCCATCGGGGCGGCGGCCGGAAACTTCTCTTTTGCCGGGCAGAATTTGAGCGTTTCGGGGAATGTGGACAGGCATCGTTTCAGGTATGACGGTTTGCTTCGCGCCGATTCGATCAGCAGCGGCATCGCGACCGTTAACGGCACCACTTACAGCGCGTTCTATGGGGGCACCCTACTGAGTTTCGAACGCGCGCCCATCGTGCTTCCGCCGCCGGGACTGCAAACGATTACAATCACCACGCCTTTTACGATGAGCGGAACGCTGCTGATCAGGGACGGCAATCCTAATGTCGCACCGATTTTCAGCCTGTCGCTCAGCGGTCAGGGGATCGCGACGATCAGCTTTCAACTTCTGTTTACAGGAGAGGGCTTAAGGTACGTGCCGACAGATGTCCGGTACGACTTCCAACCGGCCGCCGTGCCCGAACCCGCCACGCTCATGCTGCTCGGCACGGGGCTGGCCGGAGTGGCGGCGGGCATTCGCAAGCGGCGCAAATCAGCCAGGCTCGACGGGAACGCAGAGAACGCCTAAAGCTGCCTCTCGACATCTATCGTCGCTTGCGAGCGCGGGCAGAGAAAAGCGTCGGCCAACTTCAGACGCAAAAAAGGGCACGGAGAAGATTCAACTCTCCGCGCCCTTTTTTTGCGCGCCCCGTGGCGGCGGTCGGCGTGCGCTTTTCGCCACGCCTGTTGACAAGTTATCGAGTCCGGCGTGGCGGCTCGATGCGAGCGACGAAGAGGTCGCGTCTTCCGCCGCCTACTCCCCAGTTGGAAGTAAAGGCCACGAAGCGTCCGTCGCGGCTGATGTTGGAGCGCGGGCTGTCGTAGTAGTCTTTGAAGACCGAATGGTGATGCAACAGGCGACGCACGCGCCCGCTGCCGTCCGTCGCCACCTGCACGAGTTCCTGCCGGAAGACGCCGTTGGCCGTCGTGAGGAAATTCAGCAACGCCCAGTTTTCATCATCCGCCAGCATCGAGACGTGATAACCGCCATACTCCTTTTCATGACTGAGGTCGAGCAGGGTCTTGACGGCGCGCGGAGCGGCGAGCGGGCGAGCGGTCAGTTGCGCCCGCCAGTTGTCCGCGCCCACCACCGTCCCCGTCCCGTTATCCGAATGCCCCGGCGCATAGTCGGGCGCGCCGTCCTGCAAGTCCGTGAGCGTGCCCGTCTGCAAGTCTTTGACTTTGACTTCCACTTTGCCCGCGCCCTGCTCGCCCGTCTTGACGACGAGGAAGCGTCCCGATTTATCAATCTGTACTTCGTCGAGCGTCGAGGCGGCGGCTTGAAACAAAATTGAATCGGTCGAGCGGCGATAGACCAGGTAGCCGGAGACTCGATAGGCGGCGTTCTTGCGCGTGAAGGCAAAGGTGTCGTCGTCCAGACTCTTCGACATCTGGTGTAGATAGTCGCCGCGCGCGAGACGCTTGCCCAGATCGGCGATCAACTTATAGCGGCGCGTCGTCACGTTGTACTCGTAGAGGCGCGGCGAGAGGTTGCCCGTACAATAGAGAACGTCCGGGTCTGTGCCGCTCCATATGGCGTCTTCAAATTTCGGATAAGAGCCGTCGGGCAGTTTGGCGGGCGGCTGTTTCGCTCCGAGCGTGAAGGTTTGCGGGTCGAAGGCGAAGAAGACGGCGCGCGCCGAATCGTTTTCGGCCTGCGCGAGCAAACGCGTGTTGTCGCGGTTGAAAGTCGGCCAGTAGGAATAAGCTGTGCCGCCGTGCTTCCCGTCCGACTCCTCTGTCACACGCATGATCTCCGCGCCGAAGATGGGGTCGGTGATTTTGCCCCCCGCGCGCGGCAGAGCCGGAGCGGGCGACGGGGGAAACTTCTGCGCCCGGTTCGTTTTGACGGACGCCGTCGCGGGGCGAGGTTGTGGCCTCTGCAATGTTCCCGCGCTTCCGGCGCAGGCGAGCATGAAGACGGCGAGCAGCGCGAAAGCGCGGGCGCGCCCCGCTTGCCGCCGTCCATGCCTCCGTCGTTCGCGCATCATGCTCATTCGCTTCGCCCCCCACTCGTCATCAGTAACGCACGCGATAATAGATCAACTTCGGATACTCCAACCCGACCGCCCGCCAGCCGCGCGGAGACAACCACCAGGTGAACGGCGTCGGCGTCTGGTCGCCGGGGCTTAAGGCGTCCACCCCGACTTCGACGCTGCTCTCACGGAAAACGCGCCGCACCGTCCACAGAGCGCGGCGCGAATGATAGCCGGAGGTGACGAAAAGCAGCGAGCGCACTCCGCGCGCCCCGGCATACCCGCGCAGCAGCGCGGCCTCCTCGTAAGTACCCCCGACCGTTTGCGGCAACACTTCGATGCGCCCGTCCGGGACACCCGCGCGCCGCAACTCTTCGGCCGCACGCTCGACGAACAGAGGGTTGCGCTGCTCCGCGCTGGACCAGCCGCTCCGGGCGTTGTCGTTCGTCAAAATCACTTTCGGCGCAACGCCCGCGTGAAACAACCCGGCCGCGCGCCGCGTCCGTTCGACGTAAGCGGATGAACCGCTGAGCACGACGATGGCGTCCGCACGCGCGATCTCCGCGCGAACTATCAGAGCGCGCGCCGCCCCCCACGCCACGAGCGGCCACGCGACGAGCGCGAGCAGCAGGCCGGCGCGGATGCGCCGCCACCGTTTTAACGCGCCGCGTGTATGAGTCGCCTTCTCCTGCACGAACTGTCAAAAGCCGCCGCCGGGCGCGGGCGAAATCAACCATCGCCCCGCCTTCCGGTTCGTCACCAGCAAATGCCCTGATACGTCTCGTCCGTCGTGCGCCCTTCCGAGATGCGGACGAGATCGATCAACGTCTGTCCCGCGCGCAGACGCTTTTCGATCTCGCGAAACTCCGCCGCTTTGTTCCCGACGACGATCACTTCCGAGTTGTCCAACACTTCCTCGACGCTCTCGCGCATCAACTGCGAGATGTGCGGAATCTCTCGTTCGATGTACTCCTTGTTCGCGCCGAAGAGGCGCGCGAGCGACACGTCGCGGTCGTAGATAGACAATCCCATCCCCTTGCCGATGAGCGTCTCGATCAGCGCGACCATGGGCGACTCGCGCAAGTCGTCCGTCCCGGCCTTGAAGCTGAAGCCGAGCACGCCGATGCGCCGGCTGCCCGTCGCCAGGATCATCTCCACGGCGCGCTCGATCTGACGGCGATTGCTCTGCAAGACCGACCCGAGCACCGGAGTCTCCACGTCCAGTTCCTTGGCTTTATAGTTGATGGCGCGCAAATCTTTCGGCAGGCACGAGCCGCCGAAGGCGAAGCCCGGCTTGAGATAGTAAGGCGACAGGTTGAGTTTCGTGTCCTGGCAAAAGACGTTCATCACGTCGTGGCTGTCAATGCCGAGACCCTTGCAGATGTTCCCGATCTCGTTGGCGAACGACACCTTGAGCGCGTGGAAACAGTTGCAGGCATACTTAACCATCTCCGCCTCTTTCACCTTCGTCACCAGAAGCGGCGCGTCAACGCCGGAGTACAACCGCCGCACGCGCGCGGCCGTGTCCTCTTCGTCCGCGCCGATCAAGGTGAAGGGCGGCGCGTAAAAGTCTTTGAGCGACGTGCCCTCGCGCAAAAATTCCGGGTTGATGCAGACGCCGAAATCGCGCCCCGCCTTCTTGCCCGAATAGACTTCGAGCGTCGGCGTGACCGTGCCCTCAATCGTTCCCGGCAGCATCGTGCTGCGCATCACGACCGTGTGCCGCTCGGTCTTTCCTTCCAGCGCGCCGCCGATCTCCTGGCAGACGCGCTTGATGTAGGTCAGATCGAGCGAGCCGTTCGCGTGGCTCGGCGTGCCGACGCAGATCAGCGAGACCTCGGAGTCGCGCACGGCTTCCGCCGAGTCGGTCGTCGCGCGCAGGCGTCCCGCCCCGACCATCTCGCCGATCAACTCGCTGATGCCCGCTTCGACTATCGGGCTTTTGCCGCCGTTGATGATCTCGACCTTCGTCGAGTTCACGTCAACGCCGACCACCTCATGCCCTTCCCTGGCGAAGCACGCCGCCGAGACGCACCCGACGTAACCCAAACCGAACACGCTCAATCTCATTTTTCACATCCCCTGTTGCTGTTAATACCGCTCGCGCCGCTTTCCCTTCACCGGCGCTCGTAAACTTTCCAGTAAGGCGCAAACTCGAACACCTTTTGACACTCCCGCTCCAGACGGTGCTCGATGTGCCGATGCACTTCCGGTTGAGCCCGGCGAAATATCTCATCAATCTCTTCGTAACGCCGGTTGAAGACGATCACGTCCGGGCGCGCGCCGCTGTAATAACCGAGCCAGGCATCATCGGTCAGCCGGTCGAAGCCGAGTTCAAAGCCCAGTTCGGCGCTGCCCGTTAAGTGTCGCCCTTCGCCCCCCCTGCTCCTCAAAAAATTGACGACCGGCATGTATTTGCTCTCGTAATGATTCTGCCGGATCAGGTAAGCGACGCCCCCCGCCTGCAAGATCACGAATCCGGCCAGGATGCCCGCCAGCAGCGGGCGCGGCAAATATCTTTCGCGCCAACACCACGTGAACCACAATGCCAGCAGGGCGACCAGCAGCGGCACGCTATGCACCAGGTAGATGTCCGACTTGTGCCCTTCGACAAGCGCCATCAGGACGAAATAGATGGCAAATAATAATAGCACTGTGCGCGTCGCCGTGTGCTGCCGGAGACGCCTTACCGACAACGCGCCGGTCAACCCCGCGAGATAGACGAGCAAGACCAGTATCTTGAGACGCGCGACGCCCTGTGAGTGCGGGGCGAGGCCGAAAGCGTTCAGGTAACGCTCCGTGATCTCCAACTTGAAGCCCGTCCACGGCGCGGTCAGCCCGACCCAGCGGTTGACGTTGCCGGACATGCCTGAGAAGCCGCCCACGTTGCCGCCGAACTGCGCGACAAAAGCCTCGCGGTCTTGCAGGACGTACCATCCCCACAGACCCCCGCCCACGAGATACGGCATGGCGGCAAGCGCGATGACGTGCAGGTTGATGCGCCGCCGGTCGAAGTAGAACGTGAGGAACAGCAAACCCGCGAAAGGCAGAATGCCGTTCGGGTGCGTCAGCCCGCCCGCCACGACGAGCGCCTGACTGAGCAGCACCGCCAGAGGGAAACGGCTTTCGCGCAGGCGCAGGAAGACCGCGCAGGCAGCCCACCCGAGCGCGGCGCACATCATGTCCATGCGCCCCGTCGAAGCGTTCATCAGGAAGATGTAGTCGAACGCGAGAAGCGAGAGGGTCAAAAGCGCCAGCGCGCGGTCGCCCGTCAGAGACTTCATGATCGAGTACCACGCACCGAGCGCGACGAGTCCCCACGCGACCGAGAGCGCGCGCATCAGGAACAGGCTGAACCCGAACAGCTTGAACCACGCCGCCAGGTTAACCAGGTAGAGCGGCATCACCCAGTAGGTGTGCCGCCCGATGCCTTTCAGCCACGGCACGGACGCTTCGAGCACGGTCGTTCCCATAAACCCGCTCGTCGCCAGATTCCATGCGGCGTTGGCAAAATGACCCTCGTCGTGCCACGGCGCTTTTGTCAACGAACTGCCGAGGGCTAAGGCCAGATACACCGCCAGAATAAAACCGCCGGCCGCAGCATGAATCTTTCGGCCCTTGAATTCCTTTGACATGGAGCCTCGTACTTCTCTCATGGCGGCACGACACTTAACTTCCTATCTGACGCGCCTCATTACGGCGTTGCCATATTGGTCGCGGCCGTCGCACCCGGCAGCCCGACCACGGCTCGCTCGTAGAGGCCGCGCCGCGCTTGTCGCCGGATGAGGCGCACCTCGTCGAGCATCCGCAGGCTGTCGCGCGCCACGTCCACCTTGCTGCCTTCGTTGTGATCCCAGCGCACCGCCACCTCGCGCAGTTTCAGTTTCGCCAGATGCGCCACGTAGAGGAGTTCGACATCGAAACCAAAACGATCAATCGTGGCGGCTTCGATGACGGGGCGGCACGCGCTCATGCGAAAGGCTTTGAAGCCGCATTGCGTATCGGAGAACGGAAGCCCGGTCGCCAGTCGCACGATGGCGTTGAAGACTCTGCCGCCCTGCTCGCGCCGCCAGGGCTGGTGGACGCCGATCAGGCCGCGGTCGAGCGCGCGCGAGCCGAAAGCGATGTCGCAGCCGTCCTCTTCGATGGCCGACATAAGTTTCGGCGTCTCGGACATCGGCGTCGAGAGGTCGGCATCGCAAAAGAGCGCGACGGGCGTGCGGGCGGCCAGCAACCCGGCGCGCACCGCATGCCCCTTGCCGCGATTAGGGCGATTACGGATGAGCGTTGCCCCAACCTGCCCGGCTCCGGCGAAGGCGCGTTCCGCCACCGCGCACGTCTCATCGGTCGAGCCGTCATCAACGACGATTACTTCGGCGTCGGCGCAATTCTCCTTCAAGTAACTGAAGACCGACGGCAGTGTGAGGCCGAGCCGAGCCGCCTCGTTGTAGGCCGGTATGACGATGGAAAGTGAAGACTGCATCAGATGTATCCCTGCTCGAAAGATATTCGCTCTGCCTTCTGCGCGTTCCGGTCGTCGCATCCGGGCGCGCTCGGGCAACTCTCCAAGAAACGCCTAATCGGCCATTAATTTTAAGGATTCTGATGCAGCTTAACGCGCGCCGTGTGCTTTCTCATTCAGAACGGCGCGCAGGAGTCGCTGGTTATCGGGCGTCGGCGCGAGCAGCATGAAGCCGTCCTCGCCGCCGACGGTTTCCCCCAATTCGACCTGTGAGAAGAAGGCCGGGAAGTCGCGCCAGTGTACGTTCGGGTCGTCGCCCTCCACCCAGTTCCAGTCTCGCTGCGGTCGGTCGCTGAGCGCGCGGCGTGAAATCCAGATGTCGCCGCCCCGCCCCCACGTCTCGAACGAGAGCGAGGCCAAATCCTCGCGCCACTGCAAGACCTGCGACGTGCCGGGCGTGACCAGCGAATAGACTTTCAAATCCTCGTCGCGGTTCAACGGGTGAAACGGGAAACTGCGGTTGAAGTTGACCAACTCGTCGAGCCACGTCACGGTGAAGACGCGGCTGTGAGGCCGCAGACGCGCTTGCAGTTCGCCGACGCGCGCGACGGCCGCCGCCTGCTGTCGCCCCAGCACAAACTTCGAGAGCGCGCTCGCGTTCCCTAACGTCATCACGACGACGAAGGCTATCGCCGTCCACTTAAACACAGACCACACCCGCTCGCTCTCAAGCGTGAAAGCGAGCGCGAGGAAGAGGAACGGGTAGAGCGGCAGGTAGCGTTCGACCGCGCCGCCGTCGAAGAAGATCGCGAAGACGACGACGGGCACGCCGCCCGCGGCGAGCAGCGCGAGATACCGCCGGCCGCGCGCGCCCGCCGTGAGCGTGGCGGCCAGCAGGGCGAACAGGAACACGTAGAAGAAGAAGAATTTCCAGAGGCTTCGACGCGCGAGTTCAAACAGCGAGACGGAGTTGAACGGGTCGCGCAGCAGGTAACGCTTAAACAGCATGCCGTCGTTGCCCATCTCGATGAAAGAGCGCGCGACGCCGAAGATCATGCGCGTCACGCCCTTCGTGTAATTGCCATGCGCGCTCGGCGCGATCCACTCTTTCAGTTCCGCAGGGGTGTGGATGCCGAGCGACGCGAGCGCGAGCGCGTACACGAGCGCTGTAGAGACGCCGCCGACTAACGCCGTCAACACCACGAGCCGCGCGCGACGGCGATCCATGCCGAACAGCAACACGGGCGCAAGCAGCACGCCCGGAATTGACCACACGTAGAGAAACCACATGCAGACCGCGCCGGCCAGAGACGCCCCGGCCAGCAGGCTCGTGCGCCACGGGCGTCGTCCCTCTTGCGCGTCGCTGCCCGTCATGAAGTAGAGACCGGCGAGGACGAAGGCGAGGCCGGGGATGTATGAGCTTCCAATCTGCGCGTTGTTGAGAAAGCCGTGCGAGAAGATGAGCGCGACCGTCGCCACGCTCGCAATCCAGAGGCGGCGCGGCAGCAGGCGCGCGGCCAGCGCGTTGAACAGCAGCACGCAGAGCAGGCCGGCCACCCAGTTCAACGCCACGAGCAGCCACGTCACGCCCGCGCGCGTGTCCGCGCCTGCGTCGAAGAGTCTGGCGACGGGTTCGGCCGCCTGCCAGAGCAGCCAGCCGAGCGGTCGCCAGATGAGGTGGCCGAACTCCCAAAAGTTGTAATAGACGCCTCGCTCGCGCGCCACGATGGAGTCAACGTAATCGGAGGTGTCCGCCATGAAGCGCGCGTCGGTCAGCAGGGTGGCGAAGACGTAGGCGACGAGCGCGGGCGCGCACAGCCTGAGTGTGGTCAGGCCGAACAACGACGCGGATGGCTTTTCACTCTTTTCCATAGACGCTTAAACTCTCTGCTCAATCGCCGTGTGGCTCTCTTGTCGAGCGGGAGTGAATCAGGGCTTCGCCGACGGCGCGCGGAGCAACTCGAACGAGGGGCGCGGAGAAAAGAAAAATGTCTACCGGCGCGATCAAGGTTCGCCCTCCGCCGTGGAGTTTCGACCGAGCACGCGCGAGCGAAACTTCCGGTAGCCCGCATCGCCCAGAGCCTTCTTCGCCGTGCGGAGCGCCGCGTCGCGCGCGCGCAGTTTCCAGAGACCTTCGCCGCGACAGATGCGCGCCAGTTCCGCCTGCGTCGTGTGCCGCATCACGGCCACGCGCGACAGGCACAGGCGATCCGTCGCCGCCGTGTTCAGGCCGATGTTGCTCGTCGCCACCGATTCGTAGCCCGCCGCGCGCGCCGTCTCCGCCACGCGCTTCGACCAACGCCCGCCCGGACACGAGAAATTAAGCACGCGCCGCCCCGTCAACTGCTCCAACCTGTCTTTCGCCTCCACCACCTCCGTGTGCAACTGCGCGTCGGTCACGCCGGGCAGCAACAGGCGGTGCGTCATCGAATGGCAACCGATGTCGAACTTCATGTCGCTCAACTCGCGCAACTGCGCCGCCGACAGATACCCGCGACGGTTGACGTGCCCGGCCGTTACATAAAAGGTGGCGTCATAGCCGGCCTCTCCGAGGAGCGGCGCGGCCACCGTGAGGTCTGTTTCGCAGCCGTCGTCGAACGTCAGCACGACGCGCGGCGAATCGTCCGCGCCCTTCTCCTGCCCGAGCGCTTCGGTGACATTCAGCCCGCGAAAATTCCCGGCGCGCAGGTGCGCCAGTTGCGCGCTGAACTCCGCGGCGTCAACGACGTAGCGGCTGTAGCCGGGGTCGTCGTCAACGAGCGGACGCCCTTCGACGCCCAGTTCGTGATACATCAGGTAGGCGATGCCGCTCATTAAAAGACCCTTCGCAGTTGCGCCTTGATGGGCGCGGGGATTTTCAAGCCCAGCCGTCCCGTCAACTTCTTCGCGCGCTTCAACAAACTCCGGCGGCGATGATAACGCTCGTTCTCACGCCCGAACCGGGCGAGCACCTCTTCGGCCAGCCTCCCGCTCGAAGGCAACTCGAAGCCGTCTTTCAAGCCCGCGTAATCGCCCGCGCGCATGGCATCCAGCATAGCCTCGCGCGTCGCCGCCTCTCTGCGCACGACGTTGATCATCCCGCGATACTGCTTCTTCCAATGCAAGTCCGTGCCGTAGAAGGCGCGCATCTCGGGTCTGCGCTCTTGCAGCCGGCGGAGCAGGGCGAAGGTCGCCGGTCGCGGCGCGACGCGGCCGTCGTATTTCGAGTTCCACGCCTCGATGCCGAACGGCAGCACGTCGAACGTCTCGATCCAGGGAAACATCGAAGTCATCGGGTGCGCGATGACGGAGACGCCGCCCTCCCGCTCGATGTGGCGAATAACCTCCTGCGGGTCGGTCGTCGTGACGAGCGAGGTCACGCCGTAGCCGAGCACGTGCATCCGCTCGCGGCACTCGTACTCAAGCCCCGCGACAAAAAGAAAACGCTCGTCGGACAGAGACTCGCACTCGGCGGCGTAAGCCTTGAGTTTCGCTTCGTCGAACGCTTCGGCGTGTTCCGTCATGCAGACGAAATCCAGCCCCGACGCGATGAACCGCTCGCGCAGTTCGGCGAGCGTGTATTCGCCGTCCGAGTAGGTGCTATGGCAATGAATAATTCCCTTGAGCATCGAGAGCCTTTCTTTCCTCCGTCCGCTGCCGCAACCCGGCGGGCAACTTGCGCAGCGCGAAGTCGAGCCAGTCGCCGAGTTCGGGCAGCGGGTCGCCGAGCGTGAAGTTGTCGTGGTAAGTGCCCGCGACGGGCTGCAGAAAATCGAGCAGTGCGCGCCCGCGCGCCGGAAACGCGCCCGTGTAACCGGCGGGCGCGCCGCGCATCACTTCGAGCAGGTGTCTGAAATCGCCGAGCATCCAGCGGCAACGCACGCCCGCGCGATAATCTCCGGGCGCGCGCGTGTCGCCGTGTTCCGCCAGTTCGGCGAGCAACGCCGGGAAGTCAACGCCCGCATAGACCGCGAGCGGCAGAGAGTTCCAGAAGCGCCCGTTGACTTCGAGAAACACGGGCGTGCCGTCGGCGCGCAAACGAAACTCCACCATCGCGACGCCGTGCCACTTGAGCGCGGACAGGACGGCCAACGCCGCCTCGCGCACGCCAGGCAGGGGGCGCGCGCTTTCGCGCACCGCGCTGCCCGAACCCGTCGGCCGCACGTCGCGTATGCGGCGGTGCGCGAACTCGGCGCGCAACTCGCCCTCGCGCATCAGTGCGAAGTAGCCGACGCCCGCGCCCTCTACGAACTCCTGCACGAGCGCGGCCGAGCAACGATTGCGCAACTCGCGAAACGCGGCGATGAACTCCGACGCGTCGCGCGCATAAACGGGCGCGCCCGTCGCGCGCACACGCCCCGCGCTCGACACCTCTTCCGACGTGCGCGGCTTGAGCACGACCGGGTAACGTGCCCCGCGCGCGAACTCCGCTGCCTCCGCCTCGTCGCAAAGCGTGACGGTCTGCGGCACGCAGACGCCGAGCGAGGCGGCCAGCCGCGTCGTCTCCTGCTTGTCGAAAGCGCGCAGCACGGTCTCGTGCGACGGCAACACGAGGCGTCCGCCCGCGCCGAAAATTTCCGCGCGCCGCGCCGAGAGCGGGAGCGTCGTGCGCTCCGTCATCGGCATGACGAGCGTGCCCTGCTCGCGTCCCGTCTCGGTAAGGACGCGCCGCACGAAAGCGTCCGCGTCCTCCTGCGGCGCGGGATAGACGAACGTGCTCCGGCAGCCGCGCGACCAACCCGCCTTTGACCAGGACGTGTGCGCCCCGACGGATACGGCATGCCCCGCGCGCGCCAGCGAGCGCACGCACGCCACCGCCTGATTCTCATTGCCGTCGAGGACTAAAATTCTCATGTCTCAATTCGCCATACTCAGACCCGCGCTCCGTCCATCATGTTACCGGCTCGAACGCGCATCCCTAGCTCGCCTGCGCCGAACTCTAACGCGCATCCTTCAAGCGTTCACCGAACTTATGGCCGGCGACTCTCGCCGCAGCGGCGTTGACCCGCGCTCTGCTGCGGCCACGCGCACGAGCACGTCTTCAAACGTTCGCGCGATGACCGTCCAATCATAGCGCGCGGCGAGCGCGGATGCCGCCCGCTCCAGCCGCGCGCGCTCCGCGTCGTCGCCGAGCAGGCGAACGAGGTCGCGCGCGAAACTCCCGGCGTCGTCTGCGAGCAGTATGTTTTCGCCGTGCCGCACGTCCAAGCCCTCCGCGCCGATGGTGGTGGAGACGACGGCCTTGCCCGCCGCCATCGCCTCGAAAATTTTGAGCCGCGTCCCGCCGCCGACCCTCAACGGCACGACGAAGACCGCCGCCTCGCGCAGGTGCTCGACCACCGACGGCACGGTTCCCGTCACTTCAACCGAATCGGAAGCCAGCTTCGACACGCGCGCGTGCGGGTTGCGACCGACGATGCGGAAACGCGCGCCGGGCACTTTCGCGCGCACCGCCGGCCATATCTCGCGGCAAAAATACTCGACGCCGTCAATGTTCGCTTCCCAGTCCATCGAACCGAGAAAGAGCACGAGCGGTTGTTGCGGCGCGACCGCCGCCCCGTCGCCGCCCCCGGACGCCGCGCCCGCCTGGTATTGCTTCAAGTCCACGCCCGTCGGCACGACCGTCAGCCGCGCCGGGTCGGTCATCTCCGACATCAACTCGCGGTCGTGTTCCGAGACGGCGATGACATGTTGAAAACGCCCGACCGTCGCGCGCTCGTAAGCGTCCATCTTCGCGGCTTCCAGCTTGAAGACGAGCCGCTTGACGAGATTCGGTTCATAACGCGCCTGTCGCCTCCAGAGCGCGGATTCGACGTTGTGCTGGAACAGCACGGAGGGCGTTGCGAGTTCGCGCGGGAAGTTGAGCGAAGCGGAGAGGAAATCGCAGACGGCCACGTCGAAGCGTCGCTCGCCGAGCCAGCCCGCGAGCAGGCGTTGCACCTCGGGCGCGGTAAACTTCGTCACGGCGTAGGGCGCGCGCGAGGGCAGGCGGCGCAGGTAATCCGGCGCGCTCGAAGCCAGCGAAGGCGTGTGCAGCGTGACCGCGCCGGGCAGGTGCTCGCCGATCTCGCGTTCGTAATTTTCATCGCGCGCGCCGCCGTAGTAGGAGAGAAAAACCGTCTCCTGCCGCGCCGCCAGTTGCCGCAGCAGATTGTACGAGCGAATCTTGCCGCCCGTGTCCACCGGCAAAATTTTTCCCGCTTTGACCCACAGAATACGCATAATCTCAAACCAATCCGTGCCGGCTCAATCTCCCCACAGCCTTCCGATTTTCTTCTTTGCGCCTTTGCGCCTTCGCGTGAATTTTCTTCTGTCGCAAAAACATATCTCACGCGAAGGCGCAAAGGCGCAAAGTTAAGAGGTGACGCGTCGGCGTTGGTTCGCAAGCTGCTCTAAGCTACCCGAGCGCGAGCGCGGTCTCCGTCTCGCGCGGCTCGGCCTCCGTCGCCTCGCCGTCCATAAACTGCCGGAGCCACATCTCGACGTTAACGAGCGCCCAGAGCCTCTCCGAATGATTCTCCCCGCCGTGCTGGTGACGTTCGACGAGCGAGCGCACGTATGAACTGTCAAACAACCCGCGCGCTCGCGCTCGCTCGCCGAGCACATACTCGTCTATCACCGATTTGTACTGCCCGCGAAACCACGCGCCGACGGGCACGGGGAAACCCATCTTGCTCCGCGATAAAATCTGTTCCGGCAACACGTCCTTCATGCTCCGGCGCAGGATGTATTTCGTCGTCAAACCGCGCAGCTTCATGCGCTCCGGCAGACGCGCCGTAAACTCCACGAGCTTGTGGTCGAGAAAGGGCACGCGGCTCTCGATGGACGCGGCCATGCTCATCTGATCCTGCTTCATCAGGAGTTCGTGCAGGTAAGTTTTCGTGTCGGCGTAGAGCAGTTGGTTGAGGAGCGTCTCGGCGTCCGTCCGTTCGAGATGCGAGCGCACGCCCGCGTAAGGATCAACCGCGCCCGCGCGCTCGCGCGTCTCGCGCGTCAACAAATCGTGCTGCATGGCGCGGCCGAAGACGGCGAAGTTGTCGAAATAGATGCTCTCGATGTCCGGCTCGACGCACAGGAAGGTGCGCGACAATTTTTGGCGCACGCGCGACGCGCCCGGCAAACTGCCGACGCCACCGGCGACTAGGCGGCGCATACCGGCGGTCGTCAAACTCCGGTACTTCGCGCCGAGCGAGAGGTTGTAGACGGTCTTGCGGTAACGTCCGTAACCGGCCATCAACTCGTCGCTGCCCTCGCCCGTCAGCACCACCTTGACGTGTTCGGCCGCCAGCTTCGAGACGAAGTAGAGCGCGACGCTCGAAGGATGCGCGAGCGGCTCGTCTTCGTGCCAGACGAGGCGCGGCAGCGCGCGGAAGAAGTCTTCGGGGCTGACGACGATCTCGTGATGATCGGTCTTGAAGGCGCGCGCCACCAGCCGCGCGTATTCGAGTTCGTTGGCCTCGCGCTCGGCGAAGGCGACGGAGAAGGTCTTGACCGGCTCGTCCACCATCCCGCTCATCATCGCGGCAATGGCCGACGAATCAATGCCGCCCGACAAAAACATCCCGAGCGGCACGTCGGCCATCAGCCGCAGGCGCACCGATTTCCTGAACAACTCCGACCACTCGGCGATGTAGTCCGCATCGCTTCTATCGTCCGTTTGCGAGTCGCCGCCGTTGAAACGAACGTCCCAGTATTCTTCGATCCGCACGCGGCCGTCCTGCCACAGCAACGTGTGACCCGGCGGCAGCCGCTTCACCCCTGCGAACAACGTCTCGTCGGCCGACGTTCCGTGATTCGCCAGATAGTCCGGCAGCGCGCGGTAGTTGATCTGCGGCGCGACCGCGCCCGCCGCTAGCAGCGCCTTGATTTCGGAGGCGAAGTAGAGCGAGCCGTCGTCTGTGTGTACGTAATAGAGCGGTTTGACGCCGAGCCGGTCGCGCGCGATGAACAACTCGCGTTTCCTCTGATCCCAGATGGCGAAGGCGAACATCCCGCGCAGACG
>DATHAZ010000225.1:0-6476 GCA_035296445.1 Pyrinomonadaceae bacterium | reverse complement strand
TACTGGCCGAGCGTCTCGTCGTAGTAGAAACAGACCCAGCCGGGCGTGATCTCGTCGGTCGAGATGTTGTTCATCAGGGGGCGTTCGGGATCGAACGGCAAATCCTCGCCCGCTTCGAGTTGGCGGCGGATGAGCGAAGTGTCATCGGTCAAAAACAGGATGCGCCCGTCGAACTTGATGCGGTCGGGTCGCCTGGCGATCTTCTCAGCGGTCATGCTTACAACTCCTCGGAAATCAGCGCGAATAAAATGAGATGTTTCAGAAAGGAAGATTATAACCGATGGGCGGGGAAAAACTGAGATGACAGGAGGCTTCCGGCGCAGTTTAACCACGCGAGACGCCTGACCGCGGACGTAAACGTCGAGACTGTCTGCGCAAGCATGAAAAAAGCGCGCGGGCATAAGCAGTCGCTTTGTGCCCGCGCGCTTTCAAGAGGCGTCAAACATCTACGGCGACGGCCGTAGACCGTTACCGGCCGCGAAGTTTAAAACTCGCAGCCCATGGGTTTCATTGATTGCCGCGCGGTCTCGGTCGCGGTCTTGCAGGCTTGCGCCAGACCCGCTCTGGTCTGCGGGTTGGCGGCGAGGTCGCGCCACGAATTGCGCATCTGCGCCAGCGACGATTCATACTGCGCCCGCGCCGCCGCCGGAACTTTGCCGGAGACGCAGGCTTCATACTTCGCTATGTAATCGTCGCATTCGGGGACGCCGATCTTATCGCCCGCGCCGGCGGTTGAAGCCGGGGCGGTGGAGGCCGGCGCGGCGGTGTTCGTCGCAGCCTTACCGGCGTTAGAGTTGGCGTTGTTGGTGGCGGGCGCGTTGTTCGAGTTGGTAGTTCCGCCGCAAGCGATTAACAGGAGCGCGCACGAGACGCAGATCGCCAGTGTCATGAAGAGTCTTTTTAGCATCTGAGTTGTCCTATGGAGTTCAGGCCGGCGGGGTCGGCTAAACCTGTCGTAAAGGATGGGAAAGCGGGAGCATCATACACGAAGACACCAATAGCTCGAAAGCTTTTGTCATCCCTGCGCCCTCCTCCCTTCACTGTGCTAACATCGCCGCTCGACCTGCGGAACATGCCTTGACGCGCTAATCCTTCTTTCTTAAAACGGTGTCGCTTTTCCCATGACGCAATTGATCATCGCCGGACTCGTCCTGTCGTGCCTGCTCTCGCTGGGCGTCATCGCGTATCTCGCGCGCTCGCTCGCGCGTCTGCGGCGCGAGTTGAAGGAGGAGCAGGAACACCGGCAATTGCCTCCGCCGGAAGCGACGCCGGAAATGCCGACGGCAGACGCGCCGGAAGCGACGGCCGAGACGCCGCAAGTGAAGACGGGGACGCCGGAAGCGTCGGTGGAGACGCCGGAGACAATACAAACAGGCGAGACTTCCGAGAAGTTGCGGCCGGAGGAGATCGCGGCGCTCTCCGATGCCTTCCGCACCGAAGTAGCGAGTCAAACTTCGGCCGAACCGGGGGATACGAGCGAGTCATGCGGCGGGGTGAACGAGTTGAACGTCTATGCGCTCGCTCATGCGATGGATGCGCATTACCAGCGGAGTTCGCGCCCGGCCGACTTGCGGCAGCACGAATGTTTTCGCAAGGGCGTCAAGTTGTTGCAGGGAAATTACTACTCGACGCGCGAGCTGATCGAGTTTGCGCGCGAGTCGAACATCGTCGTCGCCTGCATCGCGCTCGAAGCGTTGGGCGAACGGCGCGACGCGTCGGGCGCACACATTGACGCCTTGGAGGCGGTCGAACTGCTCCTCGCGCACATCAACGAGTTCTACTACTGGCCGGGCTATTACGCCCTGCGCGCCCTCGACGCGCTTTCCGCCGACCGTCCCATCCTCGCGCGGGTGCTGCTGCACATCAAGGGCGCGTGGGGCGAGTACACCGCGCTGCAATCGCTGCGTGAGTTCATCACGAGCCGCGTGGCGCGCGGCGAGAGCGCGGCGACCTTCGGCGACGGGCTTTACACGCTCATGCCCGATCAGGCCGAACTGCTCACGACCGTCTTCGACGATCTGCGGGACGCGCTGCCGCCGGGGTTGTCGCAGGAGTTTAACAGTTGGAAAGAGTCGCACGTTGACCTCGAATTTTTGCGTTCGTTCGGCCGCGTGTGGACGCTCGACGCCGCCGACAACGCCGGAGATGCCGGTGCGCCCGAAGGCGTGGTGATGCTCGAAGAGGTGCGCGAGCGCGTGCTGGAGATGGAGACGGCGATCAGGAAAGAGCCGCCGCGTTCGGTGTTGCTGGTGGGCGACTCGGGCGTGGGGAAGACGACGCTCGTGCGTGTGCTCGCCCGGCATTTGCAGCGGGAACGTTGGCTCATACTGGAAGCGTCCGCGGCGGACGTGTTGGCCGGGCAGCAATACATCGGCCAACTCGAAGGGCGTGTGCAGACGCTCGTGCGCGAAATCGGCGGCAAGCGTGTGCTGTGGGTCGTGCCGAACTTCCAAGAACTCGTCTGGGCGGGTCGTCATCAATACAACCCTTCGGGCTTGCTCGATCTGTTGCTGCCGCATGTCGAGAGCGGCGCGGTGAAATTGATCGGGGAAACCACTTCGGCGGCGTATGAAAAGTTGATGCAGATGCGCCCGAAGCTGCGCACCGCGCTGGAGACGTGCCGCGTGGGCGCGCTCGGCGACGCGGAGACTTTGGAAGTGGCGCGCCGCTGGGCGGCCGCCGGGCGCAAAACGACGGAGACACAAAAAGGCTCGGGCGACGCGACGCGCGCCGCCGCCGCCCTCGCGCCACGCATCTCCGAGCAGACGTTGCAGGAGGCCTTCCAACTCGCCAAGCAATATCTCGCCGACAAGGCCGCGCCCGGCAATCTGCTTTTGTTGCTCGACTCCACGCACCGCCGCCTTTTGATCGAGCGCGGCACGACGACAAACGCGGCGGCAGATGCGTCGGGTGAAGTGACGCTCGATGATCTGCTGGTCACGCTCTCGCAGTTGACGGGGCTGCCCGTGAGCATCCTCGATGATCGTGCGGGTCTCGACCTCCGAGACCTGCGCGGCTTCTTCGAGGCGCGCGTGCTCGGCCAGCCCGAAGCGGTCGAATGTCTCGTCGAACGCGTCGCGATGATCAAAGCGGGTTTGACCGACCCGACGCGCCCGCAGGGCGTCTTCCTCTTCGTCGGCCCCACGGGCACGGGCAAGACCGAGATCGCCAAGACGCTCGCGGAGTTTCTCTTCGGCTCGCCCGAACGCATGATCCGGCTCGACATGAGCGAGTTTCAGACGCCCGACGCGCTCGACCGCATTCTCGGCGAGCAGAGCGACACGGCGGAGAGCACCGCGCTCGTCAACTCGATCCGCAAGCAGCCGTTCGCGGTCGTCCTGCTCGACGAGTTCGAGAAGGCGCACCCGCAGGTGTGGGACTTGTTCCTGCAAGTCTTCGACGACGGGCGACTCACAGACCGGCGCGGCAACACGGCCGACTTTCGCCACTGCGTCGTCATCATGACCTCGAACCTCGGCGCGACCCTGCCGCACGGCGCCGGCATCGGCTTCTCGCAGGAGCAGGCGCATTTCGCGGCGGGCGCGGTCGAGCGCGCCGTGATGCGCTCGTTCCGGCGTGAGTTCGTCAACCGCATTGATCGCGTGGTCGTCTTCCGCCCGCTCGGTCGCGCCGTCATGCGCGATCTGCTGCGCAAGGAGTTGAACGACGTGCTCAGGCGGCGCGGCTTGCGCACGCGCCAGTGGGCGGTGGAGTGGGACGAATCGGCGATAGACTTCCTGTTGGAGAAGGGCTTCACGGCAGACCTCGGCGCGCGTCCCCTCAAGCGCGCCATCGAGCGTTACCTGCTGTCGCCGCTCGCCCTCACCATCGTCAACCACCAGTTTCCCGAAGGCGACCAATTCCTCTTCGTCCACGCGCGCGGCGGCCAGTCGCTCGACGTGGAGTTCGTTGACCCGGATGCGCCGGAAATTTACGCGGGGCAGCCCGCTAGGGCGCTCCCCAACGACGCGCCCGACGAAGAGACGGGTGCGACGGAGCGCGAACTGCGACTCGAATCAATCGTGCTCGATGCGCGCGGCACGCTCGCCGAGGTGCAGTTTCTTCAGCAAAAGTTCGACGCGCTCGCCGACACGGTTGAGGCCGACGAGTGGCAGGAACGAAAAAACGGCGCGCTCCTCGAAACCTCCGCGCCCGGCTTCTGGAATTCGCCCGAACGCTTCAGTGTGCTCGGACTCGCCGAGTACATGGATCGGATCGAGACGGGACTCGACACCGCCGGCTCTCTGCTCAAACGCCTCAACGGCTCGCGGACGCGCGACCGCCGGCATTTCCCCCCAGACCTCGTCGCGCGCCTCGCGCATCAACTCTACCTGATCGACGCGGCCTGTCGCGGCCTCGCCGCCGGACACCCGCGCGACCTCTTCCTACAGGTGCGCGCCAGTTGTGATGCGGGCGCGGACAACGCCGTCTGTAATGACTTCGCGCACCGCATCAGTGGGATGTATCGCCGCTGGGCGGAGGCGCGGCGCATGCGCTTCGAGGTGTTGCAGGAAACTTCCGCTGTGCCGGAAGAAGAAGACGCGGGTGCGACCGTCGCGCCTTATCAAATGCTCGCGGCCATTTCGGGCTTCGCCGCCTACTCGCTCCTGCACGTTGAGACGGGGCTGCACGTACTCGAAACGCCGCAGGATGAAAAGTCTTTCAACCGCGCTCGCGTCCACGTCCGCGTCGTCGCGCAACCGGACGAACCGGCCGGGCGCGGGGCGGATGCCTTGCGCAAACAGGCCGAGCGCGTCATCGCCGCCGATGCGAACGGCTCGCAACAGATCGTGCGCCGCTACCGGGAAGAACCCTCGCCGCTCGTGCGCGACAGCGTGCGCGGCTGGCGCACAGGCAAACTCGAACGCGTCCTCGAAGGCCACTTCGATCTGATGTTTTAACCCGGAGGCGTGGGATTCATGAGCATGTCGCTGCTCGCGGCGCAGGCTTGCAGCCGGGGTTAGAAACGCTGGCGGCGTTCACATCCGTCCGGCGTGAGATTGGGGTGCGACGCAAAAGAAAAGAGGCGAGCGGGATTAGCGACCGCTCGCCTCTTTTCTTAATCCGCTTTGACGAAGCCGGACTGGGGAGACAATGAACTAGTTGTCGAGTTCTTCCGCATTAGCTTTCCGTCGCCGCCGCATCTTTGCCGCGACACCGGCCAGCCCCGTCCCGAGCAAAATCATCGTGGCCGGTTCGGGAACAGGTTCCGCGGCGGCCGAGCCGATGAAGAAACTCTCCGGCCCGCCCTGCGCGTTCGTCACGCTGGCCGCCAGCCCGAGACGCAGGTTGGGGTTCGCCATGATGGCAGCTTGCAGTCGCGCTGCCGCTTCGGAGTCGAGGCCGAAGGCGTAGTCAGAATGGCCCTGCCCGGTTCCGAGCATCTCATAGGAGTCGCCCGGCCTGACGAGCGAGGCCGAGAAGACCGCCGCGCCGCTCTCGTTGTAAGCCGTCAAGACCAGCGAGTTCAGCGTCACCGCGCTGTTGCCGCCGCCGACCGGCTCGATGATGTCGAAGTAGATGCGCAGGTCGCTGGCCTGCGTCAACCCGATCTCCGTGAGGCTCACGGTCTGCGTGTTGGCGCCGCGCGACCAGTCGCCGTCGCGGACATCGCCCGTGCGCCGATCCCCGCCGCTCGTCGAGCGGCCCACAGAGCCGGAGGCCGTCGTGTGATTCTGAATGGACAAGACGTGCGTGGCGCGCTCTTCTCCGCAACCTCTGCCGACGCCGGCCGGGAAGCACGGGTTCGGGCTAATCAACTGGATGCCGTCGGCGTAGGCGCTGTTCGCGCTAAAACCGATGAGCAATAACGCCGCGGCGTTGAAGGCGATTTTGGATAAGAGTTTGGGCATCGTGTGTTTCTCTCCTTGATGTTCCGACTTCAAGAGGAAACACTTAAAGTCCGGCGTATTTCAGCATTTCTTTCGGGGCGCAAAAAATTAGTCGGAAGAATTATTTTGTGGAATTATGCGACTATTGTTCAACGGTCGCTGAGTGGAAAACGCATCATGCTTTGTTGCGCCCCTTAAGTGTCGCGCGCGCGTGTTTGGCGTCGCCCCGTCAGGTATAATATGCTGCGTTACCGAAACCCTTTTTCTCCCGCAAACCTTGTCCTGAATAAACGGAGTTGAGCCAATGAAGAGAGCCGTCGCTTTTTTGCTGTCCCTGTCATTTTTGCTGTCGCTGCCCGCCTCGGTCGTGCGCGCCGACGAGGGCATGTGGACTTTCGATAACCCGCCGCTGAAACAGTGGAAGGAGCGTTACAACTTCGAGCCGACGAAAGAGTGGCTCGACCACGTGCGCCTCGCCTCCGCGCGCTTGCAGGACGGCGGGAGCGGTTCGTTCGTCTCTGCGAACGGCCTCGTGATGACCAATCAACACGTCGCCGGCGGGCAACTCGCCAAGCTCTCGACCAAAGAGCGCGACCTCGTCAAAGACGGTTTCTACGCGCGCACGAACGCCGAAGAGTTGAAGTG
>DATHAZ010000224.1:0-5403 GCA_035296445.1 Pyrinomonadaceae bacterium | reverse complement strand
GTCCACGCCATCCCCGTCGAGACGCCCGCGGGCAGTTCCTTGCGCGCCTCTTCCGGGTAGAAACGCGGCGCGCCTAAAAACTCCTTGATGTCATCCGCCCCGACGCTGACGGTCATTGCCTCGCCCGTCGCGATCCGGAGTGCGGCCTTGCGCGCGACCGAGCCGATGGAGCGTTCGAGCTGGCGCACCCCTGCCTCGCGCGTGTAGCGCGTGGCGATGAGCAGGATGGCCTCGTCAGTGAGCGAGAACTGTTCGGGGCGCAAGCCGTTTTCGCCCACCTGTCGCGGCAAGAGGTATTGCAGCGCGATGTGCAGCTTCTCCTGATCGCTGTAGCCGGCGAGCGCGATGATCTCCATGCGGTCGCGCAGGGGTGGCGGGATGGGGCCGAGTTGGTTGGCCGTCGCGATGAAGAAGACCTTCGAGAGATCGAAGGGCAGATCGAGATAGTGGTCGCGGAAGGTGTTGTTCTGCTGCGGGTCGAGAATCTCCAGGAGCGCGCTCGCAGGGTCGCCGCGAAAGTCCGCGCCGAGTTTGTCAATCTCGTCGAGCATCAGGACGGGGTTGTTCACCTTCGCGCGCCTGAGCGACTGGATGATGCGGCCGGGCATCGCGCCGATGTAGGTGCGGCGGTGGCCGCGCAACTCCGCCTCGTCGCGCATGCCGCCCAGAGAGAGGCGTTCGAACTCGCGCCCCAAAGCACGCGCGATGGAGCGACCGAGAGAGGTTTTGCCGACGCCGGGAGGGCCGACGAAACAGAGTATGGGACTCTTCGAGTCAGGGCGCAGTTTGACGACGGCGAGAAATTCGAGGATGCGCTCCTTGATGTCTTCCAACCCGTAGTGATCCGCGTCGAGCACGCGGCGCGCTTCGGCGAGGTCGAGCCGGTCTTCCGTAGTTTTGCGCCACGGCAGTTCCAGCACGTATTCCAGATACGAGCGGATGACGTGATAGTCGGGCGCGGCGGCGGGCAGGCGTTCCATGCGCTTGAGTTCGCGTTCGGCCTCGGTGCGCACCTCTTCGGGCAGGTCGGCTTCGGCGAGGCGCTCGCGCATCAACGCGGCCTCCGCGCCCTCGCCGTCCTCGTCGCCGAGTTCCTTCTGAATGGCCTTCATCTGCTGGCGCAGGACGTAATCGCGCTGCGCCTTGTCCATCTCGGTCTGCGCCTCGGTCGCGATCTTGGAACTCAACTGCATGATCTCGACCTCGCGCGCGAGGCGCGTGTGCGCGAGGCGCAGCAACTCGTCCGTCGTCTCGGCTTCGAGCATCGCCTGCTCGTATTCGACGCCGAGGTTGAGGACGGAGGCGAGGAAATAAGCGATCTGCGTCGGCTCCTGCGCGCCAAGGACGGCGGCGCGCACTTCGGGCGGCACTTGCGGCAGGATGGCGAGCGCGCGTTCGATGAGCACGCGCACGTTGCGCTGCAACGCCTCGACCTCCTGCTGGTCTTCCGACCTGAGCGGCGGCAAGACCGTGACGCGCGCGCGCAGGTGCGGGTCGGTTTGCGTCCACTCCTCGACGCGCACGCGCTCCGTCCCCTGCACGATGATCTGCAAGGCGTCCTCGCCGCGAAACATGCGCTTGACCATGACGAGCGTGCCCACGTCGTAAATCTCTTCGGGCGTCGCTTCCGCGTCCGTGCCCTTGCCCGGCCTGACGCTCAGGCAGGCCAGCAACTTCTCCGGCCCCGCGAGCGCGGCCTCGACCGCCGCCACGGAGCGCGGCCGACCCGCCGCCAGTGGCACGACCGTGCCGGGGAACAACGTCGTGTTCTGCAACGGCAGCACCGCGATCTCGAAAGGCTCGGCCGTCGTCTGCGGCGTAGCTTCCGTGCCCGCCGCCGTAGTTATATTTTCAGCCATAATAAATTTGTCCGTGGTCAGTCGTCCGTGGTCAGTTGTTCAAATCCGCCTTGAGGAACTTGTGTGATGAGCACATGCAACTGACAACGGACGACTGACCACGGACAGTCTCCTATTCGCATTCCTCGGGGCTGCGCAGGCGCAGCAGCAACAGTCCGTCCTGATAGTCGCTCTCGATGCGCGCGCCCTCAATCGGGCAGGGGAAGCGCAGCGTCTTCTCGAAACGGCTGTAGGAAATTTCCACCTGATGATATGAGATCGTTTCGCTGCAGGAGGTGTCGCGGCGCGTGCCCTCGATGACGAGCATCGGCCCGGCAATCGTGATCTCCAACTCGTCGGGGCTAACGCCCGCCAGATCAACTTTGACGAGCCACCCGTCGCGCGTTCGATACACGTCGGCCGGGGGCGACCAGTGGCGCTCGCACAGACGCCCCGGCTTCGTCACCGGCATGAAACGCAAATAACGCTCGATTGATTTAGCCATACGAAAAAGTGATGAGTGATGAGTGATGGGTGATGAGTTAAGGAGGAATGTTTTTACTCATTACTCATCACCCATCACTCATCACTTGTTAGCCAAAAATTCTGTTCCAGAACGAAGAGCCGCTCGAAATCTCTTCGAGGGCTTCGGCCAGTTCGCGGTCGTCGTTGGTTTCCAGCGCCACGTCGGCCATCGAGATGATACCGCGCAACGTCCTGTCCTGATCAACGATGGGAATGCGGCGCACCTGCTTGTCGCCCATCTTGCGTATGGCTTCGATGACGCGGTCGTTCGGGTGCGCCGTGTGAACCTCTTCGGTCATGATCTCTTCGGCGCGCGTGGTGCGCGGATCGCGCCCCTCGGCGATGGCGCGCACCACGATGTCGCGATCCGTGATGAGACCGACGAGCCGCCCATTGCCGTGTATCGTCGCGTTCACGCGGCGCGCTTCGGGACTCGTGCCGACGGGCGCATCCGAATCCGGCAGAGCCGTCCCGGTGTCGCCGAGAGGGCGGGTGCTGACGGGCGTCTCCGCGCGGTCAACGACGGGGATAACGCCCGTGTCCTCGTTCTTCATCAGGCGCGCCACATCTTCGAGCGGCGTGTCGCGCGTGGCGACCGTCACGTCGCGCGTCATGATGTCGCGGCAACGGACGTGCGAGCGTGTCGCGCCGCGCCGCCCCTCGCCGCGCCCACGGCCGCCGCCGCTACTACTACTGCGTCGCCCACGGAAAAAATCTCTTCCCTCTTCAAAGATCGAACGCCCCTCGCGGTCGTCGTCGTAGTCACGGCGCGGGCGTTCGTCATAGTCGCGGCTCCCCGCGTCGCCGCCGCGCCTCGTGGTGTAGGCATCCGTCGTGCGCTCGCGTTCGTCGCGGTAATCGTCGCGGCCTCCGCCGCCGTAGCCACTCGTTCTCCTGCGTCCATAGTCATCGTAGTCGCGGCCGCCGGTGTCGCCGCGCCTGTCTTCGCCATAGCCGCCGCGCTCGCCGCGGTCTTCCTCATAGTCGCCGCGCCGCGCCCGCTGACGGTCTCCATAAAAATCATCGTCCCGGTCATCTCGATATCTAGACATGATCTCCTCCTGGCATATCCGCAAAGATAAACTAGCGACCGCGCCCACAACGCTTTGACGCAAGCCGGGCACGGCTGATAGCGACAACCCGCCCGCGGACGGCGCAACGCTCCAACGCTCAACGCCGCCGCGTGCCACGGCGCGCTTTTTTCGACTTCGAGGGGAACGCTTGCGATTATAGAAGTTAAAAGTAAAAAGGCAAAAGAGGAGAGGGAAGCATTCGCGCCTTCCGCTCTCCTCTTTCGCCCATTCCGGTTTGGTCTTGTTTACCGCTCCTTGATGATCTCCGCGACGAGTTGCACCTGCGCGCGGATGTCGAGCGTGCCGATCTCGACGGGCGTCTTGGCTTCCATCGTCGCCATGCCGCCGCGCGCCTGCGCCCGCATGTCGTAGATCGGCATGGGACGCCCGACGCTCGCCTCCTGCACCTCAAGGATGCGCCCCACGCGCCCGCCTAACGCCTGCGCCATCACCTGCGCCTTGCGCAGAGCCTCGCGCGTCGCGGCGGCGAGAGCCTGATCGCGCGCCGGTTCGTCGCGGCGCAGCGTGAAGGAGAGGTTGTCTATGTTGTTCGCGCCCGCGCCCGTGGACGCGTCAATCACGGGGCCGACCTTCGAGAGGTCGCCGAGCGTGACGGTCACGGTGTTGCGCGCCTCGTAGCCGCGTATCACAGGCGTCTGGTTCTCGCGGTAGTTATACTGCGGCTGCAAACTGTAGCCACTCGTCTCGACCTCCGCGCCCGCCCCGGCCGCCGCTCGCAGAGCGCGCACCATGGCCTCGCTCCGGCGCGCATTCTGCTGCTGCGCCGCGAGCGCGGTCTGCGCCTGCGTCACGACCGCGACCGAGATCATTGCGGTGTCCGGCCGCGCCTGCACGAGCGAGTCGCCGGAGACTACGACGCGCGTCGCCCCCGCCGCCACGGCCACCTCGCCCGGCCGCGCGTTCTGGCCGTTCGCTCCCGTTGTAACCCCTCCTTGCGCCGCCGCCTGCGACGCGAACATCAAACTCAACACGGCGACGCTCGCCGCCGACATTAATCTACTTCTTCTCATGTTCTCTCCGTTTCCTTTCAAGCCATTTTCATTCGCGGCGCGCGAGACGCATCCGGGCGACGGCGAGAGAGTACCGTCTGGGCAAGCCCGGCGCGCGAAAAATTCTCTCCCGCGCCCGCCCTGACAGAACGCGCGCCCCTTGAAAACCTTGCGCGCTTTTGCCTAACGGCCAGCCATTTTGTTACGCTCTGTGCCGGTAATGCAAACCTTCGATTCCAAATATCAGAACTTCAAACGCCCCGCGCGCACGGGCGCGGTCGTCACGGTCGGCCGCGTCGAAGACGTGCCGCCGGGGCGCGGCGCAACCGTCGAACTCGACAGTGGCGCGGAACTCGCCCTCTACAACGTCGAAGGCCGCTTCTACGCCGTCGAAAACTTCTGCCCGCATCGCGGCGCGCCCCTCGCCGACGGCCAAATCTACGGCGCGTCCGTCGAATGCGACTGGCACGGCTGGCGTTTCGACCTGACGACCGGCGTGTGCCTCAATCGCCCGGATGACCGCATCGAAGCCTACGAAGTTCGCATCGAAGACGGCTGGATCAAGATCGTCGTCTAAGCCATCGGACAAAACGAAAGGCCGCAACGCGACGGTTCACAAATAAACCTGCGTGCGGCCTTCTCGTATCTCACGTCGGGTCTTGAAATTTAACCGTTGTCGCCGATGGCTTCGACGGGACATTCTTCGCGGACGCGTGCGCACTCTTCGCGCTCCGCCGCCGTCTGCGGCTGCTTGTAGACGAATGAGTAGCCGCCCCTGTCGTTGCGCCTGAAGTTTTCCTGCGCGCTCTCGCGGCACACGTCGCAGTCTATACAGTTCGTGTCTACGTAATATCCGCCCGGCGCGTTATCCGGGTAACGGTCATTCGGGTCAGCCAACGCGAGTCTCCTGATTGCGGAATGCGGATTTCGGATTGCGGATTAAAGAAGCGAGTGCCT
>DATHAZ010000223.1:0-4901 GCA_035296445.1 Pyrinomonadaceae bacterium | reverse complement strand
CCTTCGCGCCTTTCGCTTTCCCGCTTTGAGCCTTTGCGAGAAAATTTCACGCAAAGGCGCAAAGCGGGAAAGCGAAAGGCGCGAAGTTAAGAAGAGCATTTTAGTGTGAGAGGAGACACGATGAGCGTTGCAAGCGTGCGCGGTATCAAGTTGGCTTACGAGGCGTCGGGCGCGGGGTTGCCGGTCGTGTTGCTGCACGGCTTCCCCTTCAACCGCACGCTCTGGCGCGAACAGGTCGCAACGCTCAAGGAGCGTTACCGCATCATCACCCCAGACCTGCGCGGGCACGGCGAGACCACCGCCACGCGCGAACCCGCGACGATGGAAGAGATGGCCGGTGACGTGGCCGCGCTGCTCGACGAACTCGGCATCGCGCGCGTCGTGCTCGGCGGGCTTTCGATGGGCGGCTACGTCGCGCTCGCATTCACTCGCCTTTTTCCCGAACGCGTGCGCGCGCTCATCCTCGCCGACACGCGCCCGCAAGCGGACACGGACGAGGCGCGTCTCACACGCGAAGAGACCGCCGCGCGCGTCCTCGAAGAAGGCATGCACATAATCGCCGACGACATGTTGCCGAAACTCCTCGCGCCTTCGACGCAGGGCGAGCGCCCTGAAATCGTCGCGCGCGTCCGCGAGATGATCCTGCGCACCGTCCCGCTGGGAGCGGCGTCGGCTCTGCGCGGCATGGCCGTGCGCAGGGATCACACGGAATTCCTGCGCGAGATAAATTGCCCGACGCTCATCATCGTCGGCAGCCTCGACCGCATCACGCCGCCCGCGGACGCCGAACTTATGAATCGAGAGATACGAGGATCGCATCTGGAAGTCATCGCGGGCGCGGGACACGTCTCAAACGTCGAACGCGCGGCGGAGTTCAATCGCGCGCTGGAAAATTTCCTGAGCCGGCTGGAAGCCTGAAAAATTTATGAACCAACTCTCCGCGCCCGCGCATCACTTTCGCGACGGATTATTGATTGGATGAAGCGATGAACCAGACACAAAGGGAAGCGTGGAAGTTTCGCATTGAGGAGCGCGTCAGGTGGGGCGACGTGGACGCGGCGCGCATCATCTTTTACGGCGCGTACATACGTTTTTTCGAGATCGCCGAGACGGAACTTTTCCGCGCCGTCGGATTGCCCTATGGCCGCATGTTCGACGAACTCGACGTGTGGTTGCCGCGCGCGCACCTCGAATGCGACTTCCGGCAGGCCGCGCAGTTGGACGACCTGCTCGAAGTCTCCGTCTACGTCGGGCGCGTCGGCACGAAATCGCTGCGGCTGAACTTTGAAGTGCGACGCAACGGCGACCCCTCAATCGTCGCCGAAGCACACTTCGTCCTCGTCGCCGTCCGACGCGGCGCGTTCGAGTCCGTTCTCGTCCCCGAAGAACTCAAACGCCGCCTCGCCCCCTACACCGAGCCACAGTAAACGATGAAGTAGGAACGCAATAAATAAGGAGACAGAAAACAGAATTCAGGAATCAGAAGAGGAAAGCAGCGAGCGCTTTATTCTGACTTCTGAATTCTGTTTTCTGTCTCCCCCTTTTCATTCCGCGTTCATCGTTCCTCCTTCGTCGTTTCTTCTTACAAAGGCCATAACGCGCTGCGTGCCAGAGTGCGCTTGAGGTTGACGTAGCCTTGATCGCCGGCGACGAGTTCGCGCAGCGTGCGCCGGATGCCCGGATGGAGGCGCGCGAAATCAATCATGCGGTCGGTGAAAGGCGCGCCGAGAAAGTCGCCGTAGAAACGTCTGCGCATCGCGGAGGCGCGGCGCAGTTCGCGCCCGAAGTCAGCGCGCCAAAGCTCTTCATAGTCCGCCGTGCGTCCCGCGAGATAAGCCTCCGCGAAAAGTTCGGCCGAACGCAACGCGTAGTAGATGCCTTCGCCCGTCACGGGGTCTGCGAAACCGGCGGCGTCGCCGAGCAATGCCCACGTGTCTGAGCCGACGCGGCGCGTGTTCCAGGTCTCCGGTGCGAGACCGGGAATACGCGCCGCGTAGCGATCAACCGAGGCGCGCAGTTTTTTTTCAATCTTCGCCCCGTGCGAGTCACGCTCGCTCGAACCTTTCGCCCGCGAAGACCAGAGCGGCGCGTGCGCGTCTTCGCGTATGCGGTAATAGCCGATCATGAAATCCCAGAGCAGTGCATCGAGCGAGCGATGATCGAATGCGTCCTGCGAGGTGGCGATGCCGAAGGAGATGTGATCGAGGCGCGGGAACGCCCACGCGTAGCCGACCCAACCGGGAAGGAACGCGATGACCGTCGGCGCGTCGTCGCCCTTAGGCAACGGCGCGCGATAACCGAAGGCGACTTCCATCTCCGCGTTCGGCAGCGCGCCCGCGAGACGGCGCGCGATGGGACTGTTTGCGCCGTCCGCCGCGACGAGCACGCTCCCCTGCCAGCGACCGCCGCTTCGCGCGCGCGCCGTCCAAGTCTCTCGCGCATCGCCGTCAAGCTCGACCGACACGCGTTCCGAGATGACGTGCGCTCCGGCTTGTACGGCGCGGTCGCGCAGGTAGGAATCGAACGCGACGCGCGAATAGATGGCGAACGGCGCATCGAGTTTGAGACGCACGCGCGTGCCGGCGGGCGAGTACATTTCAACTTCCGCGACCGTGCGCCCCATCGCTTCGAGCAGGTGCGGCCACGCCTTCAACGCCTTCGAGGTGACGCCGCCCCCGCAAGCCTTCGGCTCGCCCGCAGGCCGACCGTCGAACAACGCGACGCGCGCGCCGCCCTGCGCCAGCCGCTCTGCCGCGAACGACCCGGCCGGCCCCGCGCCGATGATCAGCGCATCAAATTTTTCGCTCTCACCCATTCGCTATCATCTCTTTGTCTTTCGCGTTAGTTGTGGCGCGTATACTACATCACCGCGAGCGTCGCGATCACGCGTTCACGCGCCTGGCTTGCCGCGTCTAATTGTCAGGGCGCGCGTGTGATGTGATAGAATTCCGCCATCCCTCAAAGAGTTTGGTTCGACGGTCGCTGAAGTTTCGCCCGCGAAGTTTGCCAAGCCCCCGACGGCGGCCATCCGAATCAACCGAGAAGACTTTGCAACTCACTTGCTTAAGGCGGTGAATATGGCTGGCTCTCTCGTTTTCATCGGCATCGCTCCGCACCCGCCGATCATGGTTCCTGAAGTCGGCAGGGCAGCAGCGGCCGAAGTGCGCGGTTCGATTGACGCGATGCGCGAACTGACCGCGCGCATCATCGCGTGCGGCGCGGAAACGATCATTATCATCTCGCCGCATGCGCCGCTCGAAGCGCGCGCCTTTGTCGCTTACCACGAGACGGAACTGCGCGGAGACTTCGCCAACTTTCGCGCCCCGCAAGCGACCATCAGCGCGCCCCTCGATTCCGAACTCCTCGAAGCGATCACTTCATCCGCCGCCGGGCACGGCTACCAACTCGTGCCTCTCAATGGTTACGAACTCGATCACGGAACCGCCGTGCCCCTCTATTTTCTTTTGCGCAACGGCTGGCGTGGCCGCGTCGTCGCGCTCGGTTACAGTTTTCTCTCGAACGAAGATCACCTGCGTTTCGGCGAGTGCATTAGGAGTGCGGTCGAAGCGTCGGGACGCAGCGTTGCGTTTGTTGCAAGCGGCGATCTGAGTCACCGTCTGACGCCCGACGCGCCCGCCGGTCACAATCCGCAGGCGCATCTCTTCGACGAACAGATCGTCGCCGCCATCAGCGCGAACGCGCCCGACCGGATCGTCTCGATAGACCAAAATCTAAGACGCCTCGCAGGAGAGTGTGGCTATCGCTCGATGCTCGTCGCCATCGGGGCAGAAGACATGTCAAAACGCGACTGCGAAGTGCTGCATTACGAAGCGCCTTTCGGCGTCGGTTACATGGTCGCTCAACTGGCCCGGGCATCACGAACAGTTGACGAACAGCGAAACTGAAATGAGCGAACGAAGTGTAAACGCATACGCCGCCGAATCTTTCGGAAACGCTGATGACGGGACGGCGGGGCACGAAGAGAGTTTACCCGAACTCGCCCGCCGCTCCGTCGAAACTTTAGTGCGCGAGGGACGCGTGCTCGAAGTTCCGCCCGTCTCCGGCGATTCACTGTTAGATCAACGCGCGGCCTGTTTCGTCTCCATCAAAACCGGCGGAGGCGATTTGCGCGGCTGCATCGGCACAGTCGAACCGACGAGGGCGACTCTCGCCGAGGAACTTATCCATAACGCGATCAGCGCGGCGACCCGCGACCCCCGCTTTCTGCCAATCGAGATTTCCGAACTACTAGACCTGCGTTACTCGGTTGACGTGCTCTCGCCGCCCGAGTCGGCTCGCTTTGAAGAACTCGATCCCAAAACCTACGGCCTCATCGTGGAAGATGAACGAGGCCGCCGGCGCGGTCTGCTCCTGCCCGACCTGGAAGGCGTCGAGAGCGCAGAACAGCAATTGCAGATCGCTGCGCGTAAGGCCGGAATCCCGCCCGGTGCGGATGTTAAGTTGTATCGCTTTCGAGTTCGTCGCTACGGCGAATGAAGAGGCTTTCTAAATCACAAGCATGAAGGAGCAAATTTGACATGGCAGACAACGACCAAACCAACGCGATCCCCGGCGACGCCGCTACAGACGACGATTTGAAACCCGACACTTTGACGGAAGATAACGCGCGGTCGCTCGACATCGGCGCGCAAGGGCAGTTTGCGCCGGGAGGTGTTTATAATCAGCAGGGCGCGACCCAAACCGAGCGCATTGATTTAGACGAGCAGGTGAGCAGCGCGACAAAAGATAAGAGTTAACTCGGGAGTGACTAAATCAGACATGAGACGAAGTCGATAATGTTGCTTGGATAACGCGGGTACTGTTGCTGATAGCTCTGCCTTTGATTCCAACACCAGACGAACAACTCGACCGCTCGACGTAAAGCATGGATGCACTTAGAG
>DATHAZ010000222.1:0-1943 GCA_035296445.1 Pyrinomonadaceae bacterium | reverse complement strand
AAGCCGACCTTGCGCTGCGCTACGATCTGACCGTGCCGCTTGCGCGCGTCGTCGCGGAACAGGGCGAGCGCCTGCCGAAGTTTTTCAAGCGCTACCAGATTCAACCCGTCTGGCGCGCGGATCGTCCGGCGCGCGGTCGCTTCCGCGAATTCTATCAATGCGACGTTGACGCCATCGGCTCACGCTCCATGATCGTCGAGGCGGAAATCTGCGCGGCGGCGAGCGACGTTCTGACACGACTCGGCTTCACGAACTTCACGATCCGTCTGAATCACCGTCAAGTGCTGGCGGGCGTGCTTGAGCAGGCGGGCATCGCGACAGAGTTTCACGGCGACGCGCTCGTCGCGCTCGACAAGTTGGACAAGATCGGCGCGGAAGGCGTCGCGAAGGAATTTGCGTCGCGCGGCATCGCGGAAGAGGCGGGAGAGCGGTTGTTGTCTTTCGTCGCGGGTCTGGCGTCGCTTGAGCGCGCGGCTGAGATCGTCGCAGACGAAAACGCGGAACAGGGGCGCGAGGCGTTCAACGCCGCCGTGCTCGGTCGGCTCGTAGAATTCATAGGCGACAACGAGGCGGGCGCGCACGGCTGCGAAGAGTTGCGACAGATTTTGCAGTTCGCCGCGTCGTCGGGCGCGGGCGCGTCGATCAAGCTCGATCCGAGCCTCGCGCGCGGCCTCTCTTATTACACGGGCGCGATCATGGAGATGGGCGTGCCCGATCTGGCGGGGAGCCTCGGCGGCGGCGGGCGCTACGACAACCTCGTCGGCATGTTCTCGAAGCAGCAGGTTCCCGCGTGCGGTTTCTCGCTCGGCCTTGAGCGCATCATCGTGGTGATGACGGAGCGCGAGATGTTTCCGGCGGATTTGTTGGGCGCGTCGGCGGACGTGCTGGTGACGCTCTGGGATGAAGAGAGCGCGACGGATGCGCTCGCGCTGGCGCGTGAGCTACGGCGCGCGGGTGGCTTGCGCGTGGATGTGTACCCGGACGGCGGCGACAAGGTCGGCAAGCAGTTCAAGTATGCTTCGGGGCGCGGCGTGCCGTTCGTCGTCGTCGCGGGGCCGGACGAGCGTGCGCGCGGTGAAGTCGCGTTGAAGGACATGCGTTCGGGCGAGCAGACGACCGTGCGGAGCGGCGCGGCGGCGGAGACGTTGAGAGAAAAATTAGGACTCAAAAGTTAAATCAAACTCAAAAGTTAAAACTGATGTTAGGAATATTTCATGCTCGATAATTTAGGAAATCTGGAACGCACGCATTCGTGCGGGGCTTTGCGCGCCGAACACGTCGGCGAGCGGGTCGTGTTGATGGGTTGGGTGGCGCGTCGGCGCGACTTCGGGCCGCTGACCTTCTTTGACCTGCGCGACCGCGACGGCATCACGCAGGTAGTTTTCAACGCGGAGACCGAAGGCACGGCGCACGCGAAGGCGAAGCAGCCGCGCGGCGAGTATGTCATCGCGATCACGGGCGACGTTGTGTTGCGCGAAGAGGGGCAGCGCAATCCGAAGCTCGCGACGGGCGAAGTCGAGGTGCACGCACGCGAGATTTTGATCTTGAACGACGCGCGCACGCCACCCTTCCAACTCGAAGTCGCCACGCCGGACGCGCTCGCGGCGGAAGACCTGCGTTTGAAGTATCGCTATCTGGACCTGCGCCGCCCGCAGTTGCAGACGAACCTGCGCATGCGTCATCGCATGATCTCCGAGATTCACCGCTACATGGACGAGCAGGGTTTCACGGAGATCGAGACGCCGATCATGATCAAGTCAACGCCGGAGGGCGCGCGCGATTACATCGTGCCGTCGCGCACGTTTCCGGGGAAGTTCTACGCGCTGCCGCAGTCGCCGCAGTTGTTCAAGCAACTCTGCATGATCGCGGGGCTGGACAGGTATTACCAGATCGCGCGCTGCTTCCGCGACGAAGACTTGCGCGCCGACCGCCAGCCGGAGTTT
>DATHAZ010000221.1:0-7681 GCA_035296445.1 Pyrinomonadaceae bacterium | reverse complement strand
AAGCGCAAACTCGTGCCCGCGCTCTATCGTCTCGTGCAGGAGCGGCTCGTGCCCGCCGAGTTCGCCATCGTCGGCGCGGCGCGCACCGAGTTGAGCAGCGAAGAGTTTCGCGCCAACATGAAGGAGGCCGTCGCGCAGTTTTCCGAGGCCAAGAGCGTTGACGAAGAGGTGTGGGAATCCTTCGCGCAAGGGTTGCATTATCTGAAAGTTGACATCGGCACTGCGGAAGACTACGCGAGGCTCGGCGAGAAACTCGACGAGATTGACGGGGAGCGGGGCACGCAGGGCAACCGCGTGTTTTATCTCTCCACCGCGCCGTCGCTTTACGCCGAGGCCGTCCGCCAACTCGGACAGTCGGGCTTGGCAAAGCCGAAAGAAGGCCGTAAGGGCTGGGTGCGCGTCATCATCGAGAAGCCTTTCGGCACAGACCTCGCGAGCGCGCAGGCGCTCAACCACGACATCCACCAGCACCTCGACGAGTCGCAGATTTATCGCATTGATCATTATCTCGGCAAAGAGACGGTGCAGAATCTGCTCGTCTTCCGTTTCGCCAACGGCATCTACGAGCCGCTCTGGAATCGCCAGTACATAGACCACATCCAGATCACGAACGCCGAGACGGTCGGCGTCGAGGGGCGCGGCGGCTACTACGAGAAGGCGGGCGTCGTGCGCGACATGTTGCAGAACCACGTCTTCCAGGTCTTGTCGCTCGTCGCGATGGAGCCGCCGGCGAGCCTCAACTCGGAGTCGGTGCGCGACGAGAAGATCAAGGCGATGACGGCCGTGCGACCGTTCACGCCGGAGCGCATCCGCACCGAATGCGTGCGCGGGCAATACGGCGCGGGTTCGATCAACGGCAAACAGGTGCCCGGCTACCGCGAAGAGGAGGGCGTCGCTCCCGATTCGGCCACGGAGACCTTCGCCATGCTCACGATGTACTTCGACAACTGGCGTTGGTCGGGCGTGCCCTTCTACATACGCTCGGGCAAACGTCTGGCGAAGCGCGTCACGGAGATCGCCATCCAGTTCAAAGACGCGCCGCACAGACTCTTCGGCGAAGAGATGATGGAGCAGATGACGCCGAACCAACTCATCATCCGCGTCCAGCCCGACGAGGGCATCACCATGCGCGTCGCCGCCAAAGTGCCCGGTCAGGTCACGCGCATCCGCGACGTGAACATGGACTTCCGCTACGGCGCATCCTTCGGCGTCCAACTCGCCGAAGCCTACGAGCGGCTCCTGCTCGACTGCATCCTCGGCGACCCCACGCTTTACGCGCGCACCGACATGACCGAGCGCGGCTGGGAGATCGTCATGCCCGTGCTCGAAGAATGGGCGGCCACGAGGACGGAAGCCCCTTTCCCCAATTACGAGGCCGGAACGTGGGGGCCGCAAGCCACGCACGACCTACTGGAGCAGGCGGGACGCCGCTGGCGCAGACCTTAAAACCCGTAAATGGTGAATGGTAAATGGTGAATAGACGGAACAAGTTTTATCCATTATCCATTTACCATTTACCGTTCACCGAGTGATTTCTATGAGTTCAGACATTCAACAAAGCTCGGCCACGAAGGGCGCGCCGCAGGGAATTGACGTGGGGCGTCTGGAGAAGGAGTTGGCGGCGAACTGGCAGAGCAACGCCGGGGGCGGGGAAGAGTCGGGCATGACGCGCGTGTGCGTGTTGAACCTGATCGTCTACGCCGCGCCCGGAGAAGATCGCGCGAAGATTGACGAGTTGCTCGAAGTGGTGACGGAACATGCGCCGAGCCGCGCCCTGGTGCTCATTGCCGATGCGGCGGCCGAGACGAGGCTTGAGGCTTACGTCTCCACGCGCTGTCAGGCTGCGGGCAAGGGCGCGGGTAAACAGGTCTGCGGCGAACAGGTGACGATAGAGGCCGGCGGCGCGTCGGTTGACACGGTGGCGAGCGCAATCGAGCCTCTGGTCGTGCCCGACGTGCCGGTCTTCCTGTGGTGGAAAGACATTCCGCACGGGGAAGACAAGCTCTTTAACCGTCTCGTCGAGTTGTCGGATCGCGTGGTGATTGATTCGCTCGTGTTCGACCACCCGCACGAAGACATGAAGCGGCTGGCCGAGATCATCGGCGCGCGCCGCCAGTTCATGCTGGCGAGCGACCTGAACTGGGGGCGTCTGACCTCCTGGCGCAATCTGATCGCGAGCTTCTGGGACGTGCCCGACTATCGCCCGCACCTCGACGCCATTGACGACGTGATCGTCGAATACGATCCGCCCGATTACGCCTCCGGCGAGATCGCCGCGCAAGCCCTGCTCATCGTCGGCTGGCTGGCGTCGGCGTTGAAGTGGGAGCCGACGGGCGAATTTGTGCGGGAAGAAAATAGTTCGCGCTGGGTGTTGCAGGCGGGTGGGCGCAAATTGAACGTCGAGTTTCGCGCGACGGAGAACAGGCAGGGCAGCGATGGTCACATCGCCACGCTCACGCTCAAGGCCGGGGCGACGAACGCGGAGTTTTACGTCGGCGTTAACGAGGGATGGACAAAGCTGGAGACCTCGGCCAGGATCGGCGAGGCGCGCACGGTCGGGCGCGTTGTCTCCTACGAGGCGAAGTCCGAGGGCGAGCGGCTCAGCCGCGAACTCAGCATCCTCTCGCGTGATGAGGTGTACGAGCGTGTGGTCGCATCCGTCGGGCGATTGATCGAAGTCTTGCAGAAAAGCTAGTCGAATCTGAAATAAATAGTTTTCAAAGATATGATCCTGGCCGGAGACATCGGGGGGACGAAAACGAACGTCGCCCTCTTCGAGCGCGAAGAACCCGGGCAACCGCTCGCGCAGCGGAGCTTTCCGAGCGGCAAGTACGAGTCGCTCGAATCCATCATCTCGGAATTCATCACCGAGCATCAGCCGCAAGTATCGCATGCCTGTTTCGGCATCGCCGGGCCGGTCAAGGACGGGCAGGTGAGGACGCCGAACCTCAAGTGGGTGGTCAACGGGCGGGCGCTCGCCGAAACGCTTAAGATCGAACGCGTCGGCCTGCTCAACGATCTGGAAGCGACGGCCTACGGCATCGAGGTGCTCGGCGCGTCGCAACTGCACACGCTCAACGAGGGCAAGGCCGAGCAGGGCGCACACCGCGCTCTCATCGCCGCCGGGACGGGACTCGGCATGGCCGGGCTGTTCTACGACGGCAGGCACTATCGCCCCCTCGCCTCCGAAGGCGGCCACATTGATTACGCCCCGCGCACCGCCATCGAACACGAACTGCTGAATTACATGCGCGGTAAAATCGGCGGGCGCGTCAGCTACGAACGCGTGCTCTCCGGGCCGGGGCTGTACAACGTCTATAGTTTCCTGCGCGATCACAGGTACGGCGAAGAACCCGACTGGCTGGCCGCTGAGATCAAAGCGGGCGACGGCTCGGCCGCCGTCTCTCGGGCCGCCCTCGGCGGCAAATCCGATCTCGCCTTCAAAGCGCTCGATCTCTTCGTAGACATCTACGGCGCGATGGCGGGCAATCTCGCGTTGATCATGAAAGCGACGGGCGGCCTCTACGTGGGCGGCGGCATCGCGCCGAAGCTGATCGAGAAATTGAAGGACGGCACGTTCATGCGCGCGTTCACGGACAAGGGGCGCATGTCCGCGCTCGTCTCCAACATCCCCGTGCGCGTCATCCTCGACGACAAGACCGCGCTCTACGGAGCGGCGCGCTGCGCCGTCGAACAGGCTTGAAACCCGACTCGCGAACTTCGACACCTATGCCAGCCGACGACCGTGCGACACCGAACATTCAAATCTTCGCGGACGCGAACGAAGTGGCGCGCGCCGCCGCCCTGCGCTTTGTAGAGCTTGCGCGCGCGACCATTAACTCGAAAGGGCGTTTCAGCGTCGCCCTCGCCGGTGGCTCGACGCCGAAGCGCGTCTACGAACTGCTCGCGAGCGGCGAGTTCGCCGCGCAACTCTACTGGCCGGGCGTCCATGTCTTTTTCGGCGACGAACGCTCCGTCCCGCCCGATCACGCCGACAGCAACTATCGCATGGCGAACGAGGCCCTGCTCTCGCGCGTCGCGCTGCCGGAAGAGAACGTTCACCGCATGCGCGGCGAGGGCGACGCGGTCGCCAACGCGCGACTCTACGAAGATGAACTGCGCGGCTTCTTCGGCGAGAGCGAGGCGTGGCCTGAGTTCGACCTCGTCATGCTCGGCATGGGCGACGACGGCCACACCGCCTCGCTCTTTCCCGGCACGCACGCGCTCGACGCGCGCTCCGCGTGGGTCACGGCCAACTGGGTCGAGAAGTTCGACACCTACCGCGTTACCCTGACCGCGCCCGCCATCAACCACGCGCGCCACGTCATGTTCATCGTCACGGGCGCGGGCAAGGCCGAGCGGCTGCATGAAGTTCTCTACGGCGCGCACGACCCGCATCGTCTCCCCGCGCAACTCATTCAACCGCCCGCGGGCGCGCTCGCGTGGTTTCTCGACGAAGCCGCCGCAACGAAACTTTCAAGAAAGGATGAGGGATGAAGCGGGAGATTTAAGAATTGATTCATTGATTCATTGATTCAATGGAGAAAGAGAAATATTGAATCAATGAACTGATGAATCAATGAATCAATTCTTCTTCATCCCTCATCCCTAATTACCATGACCCCAAGACGTATCGCCATCGGCAGCGATCATGCCGGTTATGAAAGCAAAGAGTCGGCGAAGCGCGAGATCGCCGCGCTCGGCGTCGAGGTTGAAGACAAGGGTACGGACAGCCTCTCAAGCGTTGATTACCCGGACTTCGGCGCGGCGGTCGGGCGCGCGGTGGCATCGGGCGAAGTCGAGCGCGGGGTGGTCATCTGCGGCTCAGGCATAGGCATTTCAATCGCGGCCAACAAAGTGCCGGGCGTGCGCGCCGCGCTCTGCTGGAACGAGGAGACGGCGCGCCTCGCCCGCCGGCACAACGACGCCAACGTGCTCTGCATCGGCGCGCGCTTCATCGAACCCGAACTCGCCGCGCGCATGATCCGCGCTTTTCTTGAGACCGAGTTCGAGGGCGGCCGTCATCAGGAACGCGTCGAGAAGTTGTCGCAGTTGGACGAGGCGCGTTGATGCGTGAAATTGTTATGACCAAAACTTCCGAAACACGAATCTCATAACTTCCATGCCGACCAAAGAACACGAACGTCTGAACGAGCCTTCGATGCTCCCCATCCACCCGTGGCGCAAGTGGGGGCCGTATGTCTCCGAGCGCGCGTGGGGCACTGTGCGGGAGGACTACAGCGAGCACGGCACGGCGTGGGACTACTTCCCGCACGATCTGGCGCGCTCGAAGGCATATCGCTGGGGCGAGGACGGGCTGGCGGGAATCTGCGACCGTTACCAACTGCTCACCTTCGCGCTCGCGCTCTGGAACGGCCGAGACCCGATCCTGAAAGAACGGCTCTACGGATTAGTTTCCAGCGAAGCCAATCACGGCGAGGATGTGAAGGAGTATTACTTCTACCTCGACTCGACGCCGACCCACTCGTACATGAAGTACCTGTACAAGTACCCGCAACGCGAGTTTCCCTACAGCCAGTTGATCGCGGAGAACCGCGCGCGCCGCTCAGGCCACAACCCCGAATACGAGTTGCTGGACACGGGCGTCTTCGACGACGACCGCTACTTCGACGTGTTCGTCGAATACGCCAAAGCCGCGCCGGAGGACATCTGCGTCCGCATAGAGGTCTTCAACCGTGGCCCGGAAGATGCAACGATTCACCTGCTGCCCCATCTCTGGTTTCGCAACATCTGGGCTTGGTGGCCTGAGCCGAAGGCCGAGCCGATCATTCGCGCGGGCGAGGGCGGCGAAGACTTCGTGAGCCTCGTCGCCTCCGACGAAGAGACGTGCGGGTTGCCCGGCCTGCCCTTCAAGTATTGCCTCGGCACGCGCTACCTCTACGGCGACGCGCGCGGTCGCCCACTATTCACAGACAACGAGACGAACTCGCCGCGCGTCTGGGGCGCGCACGTCCCGAGCCGCAAGCCTTACGTTAAGGACGGATTCCATCGCCACATCATTAACGGCGAGCCGACAGTCAACCCTGAAAACGTGGGGACGAAGGCGTGCCTGCATTACGAGTTGAACGTCCCGGCCGGAGGGTCGGTCGTGTTGAAGCTGCGCCTGACGGGCGAGAAGTTGGAGCGGCCGCTGGCCGACGTGGATCAGATCGTCAATGAGCGGCGCAGGGAGGCAGACGAGTTCTACGACTCGATTCACCCGGAGAAGGCGACGGAAGACGAGCGGCGCGTGCAGCGGCAGGCGTTGGCGGGAATGCTCTGGAGCAAGCAGATTTACATCTACGACGTGCGCGCGTGGTTCGAGGGCGACAACCCCGCGCACCCGCCGCCCGAATCGCGCCGCCACATACGCAACCATCGCTGGATGCACATCAAGAGCATGCGCGTGCTCTCGATGCCTGACAAGTGGGAGTACCCCTGGTTCGCCGCGTGGGATTTGGCTTTCCACTGCGCGCCGCTCGCGCTGGTTGACCCGGAGTTTGCCAAAGAGCAACTATGGCTGCTGCTCTTCGAACAGTTTCAACATCCGAACGGGCAGATACCGGCCTACGAGTGGGAGTTCTCCGATCTCAACCCGCCCGTCCACGCCTGGGCGGTGTGGCGCATCTACAACATGGATCGCGTCGCCTCGGGCAAGGCCGACCGCCTGTTCCTCGAAAAGTGTTTCCACAAGTTGCTGATCAATTTCGCGTGGTGGGTCAACAAGGTTGACAGCGAGGGCAACAACGTCTTCGAGGGCGGCTTCCTCGGTCTCGACAACATCACCGTCCTCGACCGCAGCCACGAACTGCCAAACGGCGCGAGCCTCGAACAATCGGACGCGACCGGCTGGATGGGCATGTTCTGCCTCAACCTCATGCGTATCGCGCTCGAACTGGCGAAGGAGAACGAGGCTTACGAGGCGCTCGCCACGAAGTTCTTCCAGCACTACGTCTACGTCGGCGCGGCGATGAAGAAGATGGGCAGCGTCGGCTATCAACTGTGGGACGAAGAGGACAAATTCTTCTACGACGTGCTCAGCTACCCGAACGGCGAGCACCACAAGTTTCGCGTGCGCTCGCTCGTCGGCCTCATCCCGCTCTACGCCATCGAGCGGCTGGAAGAGGACTGGATCAAGCCCTTCAAGCAGTTTTACCGCGAGATGAACTGGTTCATCGAGAACCGGCAGGACATCGTGCAGAGTTGCGTCCAGATCGTCGAGCACGACGACCAGCGCGTCTACGTCCTCGCCATCGTCAACCAGGAGCAGATGCGTCACCTGCTGGAGCGCATCTGGGACCCGCAGGAGTTTCGTTCCGACTACGGGCTGCGCAGCCTGTCGAAATATCACGAGCAGCACCCGTTCCACTTCGGCGGCGCGCAGGTAGGGTATGAGCCGGCCGAGTCAATCGAGATGTTGAAGGGCGGCAATTCCAACTGGCGCGGCCCCGTCTGGTTTCCCACCTCTTTCATGATGATCGAATCGCTGCGCAAAGTGGGCAAGGCTTACGGGGCGAAGTTCGAGATCGAAAGTCCGGTCGAGGGCGAACCGAACGTGACGCTCAACGACATGGCGCATGGTTTCGCCGACCGCCTCATCAAACTCTTCACGCGCGACGGACAGAACCGCCGCGCCGCGCACGGCTGGTATGGCAAATTTCAGAACGACCCGCACTGGCGC
>DATHAZ010000220.1:0-49545 GCA_035296445.1 Pyrinomonadaceae bacterium | reverse complement strand
CAACTCGTCAAACAGAAGATCGCCGAGATGGAGGCCGACTACCAGATGTCGCACCTGCTCTGGCTGCGCGCCGGCTACCTGAAGAACGAGGGCAGGCCGAACGCGAAAGAGACATCCTTAGCCAAGTGGCAGGCCACCGTCAGGAGCGAGAAGGCGGCCTCGATGGCGATTGAAGTCCACGGCGCGAACGGCTTCTCGAACGACTACCCCGTCGAGCGTTACCTGCGCAACTGCAAGGCCGCGATCATCTACGAAGGCACACGCGACATCCATACCCTGATGCAGGCCGACTGGGCTTTGGGCTTGAAGAAAGAGAAGGCGGCGCGCAAGACCCTGCCGCCCTACCGCGCCGCCGACACGCGCGAGGCGGTCGGGGCTGATTAGCGAAACGCCGTAACTAAACATCACGACGGAGGGGCTTCGCGTACAACCTGGACGCAAAGCCTCGCGCTTCATTTCTCGCCTGCCGGGCATTTCCCGCGGAGCACAAGAGTCTATAAATTCTGCGCCCTCTCTGTTAGTATGGCGGCGCATTTCCGAAGGGCGCGCGCCGGCGTGTAAAAGCTTTCAACGGCTCGCCGCAAATATCATCTAAGATCGGGAGACAAAAAAGGGCATGGGCTATGAGATACAGACCGAGCACCTGTCGTTAGACTTCCTGCGCGTGTGCGAGGCGGCGGCGATTGAGGCCGCGAAGACGATGGGGCAGGGCGACCGCAAGTATTCCGATCACGTTGCGGTCGAGGCCATGCGCACGGTGATGGACACCGTGCCGATGCTCGGCCGGATCGTGATCGGCGAGGGCGAGCGCGACGAAGCCCCGATGCTCTACATCGGCGAAGAGGTGGGTCAGGGCGCGCGCGCCAGAGAGAAGGGCGAGGCGTGCGAGGATGTCTACCCGGAAGTTGACATCGCCGTTGACCCGCTCGAAGGCACGAACCTCTGCGCGCTCGGCGCGAACAACGCCATCGCCGTGCTCGCCGCCTCCGAACGCGGCGGACTCCTCAACGCCCCCGACATCTACATGGACAAGATCGTCGTCGGCCCTTCGTCGCGCGGCCTCGTTGACATCAACGCGTCGGTCAAAGATAACCTCTCGGCAATCGCCAGAGGACTGGGGCGCGACGTGGACGACCTGACCGTCATCGTGCTCGACCGCACGCGCCACCGCCAACTCATACAGGAAGTGCGCGACGCGGGCGCGCGCATCCGCCTCATCTCCGACGGCGACCTCTCGGCGGGCATCTCGGCGGCCGTCGCCGGCACGAACATCCACGCGTTGATGGGCATCGGCGGCGCGCCCGAAGGGGTGATTACGGCCGCCGCGATGAAGTGTCTGAACGGCGAGATACAGGCGCGCCTGGTGTTTGACCCCGAACGTTTGGACGTGGACAAGAACAAAGTCCCGCCGAAGGAAGAGGTCGTCAGCCGTCTGAAAGAGATGGGGATTGACGACCCGGACAAAGTTTACAGCACGGACGATCTCGCGCCCGGCAAAAAGATCATCTTCGCCGCCACGGGCGTCACCGACGGCGCGCTCCTGCGCGGCGTGCGCTTCTTCGGCGCGGGCAAACGCACACACTCGCTCGTCATGACTACCGAGTCGCGCCACATACGTTTCGTTGATACCGTCCACGTCGAGGGCGGGCCGGACACCGTCATCAGATTTTAGGGATGAAGGCGGAGGGATGAGGGATGAACAAGATAAGCATTTACTTGCTTGAGTTGTTCTTTTATTCATCCCTCATCCCTCCGCCTTCATCCCTCGCTTAGTCTATGCCTGCTTCACCCGCCAACTACGTTTCGCCGTTCGCGCCGCGAGAGTTCTCTGCGCGGGGAGCCTGGGCGGCGTGGGCTTGCGTGGCCGGGGTCGCGCTGTTGTGGCTGGGACTCGTCGCGGCCGCGCCCGTGGCGGCGGCGGGCGGGCACGAGACGACGGCCTTCGTGATTTATCAGGGATTGAAAACCATCTGCCACCAGATGCCGGAGCGCGCCTTCTGGCTGGCCGGTCATCCGCTGGCCGTGTGCGCGCGCTGCTTCGGCGTCTACGCGGGCTTCGTCGCGGCGGTGTTGCTCTATCCGTTCTCCCGCCGCCTGCGAATGACGGCCACGCCGCGTCGCGAGTGGCTCATCCTTGCGCTCTTTCCCACGGCGCTCGACTTCGCGCTCGGCATCACGGGCTTGTGGGCGAACACGCACACGTCGCGTTTTCTGACGGGCGCGTGGCTCGGCGCGTGGGCGGCATTTTACGTCGTGCCCGGAGCGGTCGAGATCGTGCGGCAACGCCGCGACAGGCGCGCCGTCGCCCTGGCCTTCGAACAAAACTGAGTTGACCGCGTAAATTCGTCAGGGAGTTTTTTAACCAGCAGGTCTTTTTTTTCGCCCGGTCTATCTCGAACGATCAAGGGATTCTGATAACTTCGTCGCGTAAGGCATTTTCCCGTCAGTCTCAGGCGTTGCCGGAGACCGACACGCTCGATCCCAAGTTTTACCCCAATCTCTCCGCGAAGGTGTTTCAAAAACATGAATGACAAAACAAAAGCAGCGGTAATGGCCGGACTCGGCATTGGCGCTGTGATCATCCTGATGGGCTTGATCGGCTCGGTCATCCCCGGCGTAGGCTGTTGTAACTGCCTGCTGCCAATCGCCGCCGGCATTCTGGCCGTCTACCTGTATACCAAAAATTCGCCCGTCGCAATCGATCCCAAAGACGGCGCGATGCTCGGCGCTATTGCCGGCGCGGCCGGCGGATTGTTGAATCTCATCATCGGCACGCCGCTCTCGTATTTCGTGAACTCGGCCGTGATGACCGCGCAGTTTGCGCAACTGCGCGATCAGGGCGTGAGCCTGCCGGAATCGCTGACGGGCTTTGCGCTCTTCTTCGTGATGGGCATCGTCGGCGCGATCTTCTTCGTCATCCTGGCGACCATCGGCGGCCTGATCGGCGCGGCCATCTTCGGCAAGAAAGGCGTCGGCGGCGGTTCGAACATGCCTCCCCCGCCTCCTCCGTCTAATTACGGCGGCGGCACGCAACCCCCGGCGGGCGGCGGTTATGCCGGCGGCGGTGGCGGCGCTTACGGCTCGGGCAGTTAAACGCGACGCGCCCGCGCGCGTGTGTCTTTAGAAATTCGCGCGGACGCGCCGTGAGGGCGGACGGCGAGCGGATGATCGCTTCGAGAGCGAACGTCCGGCTCGCCGTCCTCTCCCGCATGGCTGTAGTCCTTTCCCGGAATCCGAAAATATTATGAGTGACAAGATGCGCGCCGTCTTAATCGGTGGCGTGACGCTCGGGCTGCTCTCCGCGATCCCGCCGATCAGTTTCGCCAACATGTGTTGTTGCGTGTGGGTGCTCGGCGGCGGCGCGCTGGCGTCTTACCTGTACGTCGGCCGTTCGCAGACGCCGGTGTTGATGGGGCAGGGCGCTGAACTCGGGGCGTTGTCCGGCGTGGTCGGCACAATCGTGTCGCATTCCATCGGCATCCCGCTCGGACTGATCCTCGGCGAATCGTTCAATAGATTTCTGGTGAAGGTGTTCGACAACTTCAGCCCGCAGGCGGCCGAAGAGATGCGGAAACAGTTGGAGATCGCGGCGGCGCAGACCTTCGTGCAGAAGCTCCCGGTCATCCTCGCCACCGCCGCCTTCAACACCGTCGTCTACATCGCCTTCGCCACGCTCGGGGGCTTGCTCGGCGTCAAACTCTTCGAGAAACGACAGATGACTCTCAATAACACGATGCCTCCGCCCCCGCCTTCCGACTTCGGCGGAACCCCGCCGCCGACGGGCGGGGCGGGCGGTTACGGCAGTTTCGGCGGCGGTCGCTGAGGTCGTTGTAAGTTTGTGAGCGTGCGGCGGTTCGGTTACAATGTGCGCGATTAACGGGGCAGCGTCCGGCAAAGACGCTGCTCGTTTTGTGTGGAGGGTTGGGGGCGGGAGCGCGGGTCGTTTGCGGAGTGCGCCGCGCGTGATGCGCGCCCGCCGTGTGCCGCCGGTCGTTGCAGTTTTCCCCTGAGCGAGAAATACCGAGATGTTCCTTTTTTCAACCGATCCCGCCTCTCGCACGCGAGACGACATGTATCGGGAGTACGGCCAACTCCAAGCGGATTTTATTGACGCGTGGCACTGGAGCACGCAGTCGAACATCAGCGTCCTCTACGAACTCGACGCCTTCGACTGGACGGTGCTCATCCTCTATTTCGCCATCCTCGGCGTGCTCGCCGTCTACGGCGCGTACCGCATCAAGCAGGTCGCGGACTTCTGGCGTTATCGTCACATCCGCCCCGCCCCGAAGGCGCGCTTCGCGGAAGCCGACTTGCCCGTCATCACCGTCCAACTCCCGCTCTTCAACGAGATGTACGTCGTCGAACGACTCCTGCGCGCCGTCACGCAGTTCGACTACCCGCGCGAGAAGATGGAGATTCAGGTCCTGGACGATTCGACCGACGAGACGGTCGCGCTCGCGCGCCGCACCGTCGAGCAATATCGCGCCGAAGGCTTCGACATCCATTACATCCACCGCACAGACCGCACCGGCTACAAAGCGGGCGCGCTCGCCAACGGCACGCAGAGCGCGAAAGGCGAACTGCTCGCCATCTTCGACGCGGACTTCGTGCCCAAGCCCGACTGCCTGCGCAAACTCGTAGACTACTTCACAGACCCGCTCGTCGGCTGCGCGCAAATGCGCTGGTCGCACATCAACGGCGCATACAACCTGTTGACGCGCCTGCAAACCATCATGCTCGACGGCCACTTCGTCATCGAGCAGACGGTCAGGAATCGCACGGGCGGCTTCTTCAACTTCAACGGCACGGCCGGTATCTGGCGTCGCCGCGCCATCGAACTCTCCGGCGGCTGGCAGCACGACACGCTGACGGAAGACACGGATTTGAGTTTCCGCGCGCAGTTGATGGGCTGGCGGTTCATTTATCTTCTGGATGAAGACGCGCCTTCGGAAATCCCCGTCGAGATCAACGCCTTCAAGGCGCAGCAGCGTCGCTGGGCGAAGGGCGTGATGCAGGTCGGCATCAAACTCTACCCGCGCATCTGGCGCGCGAACCTCCCCTTGCGCGTGCGGCTCGAAATGTTCTTCCGCCTGACGGGCAACATCAGTTACCCGTTGATGATCGTGGCGAGCTTTTTGCAGTTCCCCTTGCTGCTCGTCCGCTACAATCAGGGCTTCTATCACCTGATGGCCTTCGACGTGCCGCTCTTGTTCTTCTCGACCGTCTCCGTGATCCTCTTCTACGGCTCGGCGATTTGGTATCTGGACAAAGAGGCGGGCAGAGGCCGCCGTCTGCTGCAACTGCCGCTCGTGATGGCGGTCGGCATCGGGCTGGCCTTCTCGAACGCGCGCGCCGTCATCGAGGCGTTGATGGGCGTGCAGACCGAGTTCGTGCGCACGCCGAAGTATCAGGTGGAGAAGGCGACGGACGAGACGTGGAAGGTGAAGAAGTACAAACGCAAGCGCGGCCTGCTGCCCCTCCTGGAACTCGGCTTCGCCGCCTACTTCTTCTGCGCCCTGTGGTACGCCGCCCACATGCGCATGTGGGGCACGATCCCTTTCCTCTTCCTCTTCTTCTTCGGCTACGGCTACATCGGCCTGATGAGCATCCTCCAGACCGCGAGCGGCAAACGCATTCAATCGTGGTGGCGTCCGCTCGCGCTCGGACGCAGAGCGTAAACGCTAATTTCACGAATCAAAATAGAAGTGGTAGAGAAATAGTCTCTGCCCCTTCTATTTTGCACTTAACTTCCCACATATTTCTGCTAGACTTTCCGCCATGAAAGAAAAAGACGACAAAGTGGCGATAGCAATAAAAAGGCTGACTATGATCCGCCCCTCGTCTGAGCGGGTGATGAAGCAGGTGCCGAGCCTCACTTCTGGCTTAGGCTTTAGATTCAGGATCACGCAGCCGTTGGAGGTGCATGTTGATGAACGCGCCGTGATCGAATATCTAAACAGCAGTCCCGAGACTAAGGAGGTTGTTGATTTTGTACGAGAGATTGAGGCTTCCCGCAAACGCTCACAAAAGACCCAGAAAGAGATCATAAAGCTGAGAAAGCAAAATCAAGCCCTGCTCGACAAACTTTAAGGCATGTGGAAACAACTCCTCACACTTTTCCAAACAGTCTTCACGTTGGCGCGCGATATTGAAGAAAGCCGATCCGAGATCAAAAGCCTGCGCGAAGAGGTCAACAAACTCACCTCAGTCGTAGTCGCGCTCAAAGGGCAGATTGATGTGATTGACCAGAGGGAACAGGGCGAGCGCGAGAAATTAGAACTAAAGCTCGCTCTCAAACAGGCCACCCGACCGAAAGCCTTATCATCCGCGAAGAAGAAAGCCCGCAAGAAATAATCGAAAGATCATCAGTAGTTCGGGTTCAACGGTTGGTTTCCTTGACCGCCTCACGCCTCTCAATTAATATCTCGCTTCCGACGAGCCGCAGGGTTTCGAGTCCCCGAATACATTTCAAGTCACAGTTTATTTTCAGGCGACGCTCTCGCGTAGAAACGGGCGTCTCGCGCTGCCATCTGCCCCAACCCGTTCTCGGTCGAAAGGACATCATGCTCAAAAAATCCCTCTCGCGTTTCAACCGGCTGCTTCTGGTCTGCGCGTCGCTCGCGCTGGCGGCCGTCTCGGCTTTCCCGCAGTCGCAGGCCACGTCAGGCAACATCGAAGGGCGCGTGCTCGACCCGAACGGGGCGGCCGTGCCCGGCGTCACCGTGACGGCGACGAATCAACAGACCGGCTTCGAGAAGACCGCCACCTCCGACGAGGAAGGCAACTATCGCCTCATCGTGCTCCCGCCCGGCACGTATCGCGTCGTCGCCACGGCCGCGAGCGGATTTCAACCGGCGACGCTTGAGAACGCCGTCGTCACGGTCGGCGGGCAGACGAACATAGACATCAACCTCGGCGTCGGCGGCGCGACGACGACCGTTGACGTGTCGGCCGAAGCGCCCGTCGTCGAAGTGACGCGCACCTCCGTCTCGACGACCGTCAACGAGCGCGACATCGAGAACCTCCCCGTCAGCGGGCGCAACTATCTGGACTTCGCCACGCTCACGCCCGGCGTCGTGCGCGACCCCACACGGGCTGGCGACCTCTCCGTCGGCGGCCAGAAGGGAACTCTCAACAGCCTCCAGGTTGACGGCGCGGACAACAACAACACCTTCTTCGGTCAGGCGTTCGGGCGCACGGGCGTGCGCCCGCCCTACCAGTTCTCGGAAGAATCCGTCAAAGAGTTTCAGGTCAACCAGAACGGCTTCTCGGCGGAGTTCGGGCGCGCGGGCGGCGCGGTCATCAACGTCGTCACGAAGTCGGGCACGAACTCGTTTCACGGCGGCGTCTTCGAGTATTTCCGCGACGAGTCTTTGAACGCCAACGCGCCGAACATCAAAGGACTGCAAGGCGCGGACTTCGACCGCGGGCGCAGGCTCGACCGCAACAAGCGACCGCCGCAACAGATCAACCAGTTCGGCTTCCGCCTCGGCGGCCCCATCGTCAAAAATCGCGCCTTCTTCTTCGGCACTTACGACGGCCAGCGGCAAGACCTCCCGAACATCGTCGAGGCGGCGAACCTTGGCGCGCAGCCGGCGGCTATACGCGATCTGCTCAACCCGCGCCTCGCCCCCTACCAGATCAGCCGCAATCAGGACGTGTACCTCGTCAAGTCCGACATCGCCATCAACAACAGCAACCAACTCTCTTTGCGTTTCAACCGGCAGAACTTCACGGGCGTCAACAACGAATTCACGGGGGCGCTCGCCACCGAGGAACACTCCGGCGACAGCATCGCGCGCACCACCACTTTCTCCGGCACGCTCGCCTCGACCGTCACCTCTTCCATCGTCAACGAGTTTCGTTTCCAGTTCGCGCGCGACGCCGAGCCGGGCACGGCCAACAGCGATCTGCCCGAGACGCAGATTCAAACCGGCAACGGCTTTCTCCTGCTCGGTCGCAACAACTTCAGCCCGCGCGAGACCACGATCCGGCGCGCGCAGTTTATCAACAACCTCTCCTACGTGCGCGGCCAGCACAACTACAAGGTCGGCGTTGATCTGAACTTCGACCGCATACTCAATTTCTTCCCCGGCTTTTTCTCCGGGCAGTACACTTTCGCCTCCTACGCAGACTTCGCCTCGAACGCCAACTGCGCCACGCTGCGCACGCCCTCCCAACAGGCGCTCCCGAATTGTCCCTCCGCCTTCCAGCAACGCTTCGCGCTGCCCGGCACTTCGGGCGCAACCAGCAACCCCAACAGCACCGACTACGCCTTCTTCCTGCAAGACGACTGGCGCGCCACGCGCAAACTGACGCTCAATCTCGGCGTCCGCTACGATTACCAAAAACTCGCCGCGCCGCCGCTCCAAAACACGAACGCCGCGCTCCTCGCCGTCGGACTCGACACCAGCCGCCGGCCGTCGGACGGAAACAACCTCGCGCCGCGCGTCGGCTTCGCCTACGATGTCGGCGGCAACGGCAAGACGGTCGTGCGCGGCGGTTACGGCATCTTCTACGGGCGCACCACCGGCATCATGCTCGGCACGGCGCACACCGGCAACGGCATCCAGACCACCGGCGTCAACTTCTCCGGCACGGGTGCCATCGCAAACGCCGGTCTGGTCTACCCGAACGTCGTTACCACCGCGCCGACCACGGCCGGCGGCACGCCCGACATCTTCCTCTTCGCCGAAGACTACGCGCAGCCCTACGTGCAGCAGGGGCGTCTCGGCTTCGAGCATGAAGTGATGACGAACATGAGCGTCTCCGTCACCTATATGTTCTTCAAGGGCGTGCATCTTTCGCGCACGCGCGACATCAATCTGCGCGCGCCCGAACAGGTGACGGCCACCGGCGCGGGGCAGACCTTCACGGTCGAACGCTTCCCCGGCGCGAGCTTCACCGCGACCGCGCCCACGCGCCCCTTCCCCAATTTCGGTCGCATCAACCTGTTCGAGAGCACCGCCAACTCGCGCTACGACGGCCTCGCCTTCCAGGTGCAGCGTCGCTTCTCGCGCGGCTTCCAGTTCCTCGCCTCCTACACCTACTCGAAGGCGAAGGACGACAAGCCCGACCAGACGGCGGTCGTACCCGGCGGCGGCGACGACGCCAAGATCGTGCAGAACCAACTCAACATCCGCGACGATTACTCGGCCGCCGACTCCGACCTGCGCCATCGCTTCGTCTTCAGCCCCGTCTACGAATTCGGCGACTTCAAGCGCGGCGACAACCGCGTCCTCAGCGCGCTCCTCAGCGGCTACACCCTGTCGAGCATCGTGCAACTTCAATCCGGCTTCGCCTATTCGCAGACCGTCGGCGCGGACTTGAACCGCGACGGCAACGCGCGCAACGACCGCGTGCCCGGCACGCGCCGCAACGAATTTTACACGCCCGCCACTTACCAGTTCGACGCGCGGCTGACCCGCACGATCCCCTTCGGCGAAAACATGCGCCTGCGTCTCATCCTCGAAGGCTTCAACATCTTCAACCGCGCCAACGTGGCGACGGTCAACACCAACTTCTTCGCCGGTCGCACGGCCACCGCGCCGAATACGCTGACGCTCACGTCGCCCGCGCCGGCTGCCGCCTACGGCCTGCCCCGCTCCTTCCTGACGCCGCGCGAACTGCAACTCGCGATCAAGTTCGACTTCTAAAATAACGTGAGTTCGATCCGAGCGAGGAAGAAGTTACGGCCACAGTGCCATTAGTGACGACAGGTGATTGCAGCCCCGTCAGGGGCGATAGAGAGTAGCCCACGGCGCAAGCCGTGGGATCACACGCAGCACACAATGATTGAAGCCCCGGCAGGGGCGAAAGAGGTTCGCAGTTGAATCTCTTCCGCCCCTGCCGGGGCTTCGCTAATGTTACCCGTTGCCTGACCCACGACTCGCGCCGTGGGCTATAGATATGCCGCCCTTACAGGGCTATGGAAGAGCCGACGGTTTTAGCGTCGTCCCGCGTTCAGCAGGCGGATGAGCGCGAGGAAGATGTTGAAGGCGTCAAGATAGAGGTCGAGCGCGCCCGCGATGTACTCGTTAGTCGGGTAGCGGCGCATGATGTTCGACGTGTCGTAGAGCACGAAGCCGGAGAAGAGCAGCAGCGTCGCCGCCGCCAGCCCGAAGCCGAGCGCGCTTGAGCCGACGAGAAAGACGTTCAGCAGCCCGCCGAGGATCATGATGATCAAACCCGTCCAGAGCATCCCGCGCAGGAAGCTGAAATCCCGCTTCGAGATGAACACGTAAGCCGTCAGGCCGCCGAAGATGCCGACCGTCAGCACGCCCGCCTGCCAGATCGAGGCGGGATTAACCTGGCTCACGTAGTACATCAGCGGCGAGATGACCACGCCCGTAAAGGTCGTGAACGCGAAGAGCGCGACGACGTTGACGACCGGCACGTGGCGCACGGCCGTCGCGCCCATCACCGCGCCGAGCATCACCAGCAGCATGATGAACGGGTGCTCGCTCGCATACTCGAAGAGCATCGGGGACGACATGCCGAGCGCGACGCCGCCGATGGCAAAGAGCGTCCCGAGGAAAAAGAGCGCGTAGACTTTGCGGATGAATCCCATCCGTTCGGCGACCGTGGCCTCGGCCGCCGTCTGCGCCTGCAAACTGCCCCACGAGCCGTCCGCGCTTTGCGGCGGCCACGGCTGCCGCTCCTGCGGGGTGTAGCGTTGATTCGGGGACTGAAAGTCGTTCATTGAAATCCTTCCTCCGTGAACAATACCGGCTGAAAATTCCGGCTGAAAATTTCGTCGCGTGCGTCAGCGCGCCCGCGCACATATTAAGATGCCGCAGCCCGCGCGATAGCTGCATCGTGCGTGATTATACCTCAAGGGGCGGCTCGACGGTCGAGTTGCGTATGTCGCGCTGCGGCGCGCCCGCGCCTTGCGGGTCGAGCGGCGCGGCCTGTCGCTCGAAAAGATCATATCCGGCGCGGCCGGAGGCCGGTGGCGCGACCTCGAAGACGCGCGCCAGCCGCGCCCCGCCCCCGACGCAACAGCCGGATATTTCGTCAGCGTCTCCAGTGTCTGCCTCCGACCCTTCAGGGTTTCGGTGCAAGCGCGTTGTGCTTGCGCAGAATTTCGAGCGTGCGTTCGAGCGGGAGGGCTTCTATGGTCAGACCCCCGCGCCCCGTCATGGTCTGCGCGCGGAAAAGCGAATTGTAGATCGCCTCTTCCGTCGCTTCGATCACGGCGAGGAAGAGCGGCGACATGGCGTCGTTAGGTAACAATTTCAACTCGCGCGGCGCGAACGTCTCGCCCGGCCTGCCGCCGCCGCCGCTCGCGCGGACGCGCACTTCCGAAGCGTTGGAAAAGGCGATGACGTAATCGCCGCTGCCGTTCGAGCCTGACGCGCCCGTCCGTCCCAAGCCCATCATCGCGCGCGCCGCCATGCGTCGCAGGTTGCGCGCATCCACGGGCGCGTCCGTCGCGATGACGATGATGATCGAGCCGTCCGCCGTATCGTCCGCAAACGTCTTCCCGCGCTCGACCCCGGCGCGCGGAGACGCGGGCTGCGGGGCGGCGCGTTCGAGTTCTTCCCTGAGATAAAACTTGCCGAGTTCGCGGCCGACGGGCGCGCCGTTGATTGAAAGCACGCCGCCGTAGTTCGTCTGGACGAGCGCGCCGACGGTGTAGCCGCCGAGCCGGGGCGGGAGTTTCCGCGAAGACGTGCCGATGCCGCCTTTGAAGCCGAAGGCGACTGTTCCCGTGCCCGCGCCGACCGCGCCCTCTTCGACCGCACCATTCGTCGCATTCTTAATCGCCGCGTGTACGTCCTCGCGCGTGACGTGACGGCCGCGTATGTCGTTCAGCCCGCCGTCGTTCGTTTCGGCGACGAGCGGGTTGATGCTGCGCACGTCCTCGTTGCCGGGCAGCGCGAGCATGTAATCAATGAGAGCGTCCGAGACGCGCGGCACGCTCAAAGTCGAGGTCAACAGGATCGGCGTTTCGATCTCGCCGAGTTCGTTGACCTGCGTCGAGCCGGCGAGTTTGCCGAAGCCGTTGCCGACGAAGACCGCGCCCGCCACTTTCTCGCGGAACAGATTGCCCGCGTGCGGCAGGATGGCCGTGACGCCCGTGCGCACTTCGCGGCCGCGCACGATGGTCGTGTGGCCGACGCGCACGCCCGCCACGTCCGTGATGGCGTTCAAAGCACCCGGCAGGAGGACGCCGACCTGGACGCCCGCCTCACGCGCGCGGGGCCTGTTGTTCTTCGGCATATTCGTCTGCATCTGTGCGGGCGCGCCGCTCGCCAGCGCGAATCCAAGCGCGATCAAAAACGCTCCGTAGTGTCGCCTCATAAAAATTGTTGGTCTTCCGACGCTGTGATGATTTATCATCCTTCCGCTTTCATTTCAAACAGACCGTACCGCACTTGAACCTGTCTCTTTATCCAACGGAGGAAATTCGATGAAACGAGGTCGCTCGCTCTCGTTGCGCCCTGCGTGCGCTCTCGCCTGCGCCGCCCTGCTGCTCGTTTCGCTGCCCGCGGTCGCGCAGCGCAGAGGCGACGGGAGGACACGCGCCGCCGCTGCGAACGCGACTGCCGCCGCCGCGCGCAACGACGAAGCCTACACCGCCAGGATCAAAGAGTACACGACGGAGAAGTATTTTTTGACGGAACTCGTTGATCACCTGCCCGCCTCCAACACCGTGCCCTCGCCGGAGAAGACGCTCGGCTACGTCGTCGGCACGCCGAACCGCCTGACCTACACGAAAGACATACACCGTTACATGCGCGAGTTGGAGCGCACCAGCCCGCGCGTGCGCGTCTTCGTCGCGCCGGAGAAGTCGGAAGAGGGCAGGGAGCAGTTGCTCGTGGCCGTCAGCGACGAGGCGAACCTCGCCCGGCTCGACCGTTATAAAGAGATCACAGCGCGCCTCGCAGACCCGCGCCGCACCAACGACGCCGAGGCCAAGCAACTCATCGGCGAGGGCAAGGCTTTCTACTGGGCTTCCGGCTCTATTCATTCGACCGAAACGGGCTCGCCCGAAATGCTGATGGAGATGGCCTACCGCCTCGCAGTCAGTGAGTCGCCCTTCATACAGGACATCCGCCGCAACCTCGTCGTGCTCATCACGCCGACGCTCGAAGTTGACGGGCGCGACCGCATGGTTGACCTCTACAACTATCGCAAGGCCAACCCCGGCAAAAATTCGCCGTCGCTCCTTTACTGGGGCAAGTACGTCGCGCACGACAACAACCGCGACGGCCTCGGGATGGCGCTCGCCCTCACGCGCAACATGATGCGCACCTTCCTCGAATATCACCCGCAGGTCTTGCACGACCTGCACGAGTCCGTGCCGTTCCTCTACACCTCGACGGGCACGGGGCCGTACAACGCGTGGCTCGACCCCATCGTGATTGACGAGTGGCACCTGCTCGCCTATCACGAAGTCGAAGAGATGACGAAGCGCGGCGTGCCCGGCGTGTGGACGCACGGCTTTTACGACGGCTGGGCGCCCAACTACATGTTCTACGTCGCCAACGGCCACAACTCCATCGGGCGTTTCTACGAGACATACGGCAACGGCGGCGCGGACACGATGGATCGCACCGTCACGCAGCAGGCGCAGCGCGACTGGTACAGGCCGAACCCGCCCTTGCCGCGCGTCAAGTGGTCGCTCAGGAACAACGTCAACCTGCAACAGTCTGCGCTCCTGCTCGCGATGAATTTCACGGCCAACAACCGCGAGCGATTCCTGAACAACTTTTATCTCAAGAGCAAGCGCGCCGTGGCGAAGGCGTCGAACGAAGGGCCTGCGGCCTACGTCGTGCCGGGCGACGCGCCCCGGCCGGTCGAAGCGGCCGACATGGTGAATCTGCTGCGCCTGATGGGCGTGGAAGTTCACCGCGCGACGCGCGAGTTTACGTTGAAGGACGAGAGGCCGCAGCCGTCGCGTCAGCAGGGCGCGGAGCCGCAGAGAAGCGACCCGCCGCGCGCCGTGGAGCAGGGTGCGGAGCAGCGCGGCGCGGAGGGCGAGAGCGCGCCGGGCGTGGCCGAGCAGCCGCGCGCCGGGGCGGGGCAACCGGCAGCTAAGGCGGCGGAGCGTCGTTTCCCCGCGGGCTCTTACATCATCCGCATGGATCAACCCTACTCGCGCATGGCCGACATGATGCTCGACACGCAGTATTACAACGCGAGCGACCCGCGCCCCTACGACGACACGGGCTGGACGCTCGGCGCGATGCGCAACGTCCCCACCGTGCGCGTCAAAGACCGCGCCGTGCTCGCCGCGCCGATGGAACTTTTGAAGGCGGACGCGAGCGTGCGCGGGCGTCTCGCGGGCGCGTCGAATGCTAAAGTCTTCGTCGTCAATCACAACACGGAGAACACGCTGGCGACTCTGCGTTATCGTTTGAAAGACGTGCGGATGAGCGTCGCGGAAAACAGTTTCAAAGTCGGTGCGCAGGATTTCAACGCGGGTTCGTTCATCATCAAAACCGAGGGCAACCCGGCCGACCTGCGCGCTCGCCTCGAAGCGGCGGTCACGGAGTTGGGCTTAACCGCCAACGGCTTCGGCGACCAACCGGCCGTGCGTTCGCACGAGATCGGCACGCCGCGCATCGCCATTTTGCACACGTGGCAAAACACGCAGAACGAGGGCTGGTATCGCATCGAGTTCGACCGCCTGAAAATCCCTTACAGCTACATCTCCGAGCACACCATTCGCGACACGCCGAATTTGCGTGAACGCTTCGACGTGATCATCTTCCCGCCCGTCGGCGGCACGGCGCAAAGTATCGTCAACGGCATCCCGCGTCGCGGCGACCCGATCCCGTGGAAGGCTTCCGCGCTCACGCCGAACTTCGGCAACTCGCCCGACCAGACGGACGACATACGCGGCGGCATGGGACTCGCGGGCGTCGCCAACCTGCAACGCTTCGTCTCGGAGGGCGGCCTCTTCGTCGCCGTGCAGAACACCGTGCGCGTGCCCGTCGAATACGGCATGACGACCGGCGTGACGATTGAGACGCCGCGCCAGCTACAGGCCGCAGGCTCTATTTACAACGCCACTTTCGCCGACCGCAAAAGCCCCATCAGCTACGGCTACGGCGAGACGTTGCCCATCTATTTCAATCAAGCTCCGCTCTTTCAAGTGGCGACGGGCGTGCCGGGCAGCGGCGGCGTTGGCGCGGGAGGTGCGGGCAGCGGCGCGCGTCCTTCGGGGCGCGGCGGCGTGAACGACCCCGACGTGATTCAGGCGATGCCGCAGGCCGCGCCCGCGCCACAGCGTCCGCCCGCGCGCCCCGGCGAGGAACAGATCACGGAAGAACAACGCCTCCAACTCGGCGCGTTCTACGTGCCACTGCCGGAACGCCCGCGCGTCGTGCTGCGTTTCGCACGCGAGGAGCGCGACCTGCTCGTCAGCGGTATGCTGGCGAACGGTTCGGAGTTGGCGAACCGCGCCGCCATTATTGACGTGCCGCACGGGCGCGGCCACATCCTCCTGTTCGCCACCAATCCCATGTGGCGACACCAGACGCAAGGGGAATTCTTCCTCCTCTTCAACGCCGCACTCAACTATGACAACCTCGGCGTCGGCCTGCCCGAGACGACGCCCGCGCCGCCTCAGCGCGAAACGAGAACCGAGGAACAATAGAAGAAAAGTAGGAAGGCGGAACGATGAACGATGAATGAGAAGACAGAAGACAGAAAACAGAAGTCAGAATTCAGGACTTCTTAGATTTCCTTCTGAATTCTGTTTTCTGTCTCCCGCTTCCGTTCATCGTTCATCGTTCCTACTTCATCATTTAACTTGAAGGAGACTCAAAACATGCAGAACTATCCCCCGGCGGGTGCGCCGAATTATTCCGCGGGCGGTATGCCGCAAGGCCCGCCTCCCAAGTCGAAGAAGCCGTGGATCATCGGCGGCGTCATCGGCTGCCTCCTGCTGATCATCGTCATCGTGCTCGCGGTCGGCGGCCTGGCTTATTTAGGTTTCAAAAAAGCGGAGGAAACGGCGAAGTCTTTAAACGTCAACACGCCCGCCCCGAGGCAGGCTGAGAATACTAAACGCTACGTCAACTCGCGCGAGGGGCGCACCGGCAACCTCGCGGAGAACTTCGTAGATTTCTCGTTTAATTATCCGGACAGTTGGGAGCTTGAGCCGAACCCCGCGCCGAACTTCGTCAGGGTCGAACGCAAAATTAGCGGCGACGGCGGCAACTTCACGCAGGAGAATTTCGCCGTCGGCTGGGTGAGCGCGACCGGCACGGCGATGGATAAGAAGTTGATGCCGCAACTCGCCACGCAGTTCAACACGCAGTTCGCGTCGCAGTTCCCGAACTACAAAAAGGTGTCCGAGGGCGAGACGAAGATCGGCTCTTACGATGGCTATGAGTTTCGCTTCACGGCCGAGAAGAACAACGTGGAGTTCTGGGGGCGCGTGGCGATGCTGCCGCCGCCCGCGGGACAGAAGAAGGGCGTCGCGCTCGTCATGATCGCGTCGGATCGTGCGACGGAGTTGTCGGGCGTCGAAGACGTGGGAGAGAAGGGCGAGTTGCCGGTCATCCTCGAATCGTTCCGCTTCGGTTCGGGCGCGTCGAAATAGCGTCTCTCGAAAATGGCCGGCACTTCTACGAGCGTTGGGGGCGGGACGACGAGCGGCAGCGGCGTCGTCTCGCCCATCTGGTTCGTCGTCATCGCCGTGCTGCTGTGGAGCACGGGCGGGCTGTTCATCAAGTGGAGCACGCTCTCCGACGCGGAACTCTCCGGCGCGCGCGCCCTGTTCGCGGCGGCGACCGTGATGGTGTTGACGAGGCGAGAGGGCTTTCGCCTCAACCTCGTCACGGCCATCGCCGCCGTCTTCTACGCCGCGCTGCTCTACCTCTTCGTCCGCGCGACGATGCAGACGACGGCCGCCAACGCCATCTTCCTGCAATACACCGCGCCCGTCTACATCCTGCTGGCCGAGCCTTTCTTCTTCAAGGAGAAGTACCGCACGGCGGATTTCATCGTCGTCGCCTTCTGCATCGCGGGGATGTCGCTCTTCTTCGTCGGCCAACTCAGGCCGCAGGACGTGGAAGGCAATCTCAACGCGCTCGCCTCCGGCTTCTGCTTCGCGGTCTTCTTCCTGCTGTTGCGCCACCCGCGCGTGCGTGAAGTCAACCGCGCCTCGTCCGTCATCTACGGAAATCTGCTGCTCGCGCTCGTGATGCTGCCGTCGGTCGTCCGGGGCGCGGAGCACTTCACTGCGACCAACCTCGCCATCACGGCTTACCTCGGCATCATCCAACTCGGCGTCGCCTACACGCTCTTGACGCTCGGCGTGGCGCGCGGAGTGAAATCGCTCGACGCCAGCGTTATCGGCTACATCGAACCCGTCCTCAATCCCGTCTGGGTCTTCCTCTTCCTCGGCGAACGCCCCGCGAAATGGGCGCTCGTCGGCGGCGCGATCATCATCATGGCTGTCGCCTCTCACACCGTCTGGAGCGCGAAGAGAGCCGCGTCCATCCAAAAACAACGAGCGAAAATTAATGTTGACAGATAGAACCTGCAAATCCTGGTATCCTGCGTCCTTCACGAATTAAGCTAACTCCCGGCTCTCTAACCACATCTCGCTCGACTGGGTACAGCAATATGCAAGTCTTCTCCCGTGCCGCACATGCACCCGCTTATCTCTTGTGGCTTACTTTAGTCGTCATCATGCCGTTGATGTCGGCGCCTGTCGCCAACGGGCATCAGCCGGGGATGGCGTTAGGTGACATACAGGATGAGCCGGTCTCGCCCACCAATTTCCCGTTAGTATTTACCAGGGTGATAGGCACTGACGTTTGGCGTTCCAGCGTGGGCGGATTGAGGAACGTCGGTAGCGGAACGATTTCACTTCAAACAATCCATTGCTCGCCGAGCCGGGCAGCCCCACATACAACCGTGAATACGTGCGGCTCTGCTACGTCTCTTTCCTTTTACGGCAACCGGACGCAGACGGATGGGATGCTTGGACTAATTACCTGAACAGTCATCCGGGCGACTACAACACCATCGTCAACGGCTTTATTTACTCGGTCGAGTACCGGGCGAGGTTCGGCACGCCTTAGCGTCTGAGGCTCAAGTGAGAGTAAAATTGTTTTGAGGACTTGGCCGAAAGCGCCGGAGTGTTGAAGGAGAATAAGTGTTTAAATCCAATATCAGCGCAACCCTCCTGTTATTAATTCTGTTCGCGGCGACCGTCTGCGGCCAGCAAAAAACAAGAGTGGTTGACGGCCGCGTGGAGATCGGCCCGGAAGAGATGGAGTCGGAACGACAGAAATATGAAAGACTGAAAAAGCCCGACTTTCTCACTTTGCATCTCTCCGAAATAACGGACGAAGCGGAGAAGAAACCGCGTGAGGTTGGGGCGGTTTATAAATCGGGCGCAACCATCAAATTTCATCTGGTGATCACCAATACGTCCACCGAACCCGTCGAGTTGCGGTTCAGCGATACTTACAATCAGAATCGCCTCTCTTTGGTTAAAGACGGGCAGGAGGTGATTTCTTACCGGAACAAAATTCTCCGCCTGGTAAGAGATAAGGATAAGGAGACAGTCGTATTCAGCGATTACCCCGTCTTGTTGGACGGACATAATTCGTTGCGGCAAACGATAGACTTAAGAGAGTGGTACGGGAGGCTCGAACCCGGCCGGTATGAACTGACCGTCCGACACCTTTTCGTAGTGGGCGGAGAGTGGATGGAATCATCACCTATCAGTTTCGAGGTTCAACCCAGATGATGAATCTCTGGACGGGCATGACGGTCAGGGAGAGAAAGGATCGCAGTGATGAAAATCTTTAACTTATTTATGGGGTTGCTGTTTGCGTTGGGTCAACTGTCGTCGCATGCGCAAAAGCATTTCACGAATCTGGACAAGATCGCCGAGGCCATCGAGCGCAAGATTCAGGATAAGATGCCCGAGTGGAATCATCAATCTTTCCAGCCGACATCTCCCGACGAGAATGCCACGAGCGATCAGGTTATGATCCAGCAATGGACTTTCGGAAAGAAGAACGTGAGGCTCGCCATCGTCCGACACCAATCAGAGGAAGAAGCCGCCCGCGTCTTACGCCAATTCGCCGCCGATAAGAAGACTGGCGAGGGCTTACAAGGATTGGGCGATGAAGCATACGTGTGGGGCGTGCGCCGCTCCGTGGCGTTTCGACAGGGCAACCTCACGATCTACATGAGCGCGGTCGTGAGGGAAGAAGTGGATCAAGACGAAGCGGCGCGAAATCCGTCCGAAGCCCTGCGTCAAGCGGCGCAAGCCGAACATGCGGAGGAAGGCAAAGTGGTACGAGGTTTCGCCCAACATATCGCCGCCGCGCTGAAAACGCTCTAATGAGTTCTCGCTATCGCGGGTTTGACCCGCGCATGTAGACGGATAGACGGAAACACTTTCCACCCCAACCGCCCGCAGGTCTTCGCAGATCGCCGGGCGGTTTTACTTCGTGCGGCATAAACCCACAACAGGCGCGTTCCCGTCAAATTTTTCCTCCGGGCGATGCGGTCGAGGCATGAATAATCATCGCCGTTCGGCTGTGTCTAACTTATAACTTTCGCGGCGGGTTTCGGTTTTCGTCCAGCAAATAAGCCGCGCCGGAGCGTGCGGGGCGCATGCGTGCCGACGAGTGCGACGATTATTTTGCGAATAAATTTGGACAATCACTTGCCGTTCGGCGGAAAATTTAGTATCACTACCCCACCACAAGAATTTTGGAACAAGGGGGCATGACGGGGAAAGCTGTAGCTTGCACGCTTAAGACTTCCGTACCTCGTCCGTGTTGTGCGCCCGCCCGTTTGTCAGGTGGTGGCCTTTCTTCGTCTGACGCGCGCCCGCTCCGGCGGCCTTCGGTTATCAACAGCTTTACAAAAACGGTCGCCTGTATGGTGAAGTCATAACAGCAGAGTAGCAGGGACTAAGCATGCCGCAAATTTTTCACCGCAGCACCAACACGCTCGCCAAGCTGAGCATCTTCGGCTCGATCTTCGTCCTGCTGTTCGTGACGTGGGCGGTGGCCGAGATCAACCGCTCGTCCTGGAACACGGGCGCGTTCGACGAGCGCGAGCAGCCCGTCCAGTTTTCGCACAAGCACCACACGGGCGACGACGGCATTGACTGCCGCTACTGCCACACGTCCGTCGAGGTCTCTTCCAACGCGGGACTTCCGCCGACGAAGACCTGTATGAACTGCCACTCGCAACTGTGGAGCGACAGCCCGTACCTCGAACCCGTGCGCGCCAGTTGGAGAGACAATAAGCCCATCGAGTGGACGCGCGTCCACGACCTGCCCGACTACGTCTATTTCAACCACAGCATCCACGTCGCGAAAGGCGTCGGCTGCTCGTCGTGCCACGGGCGCGTGGACGAGATGCCGCTCGTCTATCAGGCGGCGTCTTTGCAGATGGAGTGGTGTCTGGAGTGTCACCGCGAGCCGGAGCGATTCCTGCGTCCGAAGTCCCAGGTCTTCAACATGGACTGGCAGCAGGAGAACGCGCTCGCCGAGAACAAGACGGCGGAGCAGTTGGCGCGCGGCCGGCAGTTGAAAGTTGACTATAAGGTGCGCCCGCGCGCCATTCTCGAAAGTTGTTCGACTTGCCACCGCTGAAACGCCGCGGCGAGAGGTTGAGAAGTAGATGCACATCAAAGAGACTTTCCCCGAACTGTACAACATCCGCCGCCCCGTCAAGCGCGAAGAGATACGCGCGCGCCTCGAAGAGAAGACGGGCAAGGAATACTGGCGCAGCCTCGAAGAGTTGGCCGATTCGGGACAGTTTGAAGATTTCCTGCACTCGGAGTTTCCGCGGCAGGCGGGCGAGTGGGACGACGAGGTGGGTCGCCGCACGTTTTTGAAGTTGATGGGCGCGTCGCTCGCGCTCGCCGGTCTCACGTCCTGCTCATACCAGCCGCCCGAAACGGTCGTCCCCTTCGTGCGCCAACCGGCGGAACTCGTCCCCGGCAAGCCGCTCTTTTTCGCCACCGCGATGCCGATGCCCGGCGGCGCGGCCGGCCTGCTCGTGCGCAGCAACGAGGGACGCCCGACGCACGCCGAGGGCAATCCCGACCACCCGACCAGCGGCACGCCCGAACGCCCCGCCGGGCAGCGCGTCGCCGCGACCGATGTGTTCTCCATCGCCTCGATCCTTTCGCTCTACGACCCCGACCGCTCCGAGACGATCACGAACCGGGGCGAGATACGCCCCTATACGGCCTTCCTCGGCGAGATTCGCACGCGGCTCGACGAGATGCGCGGGCGCGGCGGCGCGGGGCTTCGGTTTCTGACCGAGACCGTCACGTCGCCGACGACGGCCGCGCAGTTGAAAACCATACTCACGGCCTTTCCCGGCGCGAAGTGGCATCAGTATGAACCGGCGGGGACGAACAACGCCGCGCTCGGCGCGCAACTCGCCTTCGGCCAGCCCGTCAACACCGTCTATCGCTTCGACCGCGCCGACCGCGTGCTTTCGCTCGATTCGGACTTCCTCTCATCGGGCGCGGCCAACCTGCGTTACGCGCGCGACTTCGCCGCCAAGCGTCGCGTCGGCGAGGGCAAGACCGACATGAACCGTCTCTACGTGGTGGAGACGACGCCGACCAACACGGGCTCGTTCGCCGATCACCGCTTCGCCGTCAAGCCGAGCGGGTTGGAACCGTTCGCGCGCGCGCTCGCCGCAGCCCTCGGCGCGCCCGGCGTCTCGACCGACGGCGCGCAGTACGCAAACGTCCCGCACGCCGCGCACCTCTTCGCCGTCGCGAAGGATTTGCAGGCGGTGCGCGGCCGTTCCATCGTCGTCGCGGGCGACCACCAGACGCCCGCCGTCCACGCGCTCGCGCACGCGATGAATCAGGCGCTCGGCAACGTCGGGCAGACAATCGTCTACACCGACCCCGTCGAGGCACAGCCGGTGGATCAGGTCGCTTCCCTGCGCGAACTCGTCGGCGACATCGAAGGGGGGCGCGTCGAGATGCTCGTCATCGTCGGCGGCAACCCGGTTTATAACGCGCCCGTTGATCTCGCCTTCACGAAAGAGCGGCTCGATAAGATCAGGACGCCCGACGGCAGAGACGGGCTGCGCATACACCTCAGCCTCTACGACGACGAAACCTCCGAGCTTTGCCACTGGCACATCCCCGAGACGCACTTCCTCGAATCGTGGGGCGACACGCGCGCGCACGACGGCACGGTCTCCATCATCCAGCCGCTCATCGCGCCGCTCTACAAAGGCCGCAGCGTCAACGAATTCTTAGCCGCTTTCACGGACAAGCCCGAACAGTCCGGCTATGACATCGTGCGCGACTACTGGCGCACGCAGCGTCTCGAATCGCTCGTCGCCTCGCAACCGGCGGTCGTGGCGCAGGCGACCGTTCCCGCAGGCGCGACGCATCGCGACACTAGCCTACACGGCGGCAGCAACACGCAGGGCGCGGGGGGCGCGGCGGGACAGAACGCGGCGGGCGCGAATGCAACCGCGTCGCCAAGCCCGACACCGGGCGCGTCGCCCAGCCCGACGCCGAGCGCAAGCCCGACGCCTTCGGGCACGCCGAACGCATCGGCGAGAACTGCCGCCGCGACTCCCGCAAACTTCGACGAAGCGTGGCGCAGGGTCGTCCATGACGGGGTGATTCCCGGCACGGCGGCCAAGGAGCGCAGCGTCACTGTGGGCGGCAACTGGTCTGCCAACCTGACGCCCGCGCAGCCGGCCTCGGGCGGCGGCGCATTCGAGATCCTCTTTCGCCCCGACCCGACCGTCTACGATGGCCGCTTCGCCAACAACGGCTGGTTGCAGGAGTTGCCGAAGCCCCTGACGAAGTTGACGTGGGACAATGCCGCCTACATGAGCCTGAACACGGCGCGGCGCATGTTCGGCCTGAACGAGAACGACTACACATACAAGGGGCGCGAGTTCAATGCGCCGCTCGTCGAACTGCGTTATCGCGGCCAGGCGGTGCGCGCGCCCGTCCTCATCGTGCCGGGTCAGCCGGACGACGTGGTGACGGTCACGCTCGGCTACGGACGCACGCGCGCCGGACGCGTCGGCACGAGCACGGAAGACAAGCCGCTCGGCTACAACGCCTATCGCCTGCGCACGTCCGACGCGATGTGGCAGGGCGCGGGGCTGGAAGTCGTGCCGACGGGCGAAGAGTACCTGCTCGCCGTCACGCAACTTCACTTCAACATGGAAGGGCGCGACATCGTGCGCTCCAACACGCTCGGCGAATATCTGTCGAACACCGGCGATTCGAGCCGCGAGGTTCACGGCGGCCCGAGCGTAGCGACGCACGAGGGCGCGGCACAGGTGTCCGGCAAGGGGTCGCACAAAGAGCCGGGGCCGAACGATACGCTCTACCCGAACTACGAGTACACGGGCTACAAGTGGGGGATGGCCGTGGACGTGGCCTCGTGCGTCGGTTGCCAGTCGTGCGTCATCGCGTGCCAGTCGGAAAACAACATCCCCATCGTCGGCAAGGATCAGGTTTCGCGCAGCCGCCACATGCACTGGCTGCGCGTGGACAACTACTTCAAGGGCCTGGCGGAAAACCCCTCGGCCGTCCACTTCATGCCCATTCCCTGCATGCACTGCGAACTCGCGCCGTGCGAGCCGGTCTGCCCCGTCCACGCCACCGTCCACAGCGCGGAGGGCACGAACGACATGGTCTACAACCGCTGCATCGGCACGCGCTACTGCTCCAATAACTGCCCCTACAAGGTGCGCCGGTTCAACTTCCTGCTCTACCAGGATTTCGAGACGCCGTCCTTAAAGATGATGCGCAACCCGGATGTCACGGTGCGCTCGCGCGGCGTGATGGAGAAATGCACTTACTGCATCCAGCGCATCTCCTACGCGCGGATCGAATCGGAGAAAGAGGGACGCCGCGTGCGCGACGGCGAGATCGTCACGGCCTGCCAGTCGGCCTGCCCGACCGAGGCAATCATCTTCGGCGACCTGAACGACCAGAACAGCCGCGTCGCAAAGATGCAGCACGACCACCGCAACTACAGCTTGCTCGCGGAACTCAACACGCGCCCGCGCACGACCTACCTGTCGGCGATGCGCAATCCGAACGAAGAAATTCATGGGGCGTAAAATTTCATGGCATCAAGAGTAGACGAGCCGCACGACGACCTAATCCACGTTACGCCTAACCCGGTGATCGAGCCGGGGCACACCGCCGCGTCCGTGACGGACAAGATCAGCGCGCTCGTGCTCAAGCGCAAGACGCCGCTCGCTTGGTACATCGGCTTCTTCATCTCGTTCTCGCTGGCGAACGTGTTGATGTTCACCATCGCCTACCTCGTCACAACCGGCATCGGCATCTGGGGCAACAACTGGCCGGTCGGCTGGGCTTTCGACATCATCAACTTCGTCTGGTGGATCGGCATCGGCCACGCCGGGACTTTGATCTCGGCCATCCTCCTGCTGCTCCGGCAGGAATGGCGCACCTCGATCAACCGTTTCGCCGAGGCGATGACTCTCTTCGCCGTCGCCTGCGCCGGGCTGTTCCCGCTCCTGCACACCGGCCGCCCGTGGCTCGCCTACTGGATGCTGCCCTACCCGAACACGATGAACATCTACCCGCAATTCAGAAGCCCTCTGATGTGGGACGTGTTCGCCGTCTCGACCTATGCCAGCGTCTCGGCGCTCTTTTGGTACGTCGGCCTGATCCCCGACTTCGCCACCCTGCGCGACCGCGCGAAGAACCGCGCGTTCAAAGTCGTCTACGGCATGCTCGCGCTCGGCTGGCGCGGCAGCGCGCGCCACTGGCATCGCTACGAGACGGCCTACCTTTTGCTCGCCGGACTGGCGACGCCGCTCGTGCTCTCGGTTCACACCATCGTCAGCTTCGACTTCGCCGTCTCGCAACTGCCCGGCTGGCACGCCACGATCTTTCCGCCCTATTTCGTCGCGGGCGCGATCTACGCGGGCTTCGCGATGGTCTTGCTGTTGACCATCCCCTTGCGCAAGTTCTACGGACTCGAAGACTTCATCACGCTGCGCCACCTGCGCAACAGCGCGAAGATCATGCTCGCCACCGGCCTCATCGTCGGCTACGGCTACATGATGGAAGCGTTCATGGCGTGGTACAGCGCGAGCGAGTACGAGGGCTTCATGCTCAAGAACCGCATCTGGACGGGGCCTTACTGGTGGGCTTATGCGCTCTTGATCGTGACGAACATCATCATCCCGCAAATCCTGTGGTCGAAGCGCGCGCGGCACAACACGGCGATCCTCTTTATCGTCTCGCTCATCATCAGCGTCGGCATGTGGCTCGAACGCTTCGTGATCATCGTGACGAGTTTGCACCGCGATTACCTGCCGGGGTCTTGGGCGATGTACCGCCCGACGATCTTCGACTGGTCAATGTTCATCGGCACAATCGGGCTGTTCTTCACGCTGCTGCTGCTCTTCATACGCTTCCTCCCGGCCATCTCCATCTTCGAGATGCGCACCATCCTGCCGGGAGCCGCGCCGAAGGAGGAGGGATGAAATTGCGGAATGCGGATTTCGGATTGCGGATTAAAGAGACAAGCCTGTGCTTTCAATCCGCATTCCGCAATCCGAAATCCGCAATCGTTGAGGGGTTGTTATGAAGAAACAAACAAGGACGGCGATATACGGCGTGATGGCCGAGTTCGATAACCCGACCGACGTGGTCGCGGCGACGCGGCGGGCGCACGAAGAGGGCTACCGCGCCATGGACGCCTATTCGCCCTATCCGATTGAGGCTTTATCGGAGGCCGTCGGTCATCATAAAGAGCGTCTGCCGTTGATCGTTCTCATCGGCGGCATCGTCGGCCTGATCGGCGGCTACGCCATGCAGTATTACGTCTCGGTGATCAACTACCCGCTCAACGTCGGCGGGAAGCCCCTGCACAGTTGGCCGGCCTTCATCCCGATCACTTTCGAGACGACCGTGCTCGGCGCGGCGATGGCGGCCATCTTCGGCATGCTCGCCTTAAACGGGCTGCCCGAGCCTTATCACCCGGTCTTCAACGTGCCGAACTTCGCGCTCGCCTCGCGCGACCGCTTCTTCCTCGTCATCGAGGCGCGCGACCCGAAGTTCGAGCGCGAGGCGACGACCGGCTTTCTACGTAGTCTGGGTGCGCAAGAGGTGTCCGATGTCGAACACTGAACTAAATGCGGAATGCGGAATGCGGAATGCTGATTGTGAAATCTCCGAACAGAGGTTTTTAATCCGCATTCCGAAATCCGCATTCCGAAATCGAGCGGCCTGCTTACTGCTCGCTGCCTACTGCCTGCTCGCGCTCGGTTGCCGCCAGGACATGCAGGATCAGCCGCGTTACGAGGCTTACGAGCCGAGCAAGAGCTTCTCCGACGGGCAGGCTTCGCGCCCCTACGTCGAGGGCACGGTCGCGCGCGGCTACCGCGACGTGAACACGGCTTACTACACGGGGAAGAACGCGGCGGGCGGCGCGAGCGGCGGCGCTGGAGGACAGTCGGCGGGCGGCGCGGGCGGTGGGTTAACACCCATGACGAGCGCGTCGGCGAACGCGCCGAACGTGCAGGGCGCGAACGCGGGCGGCACGCAGACGGGCGGCGACGTGAACGTGCGCGGCAACGTCGCGGGGAACGTCCCCGGCGCGGGGCAGACGGGGACGCCGGGTGGCGTCAACGAGTTCCCCTTCCCCATCACGGCTAAAGAACTGGATCGCGGCGAGGAGCGTTTCAATATCTACTGCGCGATGTGTCACGGGCAGACCGGCTATGGCGACGGCATGATCGTCAGGCGCGGTTTCCGCCGCCCGCCCACGCTCCACGACGACCGCCTGCGCAATGAAACGCTCGGCCACTTCTTCGACGTGATCACGAACGGGTGGGGCGCGATGCCCGACTACTCGCAGGAGATTCCGCCGCGCGACCGCTGGGCGATCATCGCCTACATCCGCGCGCTGCAACTGAGCCAGAACACGCCCGCCGCCGAAGTGACCGAGGAACAGCGAAACCGGCCGAAGCCCACGCCGGGCACGCCGACCACCGAAGGCGGACACCAGGGAACCGGAGGGGAGCGCACGCCATGAGCGCCGAAGCAGCAACCACCAACACTTACAACGTCCCGGCCTCGGTGGGACGCCTCGGAGGGCGCGCTCTCGTCGCAGGCATTGTCGCGCTCGTGCTGTGCATTGTCGGCGCGTTCGTCAACCCCGCGGGGTTCTGGCGCGCCTACCTCGTCGGCTACGTCTTCTGGACGGGCGTCTCGGTCGGCTCGCTCTCCATCATCATGCTGCACCACCTGTCGGGCGGCGGTTGGGGCGTCGTCATTCGCCGCCCGCTCGAAGCGGCCACGCGCACGCTGCCCTTGATGGCGATTTTGTTTCTGCCCATCGCCTACGCCGTCTTCACGCGCGCGCTCTATCCCTGGACGGTGCCGGAAATTGCGGCCGAACACTTCATCCAGCACAAGGAAGTTTATTTCAGGCTTCCGTTCTTCTTCGGCCGCACTGTCTTCTATTTCGCGATGTGGTTCATGCTCTCGTATTTCCTGAGCAAGTGGTCGCTCGCGCAGGACGGGACGAACGACCCGCGCGAACGCCGCCGCCTGAAGGACAGACTGCAAAATTTGAGCGGCCCCGGAATTTTGCTGTTCGGTTTGACCGTCACGTTCGCCGCCGTTGACTGGGTGATGTCGCTGGAGCCGGAATGGTTCTCGACCATCTACGGCCTGCTGATCATGGTCGGGTGGGGATTGACCTCGCTCGCCTTCGCCATCGTCACCACCGTCATGCTCTCGAAGGAAGAACGTCTGGAGCACGTCTACCAGCCGCGCCATTTTCACGACCACGGCAAGCTGCTGCTCGCCTTCGTGATGCTCTGGGCTTACTTTTCCTTCTCGCAGTTTTTGATCATCTGGTCGGGCAATTTGCCGGAAGAAATTCCGTGGTATCTGCGCCGCCTGTACGGCGGGTGGGGCTACGTCGCGGTCGCACTCGTGATCGGCCACTTCGCGCTGCCTTTCGTGCTGCTGCTCTCGCGCGAGCGTAAGCGGCGCGCGCGTTCGCTCGTCATCGTCGCGTTGCTCGTGCTCGTGATGCGCATCGTCGATCTGTTCTGGACGATTGCGCCGAGCGAGGCGGCGATGCACCACGGCGGCGGGGATGCGGCGCACGGCGGCGGGCTGGCGAACGCGGTGGCCTATGCGTTGAATTTCATCACGCCCATCGCCATCGGCGGCTTCTGGCTCTGGTGGTACGCGCGCGAACTGGCCTCGCGTCCGCTGCTCCCGCTCGGCGACGCGGGGCTGGAAGACGCGCTCGCCGATGCGAACGGCCAGCACTGAGAGGCGTTCGGATAAAGGGTCAAGGGTTAAGGGGAAAAGGTCGCAGGTAAAGGGTCGCGGGTTAGACGAGAGGCGAGGGTTGAGATGGGAATTTTCGGTCATCACGGCAACGGCAAAGAGAAGATGCACCTGACGGAGACGCCCGACGTGCGCCACATCACGAACCCGGACGTGATGCACGAGGAGTCGGACGTGAGCGTGCGCGGCGTCGGCACGTTCGTCGGGCTGTTGTTCCTCGGCCTCATCATCGTGAGCGGGCTGATGTACGGCATGTTCAAACTCCTCGACGCCTACGCGACGAGCAAGGAGGCGCGTCCCTCCCCGATGGCTCGCAGCGCCGAGGAGCGTCTGCCGCCGCCCGGCGTGCCCCGCCTGCAAGGCGCGCCCGACCACCGCTCGCTCGACGATCCGAATCTGATTTTTGAGAAGAAAGAGCCGACTCTGGAGTGGGACGCGCTCCGCGCGAAGTTCAAGTACGACCTGGAGACCGCCGCCGAAGTTAATCCCGGCACTGGGATGTGGCGCATCCCGATTGCCGACGCGAAGAAGAAACTTCTGGAGAAGGGCTTGCCCACGCGCGCGAGCGCGCCCGGCGCGGACGACGCGGAAGGCATCACCCTCCCGACCTTTTCGAGCGCGGGGCGGCAGGCCGAGAAGCACGAGAAGTGGATGACGACGGGCGGCAGCGCCGAACCGGCCGCGAGCAACCCGCAGCCGCACGGCGCGGGCGAAGTTAAGCACTGAGCAGTTTGATGAAAAAAGCATTAACTCGAAATAAAGTTACGGATCGGCGTGGGATGGCGAGCAGTCTGGCGCGGCGGGTCGCAGGTCTTCTGCTGCTCACCGCTTACTGCTTACCGCTTACCGTTCAGGGGCAGTACGCGCAGCCGCCGCAGGGCGGCGTGTCGAGCAACGACGTGCCGTTCGCGCTCCGCGACATCGGCATCGAGCAGCGTCTGAACGAGCAGGTTCCGCTCGATCTCAATTTTCGCGACGAGGCGGGGCAAACGGTGCGGCTCGGCGATTACTTCGGCAAACGCCCCGTCGTCATCTCGCTCGTCTATTACAACTGCCCGAAGCTGTGCAACCTCGTGCTGAACGGACTCGTCGGCGGTTTGAAGACGCTGCCCTACACGGTGGGGAAAGAGTTCGACGTGGTGACGGTGAGTTTCGACCCGCGCGAAGGGGCAGCCGACGCCACCGCCAAGAAGCAACTCGTCCGGCACGATTACGGGCGCGCGGGCGATGCCGCGTCGTTCAACGCCGGTTGGCACTTCCTGACGGGCGATAAGGCCGCGATTGACGCGTTAGCCTCCGCGGTCGGCTTCAAGTACGCGTTCGACACGGCCTCGAACCAGTACGCGCACGCGAGCGGCGTGATGGTGACGACACCCGAAGGGAAACTTTCGCACTACTTCTACGGCATCGAGTACGCGCCGCGCGATTTGAAACTCGGCCTGATCGAAGCGTCGGCGGGAAAGATCGGGAGCGCCGTGGACAAGCTGACGCTCTACTGTTTTCACTACGACCCGACGACCGGAAAATACGGCCCGGCGATCATGAACATCATGCGCGTGACGGGCGTCGTCACGGTCGTGGGGCTGGTGGTTTTGATCTCGGTCTTACATCGTCGTCGCCGCCGCAGTAGCGAGCCGGAAGAGGGGCGGCCAATGAGCACGGGAGAGGCAGGAGGGATCGCTTAACGAGATGCAGTTGCCACGATTACCATTTACGCCGGAGCAGGCCTCGACCGTCTCGGGTGAGGTGGACGCGCTCTACACTTATCTGGTCGCGATCACGCTCTTTTTCTCCGTGCTCGTCACGGTGCTCATCTTCTATTTCGCCGTCAAGTATCGCCGCCGCTCGGAGAACGAACTGCCGCAGCCCATCGCCGGGTCGGTCAAGCTGGAGACGATGTGGACGGTCATCCCGTTCCTCATCGCCATGACGATCTTCGTCTGGGGCGCGAGCCTCTATTTCACGCTCTACCGCCCGCCGAAAGACGCCATCGAGATTTACGTCGTCGGCAAACAGTGGATGTGGAAGTTTCAGCACACGGAGGGGCAGCGCGAGATCAACGAACTGCACGTGCCTGTGGGCGCGAAGGTGAAGTTGACGATGACGACCGAAGACGTGATCCACTCGTTCGCCGTGCCGGCCTTCCGCATCCGCTCCGACGTGGTTCCCGGCCGCTACACCTTCGCCTGGTTCGAGGCGACGAAGACCGGCCGCTATCACCTGTTCTGCACCGAGTTTTGCGGCACGAACCATTCGGGCATGATCGGCTGGGTCGAGGTGATGGAGCCGACGGCCTACCAGGCGTGGCTCGCGGGCGGCGGCTCGGATTCTCCGGCCGCGCAGGGCGAGAAGATGTTCCAGTCGCTCGGGTGCGCGACGTGTCACCGCGCCGACACGCAGGGGCGGGGGCCGGTGCTGACGGGCGTCTTCGGCAAGTTGCAGCGCATACAGGGCGTCGGCGACGTGACGGCCGACGAAGCCTACTTGCGCGAGTCCATCACCAACCCCGCGGCGAAGGTGGTCGAGGGCTTCCAGCCGATCATGCCTTCGTATCAGGGGCAGGTGAGCGAGGAACAACTCCTGCAACTCATCGCCTACATACGCTCGCTCGGCGCGCCCGATCAGGGCACGACGATGACGAACGCGGGCGCGGGGCAAGAAGAGCCTTCGACGACGACCGGCATCGCCCCGGACGCGCAACGCTCGAACCCGCTCGCCCCCACGTCGCCGAATCAGATGCAGCGCAACACCGCGCCGCCGGGCGGGCTGTCGCCGCAGGGACGCCGCTCATCGAGCGGGACGGGCGGCACGGGCACGTCGCAGACGGGGGGCGGCGGTGGGAACAGCAACAACCGTTAGTCAACGAAGCCGCGTGAAGATAGTAAAGGTCAGAGACAAAGGTTAAACGAAGTATGAGTTCACACGATCCGTCAAATCCGCCGCCGTCGTCGTCCGAGCCGTCCGGTTTGGGCATGATAGGCTCGCGCGCGCGATTCGGGCACGAAAACTACATCAACGCCAACTACGGCATCAAGTCGTGGCTGCTGACGAAGGATCACAAGCGCATCGCGCTCTTGTACCTGGCCTCGATCACGGTCTTCTTCATCCTCGGCGGCATCTACGCGCTCACCATCCGGCTGGAACTACTGACCCCGGCCGGCGACATCGTGCAGCCGATGACCTACAACAAGCTGTTCACGCAGCACGGCATCATCATGATCTTCTTCTTCCTCATCCCGTCCATCCCGGCGGTCCTGGGGAACTTCCTCATCCCGCTCATGATCGGGGCGAAGGATTTGGCCTTTCCGAAGCTCAACCTGCTCAGTTGGTATCTCTATCTGGCGGGCGCGCTCTTCACGATCTGGGCACTGTTGAACGGCGGCATTGATACGGGCTGGACTTTCTACACGCCCTACTCGACCACCTTCTCGAACTCTTACGTCGTCGCCGCCGGACTCGGCATTTTCATCAACGGCTTCTCCTCGATCCTGACGGGGCTGAACTTCATCGTCACCATCCACACGATGCGCGCCCCCGGCATGACGTGGTTCCGCCTGCCGCTCTTCATCTGGTCGCACTATGCGACGAGTTTGATCATGATCCTGGGCACGCCCGTCATCGCCATCACGATTTTGCTCGTCGCACTCGAACGAATCGTTCACATCGGCATCTTCGACCCGCGACTCGGCGGCGACCCCGTCCTCTTCCAGCACTTCTTCTGGTTCTACTCGCACCCGGCCGTCTACATCATGATCCTGCCCTCGATGGGTGTGGTCAGCGAACTTATCTCGACCCACTCGCGCAAGAACGTCTTCGGCTATTCGTTCGTCGCGTTTTCGTCGCTCGCCATCGCCGTCTTCGGCTTTCTCGTGTGGGGGCATCACCTCTTCACTTCGAGCCAGTCGGTCTACGCCGGGATGATCTTTTCATTCGTCTCGTTCGCCGTCGCCATCCCCTCGGCGGTGAAGGTGTTCAACTGGACGGCCACGCTCTACAAGGGTTCGATCTCCTACGACACGCCGATGCTCTACGCGCTCGGCTTTATCGGGCTGTTCACGCTCGGCGGCCTGACCGGCCTCTTCCTCGCCGCGCTCGGCCTCGACGTACACCTGACCGACTCCTACTTCATCGTCGCCCACTTCCACTACATCATGGTCGGCGGCGCGCTGATGGGATACCTGGGCGGCCTGCACAACTGGTGGCCGAAGATCACCGGGCGCATGTACCCGGAAGGCTGGGGGCGTTTCGGCGCGCTCGTCATCTTCGTCGGCTTCAACCTGACGTTCTTCCCGCAGTTCCTCTTGGGCTATCTGGGGATGCCGCGCCGCTACCACGCCTACGCCGAAGAGTTTCAGGTCTTGAACGTGATGAGCACGGCGGGAGCAAGCATCCTCGGCTTCGGGCTGTTGATTCCGGGCATCTACTTCATCTGGTCAATGCGCTACGGCAAGTTTGCCCCGGCGAACCCGTGGGCGGCCACAGGACTCGAATGGCGCACGATGTCGCCGCCGCCGACGGAGAATTTCGTGCGGACGCCGGTCGTCACGTGGGAGGCTTACGAGTACCGGCCGATGGAGGAGATGGAAGTGATAGGCCCCGACAAGGGCAACACGGCGCAGCCCGCACACGGCGAGGCGACCAGGACTTAAAGCGAGAGGGGAATTAAATCGAACATGGCACACGCAGAAACATTGGACGCGCACGACGCGCACGGCGACGCGGCGACGCACCACGCATCCTCTAACCTCGCGCACCATTTCGATAATCTCGAACAGCAGCGCGAGGCCGGAAGTCTGGGGATGTGGCTCTTTCTCGTCACCGAGATCATGTTCTTCGGCGGGCTGTTCACCGGCTACATCATCTACCGCACGCAGCACCCGCAGGCTTTCGCCATCGCCAGCAGCACGCTCGACTGGAAACTCGGCGCGCTCAACACGGTCGTGCTCATCGTCAGCAGTTTGACGATGGCGCTCGCCGTCTATTTCGCGCAGATGGGCAGCCGCCGGATGCAGATCATCTTCCTCGTCGTGACGATGCTGCTCGGCGCGGTGTTCCTCGTCGTCAAGGGTTTCGAGTATGCCGACAAGTTCGAGCACCATCATTTCCCCAGCACCAACTTCGTCTGGGAGGACAAGGACATCCCGGCCACCGTCGCGCCCGCCGAGCGCGATGAGATGAAGCATCACATCCAGATGTTCTACTGGATTTACTTCGCCATGACCGGCCTGCACGCCCTGCACATGATCATCGGCATCGGCGCGATGATGTTCCTGATCTTCTACGCCTATCGCGGCCGTTATACGCCGGAGTATCACGCGCCCGTGGAACTGACAGGCTTGTACTGGCACTTCGTTGACATTGTCTGGATTTTCCTCTTCCCGCTGCTCTATCTTTTAGGCGCGCATCTCGCGGGCGGAACTCATTAGGGGGCGGCTTAAGGTTATGTCAGAACACATCGTCTCGAAAAAACTTTACTTCGTCATCTTCGGCGCGTTGATGGTGTTGACTGTATTGACCGTCGTGGCCGCCAACTATGACCTCGGCTCGGAGAAGATCAACACGGTCGTCGCGCTCGCCATCGCCACGACGAAGGCCGTCCTCGTCGTGCTCTATTTCATGCACGTGCGCTACAGTTCGCGGCTCACGTGGGTGGTCGTCGCGGGCGGCTTCCTGTGGCTCATCATCATGGTCGGCCTGACCATGAGCGACTACCTGACGCGCGGCTTCCTGACTTACCCGCGCTGACCGCGCAAAACGCCCCTTTGTTCGACCGAGAAGCCCGCAGGCCGGACGGCCTCCGGGCTTCTTTTGTGAACATCACGCCCCGCCGAAACGTTTAGCGCAGGAGAGCGTGCGCGGCCGTGGCGGCGCGAAAATCTTTTCATGTTGTGAAAATCAGCTTGGCGCGGATAGAATCAGCCGGGCGGCGGGGCGCGCACTCGACAATTCTTCGACGGATGGGCGGCGGTAAATTATGGCTGAACGATGCAACAGTTGCGGCGCGGAGTTGTTTACGGGGCAGCAGTTCTGTCGCGCGTGCGGCACGCCGACGCGCCAGTTTTCCAGCGAAGAACTCCCCACACAGATGCTTCCGCCGGGCGGGCAGGAACAGCAACCGCCTACCGCGCAGACGCCGCTCGCCACTTCGCCCCTCCCCGGCCGCGACACTTCCGAGCCGGTTTACGGGGCGGGCTATGCGCGCTACCAGCCGCCGCTCGCCCCACAGCGCGCCACCGCGCCCGTCGTCGCGCCCGTCATGCCGCCCCCGCGTCGTCGTTCGCACGCGTGGCTCTACGCGGTGCTTGGCCTGCTTCTCTTCTTCGCCGGGGCGTCGGTCGTGGCCGGGCTGTTTTTTATGAACCGGCAGGCGCAGCGCGTCACGAAGACCATCGTGCGCCCGAACGTCAAGATTCCCATGCCGCCCATGCCGCCGCACCCGATGGACATGGGCGCGGAGACGACGGGCGCGCAGGCCGTCGTCACGAAAACTTACCCGCTCGCGAAAGACGGCTCGTTCTCCGTGCGCAATTTCAGCGGCGACATCACGGTCGAGGGTTGGGATGAACAGCAGGCCGAGGTGAAGATCATCAGGCGCGGCGGGGGCGACCCGAAGCGCGCCGCGTTCAAAGTCGTATACGAAGAGGGCGCGAATCGCCTCGTCTTCAACTCGATGCCGGAGACGACGGGCGGCGCGCGCGAGGTGCAATACGTCGTGAAACTCCCGCGCAACCTGCGTGAGTTGGAGATCGTCTCGACCAACTCGAACGTTGAACTGACGGGCGTCCATAGCTCGTCAATCTCGATCAACATCCAGCGCGGCAACATCGAACTCGAAGACGTGAGCGGCACGATCAACTCACGAACGACGAAAGGCAACACCACGGTCGCGCTGTCGGACGCCGCGAAGGGCGCGCCCCAAGTCTTCAACGGCATTCACGGCAACGTCGAACTCGAAATCCCTCCCGGCACGAATGCCGAACTCAAGGCCGAGACCGTTGAGGGCGACATCGAAATTGATGAAGACCTGCGCATCAAAGTCGAGCAGCGCGTGATCGGCCAGCAGGCGGTCGGCCGTCTCGGCACGGGCGGCCAGCCCATCGTCGTCAAGGTCATCAACGGGAATATCAAGATCAAGAGTTAACGTCCTCCGGCCTGAGAACCGGCGCGCCTCATGTCTGGAAATTCAACGCTGCCATCAACGCCGCACGGCCTGCGCCCTGTCCTGAGCGCTGCGCTACGCCTCCTGACATTTCGTTTGACGGCTGACGAGTTCGCCCGCCTCGATTATCGCCACCTGTTCTTTGGCCTCTTCTGTACCTGGGTCGTCGGGATGGGTCGCTGGTGGGACGACGCGGGCGCGGGATGGTGGCAACATGCGGGCGCGGGTTCGGTGATCTACATTTTCATCCTCGCGCTGCTGCTTTGGCTCGTCGTCCTGCCGCTCAAGCCCCACGCATGGACTTATCGCCATGTCCTGACCTTTGTTTCGCTGACCGCGCCACCCGCGCTGCTCTACGCGATCCCGGTCGAGAAGTTCACCAGCCTCGGGACGGCGCGCTCCCTGAACGTCTGGTTTCTGGCGGCGGTGGCCTTATGGCGCGTGGCCTTGCTGTTCAACTATCTTAAGCGGCACGCGCGGCTGCGCCCCTTCGCGATCTTCACGGCCGCACTTCTCCCCGTCACCGCCATCATCGTTGTGCTCAGCACATTGAATCTCGAACGGGCAGTGTTCGATGTGATGGGCGGCCTGCGCGAACAGGGTACGGCGAATGATAACGCCTACGCCGTCCTGTTTTTGCTGTCCTTGCTCTCGATGCTGTTATTCTTGCCGCTGCTGGCGTGCTACATCGTCCTCGTCGTGTTGGCGAGGTCGAAAGGTGATGAATATCGAGTGGCGTCCGGCAGGTGAATGGGTATAATCGTGCGTCGCGAGATCGCGCGCGAATTCTCTCCCGAAATTTTCAAGTCTAAACAAAAGTCTCCGTCGAGGAATGTTGATGGCAATTTCGCTGAAGCCCGAATTTCTAAAGCGCTACAAAGACATCGCCGTGCTGTTTATGAAGTATGGCCGCTCCGATCTGGTGAAGACGAGCGGCCTCTCGCTCGCGCTCGGCGACGACTCGCCCGAGGTGGCCGCCACCGCGCCCGAAGCGGGCGAACTCGCCGCAGACCTCGAACGCCTCGGCCCGACCTTCATCAAACTCGGCCAACTGCTCTCCACGCGCGCGGACATTTTGCCGCCGCCCTATCTCGAAGCCCTCGCGCGCTTGCAGGACAACGTCGGCCCGTTTTCCTTCGCCGACGTGGAGCGGATCGTCGAGGACGATCTGGGCGTGCGCCTGTCGAAGGCGTTCAACCGCTTCGACTCGATTCCGATGGCGTCGGCCTCGCTCGGTCAGGTGCATCGCGCCGAGATGCGCGACGGGCGCGAGGTGGTCGTCAAAATTCAACGCCCGGACATCCGCGAACAGATCATGCAGGACGTGGCCGCGCTCGAAGAACTCGCCACCTTCCTCGATTCGCACACGGAGATGGGCAAGCGTTACGACTTCGCGCAGATGCTCTCCGAGTTTCGCAAGAGTTTGCTGCGCGAACTCGACTACCGCGACGAGGCCGGCCACCTCATCGAGTTCGCCGAAAACCTGAGAGACTTCAATCTCATCATCATCCCGCGCCCGGTCGAAGACTTCACCAGTTCGCGCGTGCTGACGATGGATTACATCCACGGCAAGAAGATCACCGCGCTCCACCCGATCCGCCGCCTAGAGATCAACGGCAAGCAACTCGCCGAACAACTCTTCCGCGCCTACCTCCAGCAGATACTCGTGGACGGCGTCTTCCACGCCGACCCGCACCCCGGCAACGTCTTTCTCACAGACGACGAGCGCGTCGCCCTGCTCGATCTCGGCATGGTCTCGCGCATCATGTCGGGCTTTCAGGACAACCTGCTGCGGCTCCTCTTAGCCATCAGCGACGGGCGCGGCGAGGAGGCGGCCGACATCACCATCCGCATGGGCACGCGCAAAGAGAACTTCCAGGAGGAGGAGTTCTCGCGCGACGTGTCGGACATCGTCGCCCGCCACACCGACACGAGCATGAACAAGGTTGACGCCGGGCGCGTCGTGCTGGAAATTCAGCGCATCGCGGCCGACCGCGGTTTCCGCCTGCCGCCCGAATTCACCATGATCGCCAAAGCCCTGCTCAACCTCGATCAGGTGGTCTACACGCTCGCGCCCGACTTCGACCCGAACGCCGTCATCCGCAACTACGCGAGCCAGATCATGCAGCAGCGCATCCTGAAGTCGCTTGCGCCCGGCAACCTGATGACGAACCTGCTCGACGTGAAGGATTTTCTCGAACGTCTCCCGAACCGCGTCAACAAGATTCTGGACGCCGTGGGGAACAACGAGTTGGAGTTGAAGGTTGACGCGATTGACGAGAAGAAGCTGATGGAGGGCTTGCAGAAGGTCGCCAACCGCATCACGGTCGGCCTCGTCATCGCCGCCATGATCATCGGCGCGTCGCTCTTGATGCGCGTCGAGACGAATTTCAAACTCTTCGGCTATCCCGGCCTCGCCATCATCTTCTTCCTCCTCGCCGCCGCCGCCGCCATCTGGCTCGTCGTCGTTATTCTCTACTACGACGAAACCGCGGAGAAATAATGCGGATTTCGGAATGCGGAATGCGGATTGGAAAGCACAAAGCAAGTGCCTTTCAATCCGCATTCCGCATTCCGAAATCCGCAATCCCTTACTGCGTTTGTCCGAAGCGCAGTTGATATTCCACAGAGTTGACGAAGCCTCTGACCATGGTGCGGAAGTCGCCGGGGTTGGCGTTCAGGTAAGCGAGCCAGGCGTTGTAGCCGTCGGCTTCGGGGTCGCGGCGCAGGTAGCCGAAATACTGCATGGCGACGAACGCGCCGTTGCGCTCGCGCGCGTCAACCGACGGGTGTTCGACGAGCGCCATCAGCACCTCGGCGCGCGTCCTGGTTCTCGTGCTCAGATCGCTCGCCAGCGAGTTGCGCGTGATGACGCCGCCGTTCAGGGCAACGCCCGTCACCTGCAACAACTTATCCACGAACGCATCAGGCGAGAGAGTTTCGGGGTACAGGGTCTTGAACTCCGGCCTCTCCACCCACGCGTGCGCGAACGCGAGACGCTTGGCGAAAACTTCTTCGGCCGTCGCCCCCGTTACGCGCCGCATGTCGGGGATGATCTCGGCGTAGAGCGGCAGGCGGCCGAGCGAGACCTTGTAGAACAGGTAGACGAAGTAGCCCTTGAGTTGAAACTCCTGCGAGCGGAAAAAGGCCGACGAGACCGTGGGACGGTCGCACAGGGGATTGTCTTCGACGTTCGAACAGCGATTGAGGACGCCCATCCACGCGTCGAAGCCTTCGGCGTCAGGCTCGCGCGAAAGGAAGTCGAGGTATTGCATGCGGACGAAGAAGTCGCTGGAGTGAATCGGGTTCGGGAGGACGCGGGGCGGAGTGGTCGTGATTTCGTCGTCGAAGATGCGCACGCTGGCCGTCGAGCGAGCGCCGAGCGCGCCGCCCGCAGGCTGGTTGAGACGGATGACGAATTCCTCCGTGCCCTCCGTGTGCGCGTCGTTAATGATGGGGATGGTGAAAGTCCGTTGCGACTCTCCGGCGGCGAAGTGGAGCGTGTCCACAGTCGTCGCGTAATCGCAGCGCGCGTAGGCCACGCCTATCGCGCCGTCGTCGGGGGTCGCGGCGCAGGGGACGGCGGCCGGGTTGTCCACGGTCGAATATTCGACCGAGGCCGCGCCGCTCATGTTGCCTTGACGGTTGACGGTGATGGTCGCGCGTCCCGTGCTCTCGAAGGCTTCCATGACGGGCGCCGCGAAGTTGAACACGGTCTGCGGCAGGACGAGCGGCTGGTAGCCGAGCGCGCGAAATTCCGCGGCGATGATGTCGTGGCCGGTGTCGTTCGGGTGGATGCCGTCGCTCGACAGGTAGCCGCGCCTCCCGGCGTCAATCTCGCCGGTCACGCCGTTGAAAGCCTGATAGACGCGCGCGGGGAGGATGCGGTTGCTGAGAGAGTTGAGGATGATGAAGCGGCTGGCGTCGTCGAGGTAGGGCTTGATGATGGGGAGCACGCCGAAGAGGCGCGCCAGATCAACCCCCGGATTGTAGTAGTCCATCGTGCGGATGATGGTGTTCGACGGGCTGCGCAACGAAAGTATCTGCGCGGTGATGGCGTTCCAGTTAATTTTGAAATTGGCGACCGACGCGCGCAGGCAGTCCTGATTGTCCGTGCCGCCGCACGCGCCGCTCTGGTAGCGCCTGGCGGCGTCCTGAAAATCATTCGCGCCGATGTTCCACGTCACGATTTGCGAGTTGGCGATTTGCGCGCGCAGGGTCTCGTCGGTGCGCAACGCGCGCAGGAGGTCTGCGCTCGTCCAGCCGGAGACGCCGCGGTTGTTGAGAGTGACGCTTTTGCCGGTGTCCGCCTGCACGTAGTTGCGGAAGCGCGCGGCGTAGCCGCCCTGCGAGTCGTTCAACCCGGCGGCGAGCGAGTCGCCGAGCGCGGTGTATTGCCAGACTTCCTGCGTCTGCGCGTTGGCCGTGCGCGCGGCGAGCAGCAGCGGCAGGGCGAAAATTGAGAGAGCGAGGGCGAGGGTTTTAAATTTCATGGTCTTGTTGAATCCGACGGTTCTGGAGATGAAAACTACTCTGCGTTTGCGTGGCAAGGTCTGTGCCGCCAGGCTTCGTCAGGCGAAAGGCGCGAAAGCCTGCGCGGGCGGCTCGAAGTGATGTCGCGCGCGGCCGTCACCTGAAAGAAAATCGCGGCGGGCGGCCGTTCGCCCGCAAGCGTGTGCGCTAAAGTTAAGTTGTGGTGTAAAGGGTTAAGCAGAATGCGGCGTGCGGCCGGAAAATCTGCGTTTTGGTTAAGAGATTGCGTCGGACAGCGGCGAATGCGCCGTGCGCGCCGGAACCGGGTGCGACGCACCATAGAGTATTATTGCGTCGTATCGGATGTCAAAAGCATAGGCTCGGGTTGCGCGGCGGCGGCCGACATGCAGGCCGCCGGCGGGTAATTCCGCCCCGTTCCCGGCTTTTGCCTTTTTTTTGCACACAAGGCATAATATCCGCCGTCTACTCCTTCTCTCGCGCATCAACGGTGATGCGCCCCGCGCTGTGGAGAGCGAAAGCGGCGGCGTCTGGATAGTTCGAGAGCAGGCCGGTATCAACTTGCAGAAGCTGCTCGTCAGGGCATTCCGAACACGCGACTTCGCTGCTATCCGTTCACGAAGCCAAACAGCATTCGAGCTTCTCTTCACGCTCCCACGGGGCAGGGATTTCAGTTATGTCAATGAAACTTTACGTCGGCAATCTCAATTTCAAAACCACGGGCGAAGACTTGCAGGAACTGTTCGGGCAGGTCGGGACGGTGGAATCGGCTTCGGTCGTAATGGATCGGGACACGGGACGCTCGCGCGGCTTCGGCTTCGTCGAAATGTCGTCGAGCGAAGAAGGCCAGAAGGCCATCGAGCAGTTTAACGGCAAAGACTTCAACGGCCGCAACCTGAGCGTCAACGAAGCCCGCCCGCGCGAGGATCGCGGCGGCGGTGGCGGCGGCGGACGCGGCGGTTACGGCGGGGGCGGCGGTGGTGGTCGCGGCGGCTACGGCGGCGGTGGCGGCGGCAACCGCGGCGGCGGTGGCGGTTACGGCGGCGGTGGTGGCGGCGGAGACCGCGAGCCGCGCTGGTAACTGCCGGTCAACGTCAGTTTATTTCGCATCCGAGAGCACACTGCGAGAAGCGCCCCACGCGATTGAAGTTCATGGTCGCCGGGGCGCTCTCGGTGTCGAGGTTTCGACCGTCGGCAGGCACAACAACATGGCGGCGAGACCTCCGGACAATACTCGTCAAACTCGTTCGCCAACTTCGGGTAAAGCGCGGGCGTGCGTTCCTTCCGACGGGCGCGGCGCGCTTGATTTAACCAAAGGAGATTTTGTTTGGCTAAAGATGATCTCATTCCGGCCGAGGGCGTCGTGATAGATAAACTGCCCAACGCTTTCTTCCGCGTCCGTCTGGATAACAGCGAGCACGTTGTGCTGGCGCAAATCGGCGGCAAGATGCGCAAAAATTTTATCCGCATCCTCCCCGGCGACCGCGTACAGGTCGAAATGTCCCCCTACGATCTGTCCAAAGGCCGGATCACTTATAGATATAAATAGGGTGAATAGTGAATGGTAAATGGTGAATGGATAAAAATCCGCTTTCAATCCATTCACCATTTACCATTCACTATTCACCCGCTTCGGAGATTTTATGGAGAAACAGACTTACGCCGTAGGCGACCGCGTGGAGAAATGGTGTGAGGCGTGCGGCGAGGAGCGCGGCCACGTCGTCGCCACGGTGACGAAGCGCGGATTGATCTCGCGCGTCAACTGCCCGAAGTGCGGCACGCGCAGTCCGTTCAAAAACAGCGCGCAAGGCGCGGCGACGCGCTCCGGCGCGCAGACGGGCACGCCCTACGATTGGACGCGCACCTACCGCGCCGGGCAGACCATGCTCCACCCGACCTACGGGCTGGGCGAGGTGATGGCGCTCGTCGAGCCGAAGAAAATAGACGTGCTCTTTTCAGATCGCATGCGCCGCCTCGTCCACGGTCGCGCCAACACGTAAACGTGCGGCGCACGCGCGCCGCTTGACCTTTAGCAAAAATTTGATTAACAAATAGTACGCAGATGCGCGCGCACAACTTTTAGAGAAGAGCCGGCGGCGCGCGAGAATTCGAGAGCAGGAGATAAGATGGCAACCGTTAACGTCAACCAGGGTGAATCAATCGAGAGCGCGCTGCGCCGCTTCAAGCGCAAGGTGATGACCGAAGAGATCATCAAAGACGCGAAGAAACACGCTTTCTTCATGTCGAAGGGGCAGAAGGCGAAACTCAAATCCGCCCTCGCCCGCAAGCGCAACAAGAAGAAACGCCGCCCGCCGCAAGCGCAACCGCGCGGTTAAGGCCGCCCCGTAAGTTCTACCAGAGAGAGAAGCCCGCGACACCGGCTAAAGCGTCGCGGCTTCTCCTCTTTTTGTGTCTGCGCACTTTTTCGCGTCCGGGCACGCGCCTGCGCGAATCGCGCAGGCGCGTGTGGGATTCGCGATCACGTCAACGCCGCTTCTTCGCCGCGCCGCCCGCGCCCGGACGCGACTTCTTCGCGGCGGCCTTTCGCTGCTCCGCGCGAAAACGGCGCGCGCCTTCCTCGATTAATTGCCGCGCGCGTTCCGCCCCGAAGCGTCCCAGTGGCACGAATTTCTTCCCCTTCACTTCATTGTACGAGACGAAAAAGTGCTCGATCTCGTCCAACAAATTCCCGTTCAGTTGTGCCAGCGTGGACACGTCCTTGTGGTTGCGCGCGGCGGCGGCAACGGCGACGAGACGGTCGTTGCGCGTCGTCTCGCCGTCGCGCTCGGTCTGCTCCGCTTCGATGACGCCGATGAGGCGCGCTTCGACAAGGCAACCGGCAAAGGCCGCTTCGTCCATCAACACGAGCACGTCGAGCGGGTCGCCGTCGCCGCCCGTGGTGGAGGGCACGAACCCGAAATCGAAAGGGAAGACCGCCCCGGCAGGCAGCACGCCGCCGAGTTTGAAGAGGCCGAGTTCCATATCATAGTCAAACTTGTTGCGGCTGCCCCGCGGCGTCTCGATGATGACGCGCAAGAGGCGTTCGGGATCGCCGGGCGCGACGGGAGGAAGGCGCGCGAGGCGTCCGCCGTCTGAAGATTTGTGAGACATGAAAACCCCTTTGAGTGGCGCGCTCGCGAACCTCTGCGCGACCGCGTGAAATCTGCCCGGTTGTCGAAGTTAAAAAGATAGCTCTACAACACCAGGCCGTCCGCTTTCAACCGGCCGAGGCGGCATTACAGATAGTGCGAAGCGTCGGCTTCGCCTTAAATTTCAACTTCCCGACGCCTGTTAATAACCCGCCCCCCCCGACGTTTAAGGTGTGAGCGGTAGTGTCTCGCGCCCCGGCCGGGCAGACTTTTTTTCGCTCCTCCTGCGCGACAGCCGGCACATATTGAGACGACGGCCTCCCGCGCGCGCCGCGAAGTTACGCAAAACCTTCCGCGCGGGTTCGTCGTATAGATTCGCGTCCGGGTTCCAGGCACGCCGGTTCCGTGTCCCGAGTTTTATGAGAAACGTCTATACCTTTTATCTCGACGCGACGCGGATCGCGATCAGTTCCATCTTCGCGCACAAGCTGCGCGCGTTCCTGACATTGATCGGCATCATCATCGGCGTCGCGTCCGTGGTGGTGGTCGGCGCGGCGATCAGCGGGCTGAACACCTACGTCATTGACAAGGTCGGGAAGATGCTCGGCTCGAACCACTTCATGATCGCGCGCATGGCGAATTCCGGCGAGATGTCCGAAGAGGAGTTGGAGCGTCGCCAGCGGCGCAACCCGCGCCTCAATCACCTGGACGTGGAATGGCTCCGCCAGCACTGCACGCAATGCTCGATGGTCGGCGCGCAGGCCGGGCGCGGGACGACCTTCGAGCAGGACGGCAAGAGCTTTTACGGCGGCATCGTCTTCGGCGTGACGGCCAACATGGGCGACATCGAAGACAAGACGATTGAGGACGGCCGCTTCATCCAGCCGGAAGAGGAAGAGAGCGCCGCGCTCGTCGTCGTGCTCGGAGGCGACATCAAGGACAAGTTCTTCCCCGACGTTGATCCCATCGGGAAAACTCTCAAGGTCGGTGGGCTGCCCCTGCGCGTCGTCGGCGTGGAAGAAAAACGCGGCCCCATCTTCGGCGACCTTGTGGACAAGCACGTCTACATCCCCCTCTCGACCTTCGGGCGCATCTACGGCCGGCCGCGCGACATACAGATTCACGGCAAAGGCGCGTCGCGCGAGACCTTCCAGTACACGATTGAAGACGCGCGCACGGCACTGCGCAATTATCACCAACTCGTCGGGAGCGAAGAAGACGATTTCGGCCTCGTCAACACGGAAGAACTCGGCGGGCAGATTGACGAGTTCACGGGAGCGATTGCGGCGGTCGTCGTGCCCATCACGTTCATCTCGCTCGTCGTCGGCGCAATCGTCGTGATGAACATCATGCTCGTCTCGGTGACGGAGCGCACCTTCGAGATCGGTCTGCGCAAGGCGCTCGGCGCGCGGCGCAAGCAGATCATGATGCAGTTTTTGATCGAGTCTTCGACGCTCTGCGTGCTCGGCGGCGTGCTCGGTCTGCTGCTCGCCGCCGCCCTCGCCGCGCTCATCTCGGCCACGACGCCGATCCCGATGACGATCACCATCGGCTACGTCCTGCTCTCGATCCTGTCTTCGGGCGGCATCGGTATGGTCGCCGGACTCTACCCGGCCTACAAGGCATCGCGTCTAGACCCCATCGTCGCGCTAACCAGAAATTAGGCCGGAAACTTTAGGGCGAGAGTGTAAGGAAGAAGTTATGAGACTGCCCGGACTGCTCACGAAAGAAATTCTGGCGATGTCGCTCGACAGCATACGGGCGCACAAGTTCAGAAGCATCCTGACGACCATCGGCATCGTCATCGGCGTCCTGACGGCGGTGGTCATCGCCTCGATCCTGACGGGCCTGCGCGGCAACATCGTGCGCATCGTCGAAGAGTACGGGTCGAACAACCTCTATGCGTTTCACCTGACGACGGGGCCGCAGGTCGGCGAGCGCGATCAGGCCGAGCGCATGCGCAAGGTCTTGACGCCCGAGGACGGCGAGGCTCTGAAGGCGGCGAGCGCGGTCGAAGACGTGGCCTTCGAGTCGCCGAACATCGGCTATGGCGGCGGCCCCTTCGACGACACGATCACTTATCAGGGCAAGACCTACCGGCGCGGCAACACGAAGGGCGTCTCGTCGAACCACGCCTTCGTGCTCAACACGTCCCTGCGCGAAGGCCGCTTCATCTCGGAGCAGGACGACATCTACCGGCGCAACGTGATGGTCATCGGCGTCAACGCGGCCGACGCGTTGTTTCCCGATCAACCCAACAATATCGTCGGCAAGCAGGTGAAGATGGGCGGCTATCTCTTCGAGGTCATCGGGGTGCTGGCGAAGCGCAAGAACACCGTGATGGGTGAGAACGAGGAAGACAATGCCGTGCTCGTCCCCTTCCGCACGGGACTCCAGATCGCGCCCGCGCGCCGCTTTCTCACCCTCGTCATTCGCGCGAAGACGGGGCAGACCGAGGCCGCGCTCGACCAGGTGGAGGAAATCCTGCGCACGCGGCGCGGCGTGAAATTCAGCGAGCCGAACAATTTCGACGTGAAGACGGCGAGCGCCTTCATCGAGCAGTTCGACAGCATCACGGCGATGGTCGGCCTGATCGCCATCGCGATCTCTTCGGTCGGCCTGCTCGTCGGCGGCATCGGCGTGATGAACATCATGCTCGTCTCCGTGACGGAGCGCACGCAGGAGATCGGCATCCGCAAGGCCGTCGGCGCGCGCCGCCGCGACATCGTCAATCAATTTCTGTTCGAGGCGATGACCCTGACGCTCTTCGGCGGCATTCTCGGCGTGGCGCTCGCAGTCCTCATCAGTCAACTCATCATGTTCTTCGTGCCGTCGCTCCCGGCCGCGATCCCGATGTGGGCGGTCGTGACGGGACTCATGGTGTCCATCGGCGTCGGCCTCGTCTTCGGCGTGTGGCCTGCGATGAAGGCGTCGCGGCTCGATCCGATTGAATGTTTGCGTTACGAATAGGCGAAGCATGCGGCGACATTTCGGGCGGGCGTCATCAATTCACGCGATGGCGCCCGCCCCGGCTTTTGCCCACGAAGGGTTTTGCGTGCGAACCGTGTTTGGAGGACGGCGCGTTCGTATTCCGGGGCGGTTCGCGCCGCCACCGGCGACGGCGACGGGTGCATCCGCTCGTCGCGGCGCATGCGTAATTAAGGGCGCAGTGGCGGAGACCGGAGGACTTTGGAATAAGAGAGGGCGTTGTGCTAAATTCGCTGACCGTGAATTACACGTTGATCCGAAGGGGTAGAAATCATGCCGCCGCAATCTCTGATCAACGCGCGCTTGCCTTGAAATCTCCCGCTTCGTTTTCCGCTTGAGTTCCCGGAGGCACTATTGATGTCCGAACGTTTTTATCTCCTGCTGCTCGCCGTGTTTTTTGCGTGCCTGCTCGCGCTCGCCCCCGTCTCGTACAGGGTGGCGGCGTCGGGCGCGAAGAGCGCGGCGGCGCATGCGACGAACGTTGAAGCAGCGCGCCGCGCGCTCGCCGAGGGCACGGCTTTATTCCGGCGCAATCGTGCAGACCTTGCGTTCCCGCTCCTCGAATCCGCGCTCCGGCTCTTCACCGAGGCGAACGACCGCAGCGGTCTCGCCGCCGCTTCGGACGCGCTCGGCGACATCTATCTCAGGCACGGACAGTACGCATCCGCCGTCGAACATTTCCGGCGCGCCGCCGAAGCCTTCGGGGCGCAGGGAGAGACGGCCAACGCCGCGCTCATGTTCGCCAAACTCGGCGAGGCTTATTACCTGGCGGGCAACGAGCAGGCCGCGCGCGCGGCCTTCGCGCGCATCGGCGAGGGCGGGAAGAGAAACGGCGGCGGCGGGGCGCTGAATGCCGGCACGAATGCCGATGGCGGCCGAAACAACCGGGCGGCGGGCAGCGGCGGTTCGACGACGTTCGCATCCATCAGCGCATTCTTGCCGGGGCTAGGCTCATGCCTTTCGATCAACCCGAACACGAACAGTCCGCAGAACGCCTCTCAGTCAGTCTTGAGCGCGGCAAACAACGTGACGGCGGCGGCCACTACGCCGGGCGGCAACGCGCCGCGCAATCCGCCGCGCAATGCGCCGCGCAACCCGTCCGCCAACGCGGCCGACAAGCCTACCGGCAGGCCGACGAACAAGCCTTCGAACAACGAACCGCCGAACATGGGGCGCGCCCCGAAGAAACTGGACGACCTCGGGCGCATGGATTTGCGCGTGGTGGACGAGCAGGGCAATCCCGTCAAAGGCGCGAAGGGGCGGCTCTCGACGCAACGCCCGAACGGGATAGACTGCGACTGCTGGGAGATCACAAACGCTGCCGGCCGCGCCGTGCTGCCGCCGATCCACGTCGGTAAAGTTTTGAAGCTGGAAGTGAACGCCCCCGGCTACGAGCCGCTCGAACAGATCGTCCCGGCCGAACGACTCGCCGAGCCGTTCAAAGTCACGCTCAAAGCTAAGGACTCCGTGAACTCAGCCCCGCAAGGTTCGGGTCAGAAGTTCGCGCATGCCGTCATGCGCCGAACGCTCGCAACGCGGAGCATGGCGCAGCCCGCGGACGAGGCGGTCGCGCCCGGCGGGCAGGTCGCGGAGAACACGGTCAACGCGGAGAATGCGGCCGCCGCTCCGGCCCCCGCCGCCGCCTGTTTCGATTTCTACCGTCTCTTCATCGCCTATGCGACGAGCGAACTCAGACTCGCGCGCGCCGATTTCGAGAGCAACCGCGCCGACTCTGCGCAGGCGCACTACCGGAACGTGCTGGCCGCCGCCGACACGGGCGCGCCCGCCGGGAATCTCGCCGCCGCGCGCCTCTTTCGCGCCGTGGCGCGCACGAGCCTCGGCGACATCGCCCTGCGCCAGAGTCGTTTCGCGGACGCGCTCAAGTTCTACGGGCAGGCCGCCGACATCGCGCGCAGGGACGGCCGCCCGGAGTTGACGTGGGGGGCGGAGCGCGGACTGGGCAAGACTTACTGGGTGATGGCCGCGGGCGCAAACGATGCGCGCACCGAGGCCAAACATAGAGACAACGCCCTCAAGCATTATCGCGCCGCGCTCGACATCATCGAGACGCTTTTTGCCGGAAGCCTGCGCGCCGACAACGCGCGGAGCAGTTTTCTGGCGACGACGAAAGACGTGTTCGACGAAGCGACGGGCGTGCTGGCCGAGTTGGTGCTGATGAATGCGCCGCCCGCGCCGCGCAGCAGTCAGGCGTCCGCACACGCTTCGAACGCCGAAGTCGCGCGCCCGCTCGAAGGGCAGTCGTTGACTTACGCCGCCGAAGCCTTTCGCATCGTTGAGCAGGGCAAGGCGCGTTCGCTGCTCGACATGCTCGGCGAGGCGCGCGCGGAGATGCGTGAGGGCGTGCCCGCCGCGCTCGCCGGACAGAAGGCCGCCAACATGGCGCGGCAACAGGAGATCGCGAATCTGCTGGGCGGCGTGGGTGTCGCGGGTCTACAGCCGGATGCGCCGAAACAGACCGTCGCCGAGTTGGAGGCGGAACTCGAACGGCTCTCGGTCGAGTTCGACAGTCTGGAAAATCGCATCAGGACGAGCAGCCCGCGCTACGCCGCGCTCGTGCGCGCCGAACCACTGACGCTCGCCGAAGTGCAGCGGCAGGTGTTGGACGATTCGACCGTGCTGCTCGAATACAGTCTGGGCGCGCACCAGTCGTACCTCTTCGCGGCGACGCGCACCGGCCTGACGCTTCACCGCCTGCCGTCGCGCGAAAGGATCGAGCGTCAGGCCATCGAGTTGCGCCAGCAATTGATCCCGGCGGGCGTGCGCCGCGCCATCGCCGGCATCAACGTGGAGAACACGCGCGGGTTGACGCTCGGCAGCCCCTCGACCGCTCCGGCCAACGTCGGCGCATACGCCGCCGCCGCGCACGCGCTCTACCGCATGATCGTCGCCCCGGCCGCGGCGAGCCTCGGCGACGGGCGCGTGCTCATCGTCCCCGAAGGCGCGCTCAACTACGTGCCGTTCGAGTCGCTCGTGACGAACACGCAGGGCGTTGACTATTCGACGCTCTCCTATCTCGTCAAGACGAACGAGATCGTCTACGCGCCTTCAGCTTCGGTGGTGGCGGAAGTCAGGCGGCAGGGAAGGCGCGATACGGGACGCGGCGGGATGCTGCTCGTTGCCGATCCGGTTTTCGACGCGGGCGATGCGCGCCTCCGTGGTTCGTCGCAGGGTGCGGCGCGAGCGCGAGAATCGGCGCAACGCCTGTCGCTCGCAAGCGCGCTCGCCGACGTGACGAACGTGAGAAACGGTAATTTGAAATTGGCGCGCCTCGACGGCACGCGCTCCGAGGCCGAGGAGATCGCCAAGCTCGCGCGCTCGTCCGGCGGGCAGGCGGACGTGTGGCTCGACTTCGACGCGAGCGAGGCGAACCTGCACGCGCGCAAACTCGACAACTATCGCGTCCTGCATTTCGCCACGCACGGGCTGCTCGACGCGGAACGCCCGCAGTTCACCGGACTCGCGCTCTCGCTCGTCGGCCAGTCGAACGCGGACGGCTT
>DATHAZ010000219.1:0-17452 GCA_035296445.1 Pyrinomonadaceae bacterium | reverse complement strand
ACAAGAGCAACGCACTTTGCCCGCGTCGTCGCGCCAGACTTCGTAGCTGCTGCGCTTGCCGCGAAGGCTCGGCGTCGTCACGCGAAAGCGGTCGCCCTCGCGCGTGACCAGTCCCATCGCCGCGATGCCCTGCGCGCGTTTATCGCGCATGATCGCCTTTTTGTCTGTCGTCGTGTTGGTCGCCGTTGCTGTTGCCATGACTGTTAACTCCTTCAAAACCTTTTAAACTTACGCCGCGCGCTCGACGGGCATTTCGCTCAACGCCGTCTGCGCCTGCTTCGGCTGTTGCACCGGGTTCACCGTCGCTACGGTGGCGCGCTCGGCCAGACGGCGTTCGAGGTCGGTGATGCGCGCTTCCAATTCCTCCACGCGCCGCCCCTGCCGGTGTACCGTCTTGAACAAGCCGTCGAATGTCTCCCAGATGTGATCGCTCATTTCACCCTCTCGTTTTCGCGTCCTGTGCCACAGAGTCCCAAATGCTCTGTTTCATACGTGAAACAGTGTACCATGAGACGTTTTTTGTTGCAAGCATAAAACAAGGTCTTGCGTCTGGGATTTTCCTGTGATATGTTCTGGAACCAGTGGAGGGGCGACTTGCAGCTTCCTGTAGCTGTCGGTCGCGTCAAAAGGAGGCCAAAATGGCAGAATCAGGTAATAAAAGTTTAGTAAATACGGTGGAACTGGGGCGGGCTATCCGCCGCAAACGCGAGGAAGCGGGCTTGAGCCTGCGCGATGTGGCGACCGAGACGCAGGTGTCGGCCTCGACGCTCTCGCGCATCGAAAACGGCACGGGCAAACCCGACGCCGACAACATCGCGCGTCTCACCAACTGGCTCGACATGCCGATGGAGCGCATCATGAGCGGCCGTCAGCCCGACGCCGGCGGCAACGAAGCGGCCAAAGCGGTCGTCTACTTCCCGCACGAAGCGACGCCCGACATCGTCGAAGCGCACCTGCGCGCCGACCGCAACCTCTCGGCCGAAACCGCCAAAGCCCTCTCCGAACTCTTCCGCGTCGCCTACGCCCAGTTCAGCCACCCCGGCGAAGACCCGCGCGCGCGCAACAAGCGGAAGTAACCGGCACACTCATTTCTCAAGTTTATTAGGCGCGCAACTCTGTCGGGTTGCGCGCCTCTTCGTTTTAAGACGATTAACGGTGTAATTTCAGCGGCGCAAAGCGGCGGGCGAGCGGGTATAATCGAATCATCAAGAAATGCCTTATGCCGACATACACTTTGGAGAGGCTGTCATGAGCATACAATTCATCCTGAGCGAATATTTAGACGCCGCGATGGCGGGGGCGGAGTATGACAAGTTGGAGGATGGCAGTTTCTCCGGTCGGATCGCAGCGTGTATGGGCGTGGTGTCATTCGGTGTGACGTTGAGGGAGTGCGAGGAAGAGTTACGTTCTACTTTGGAAGATTGGCTGTGGCTGGGTTTGAAGTTAGGACATCAGCTTCCGGTGATTGAGGGGATAGACCTGAACAGGGAGCCGATCTATGAGTCGCTGGAATCCGTGTAAGCGCGGCGATTTCATCCGGCGGTTGCGGCAACTCGGCTTTGAAGGTTTGTATTCCGGCGCGAAACATCAGTTTATGGTTTATCAACAGCACCGGCTTACTATCCCTTCCAATTCTGAATACTCTGTGCCGCAACTGCGGATGATGTTGCGTGAGGTCGAAGCCATCACCGGTCGTCAAATAACGGCCGAGGAATGGGATAAGTTGTCCTGATAGAGGCTGGTATAAGGGTGAGAACATTATGTCTTCTCAACGTAAAACCTTATTGACACCAGGGGAGTATCTCGCTGCTGAACGGAAGGCTGAGACGCGGAGCGAGTATTTCGCGGGTGAAGTGTTTGCGATGGTAGGCGCGAGTAAGCGGCATAACCTGATCGCGGCGAACATCATCCGGGTGCTGGGGAATCAGTTGCTTGAGCGTCCGTGCAATGTGTATCCGAGCGATATGCGCGTGAAGGTGAGCGCGACGGGGAAGTACACGTATCCCGATGTCGTCGTGGCGTGTGAGCCGGAGTTGTTTGACGATGCGGAGAACGACACGTTGCTCAATCCGGTGGTAATTATCGAAGTCTTATCAGCTTCGACGGAGGCATACGACCGTGGGAAGAAGTTTGAGCAGTACCAGCAGATCGCGTCGCTGACGGAATACATTCTCGTCGCTCAGGAGCCGTGCCGGATCGAGCAATATGTGAGGCAGAGCGACAAGGAATGGCGATACTCGGAATATCACGATGTGGAAGATGTGATAAAGCTTAACGTCATCGGGTGTGAGATCGCCTTGAAGGACGCGTATGCCAAAGTCGCAACGGCGACATAGCCGGGAATAGGATCAGCATAGTGGACGAGACGAAATTTCCTCCGACGTTTAAGGGACGCCAGTATGAGGTGCGGGCGATGGGGCTGCGCGAGTTCGCGGGCTTGCGGCGCGACGACGAGCCGCTCGACCCGTTCGCGCTGGCGCACTTCGCGAAGTTGATGGTGATTGACTTCGAGCAGGTGCAGGGGTTGTCGGAAGAGACGCGGGAGCATTTGCTGGGCGTGGGTTCGGATGCGTGGTCGGGCGGGACGTGTTCGCGGCCTCTGCCGAACGGGTGGCGTCTGGTGTTGTTGAACCCGAAGCACGGGGCGGCGCGCAACAACGCGACTTTGATGGAAGAAGTCTGTCACGTCTTCCTCGGCCACAAGGCGAACCGTCTGTCCATCGTCGCGCAGAACAAGCAGGGAAAGACCGTGGCGCGCGATTACAACGAAGCGGATGAAGAGGCGGCTTACGCGGTGGGGGCGGCGGCGCTCGTGCCGTTCTCGTCGCTCAGGCGATACGTGCGCGCGGGCCGGACTTCGACGGAGATCGCGCGGCGGTTCAACGTGAGCCGCGAGTTGGTCGAATATCGCATGAAGGTGTCGCGCCTGTGGGGCGAGTATCGCGCGCGCCACGCGGAAGAGGTCGAGGCGCGCTGGGCGGCCAGGCAGGCTTACGCGAACAATAGCGGCCATGCCCGTTGACTCGACATCGGGGCGCGAACGACTGCTCATGCTTCGCGACGCGATCAAGCGCGTCATAGACTACCGCACTTTTTACCTGCGCTATTGTCCGCACGCACTCCCCGCAGGCAATCGCCTGCAAACGCTCTGCCCCATCCCCGCACACGCGCACAGCGGCCGAGGTCATCCGAGCCTCTCTGTAGACCTCACGCGCGGCCTCTTCCACTGCTTCTCGCGTGATGAGGGCGGCGACGCGATCCGCTTCTACGAGTTGATGCATGAGGTGAAGTTCGGCCGCGCCGTCGTCGAACTGGCGCGCGAACTCGGACTGAGCGAACGCAGGAGCCGCGAACGTTCGCTCGCGCAACGCGCCGCGCCCGACGAGGCGGCGACGGCATCGGAGCAGGAACCCGAACCGCTCGGCGCGGAACGCCTGGGCGCGGTTTGCGAGACGTTCCTCTCGGCGTGTCGCGCGGAAGAGCAGACGGAGGGGCTGGGCTATCTCGCGCGACGCGGAATTGACGACGCGACGGCCGGGCGCGCGGGCGTCGTCTACTTTCCGCGACGCGCCTACCGGCGCGTCATGCGAAAGATGCAGGCGGCCTTTCCGCTCGAAGAGTTGCAGCGAAGCGGCCTGTTCAACGCGCGTGCGCACCTGACGTTTTACCGACACCGCCTGTTGTTTCCGTTTCGCGTTGAGGGGCGCGCCATCTATTTGCAGGCGCGAACGACGGCCGCCGGAGTCGAGCCGCGCTGGCACAACATGCGCGGCGGCGTGCCGTCGCTCTATAACGTTGACTGTCTGAACCAACTGGCGAGCGGGAGCATCGTCTATCTCGTAGAGGGTTTTACCGACACGCTGACACTGCTCGCGCACGGCTTCGCGGCCGTCGGACTCGTCGGCGCGGGCGGCCTGAAAGCGGAATGGCTTGCGCCCCTCGGCCGCTTCCGCGTCGTCGCCGCGCTCGACCCGGACGACGCCGGGCGACGCGCCGCCGAGCGCTACGGCGAACTCTTCAACGCGCGCGGCCTCGCGCTCGCGCGCATCACGCTCCCGTCCGATGTCAACGATTTCTTCCGACACCGCCAGGCGGCGGCATTGGAATTCGCGTTGTTGACGGAGGCCGCAATAGAAGAGGCGGGGGATGAACGGAATGCCCGACCCACTTGACCCGTTTTCCTCTTCATGCTTCCACCTGCACCCTTGCTCTGCCGTGTCCTTCATCTATAATCTGAGTTTGGCGTTTGCGCGGAGTTGCGCGCCCAGGCGGAAGCCGGGCGGATGGCGTTTGTTATGACGGAACAGATCACAGATGCGGCGGAGACAGCGGCGGCGGGGTCAAACCTGACCGTCGTTGACAAGCTGCGGCTGCTGCTCGACATCACGAAGAAGATCAGCCGCTCGCTCGACGTGGACGAGGTGCTCGAACTCGTGATGGACACGCTCGGCTCGCTCCTGCCCTACGATGCGGCGGGCATTTACATGATCGAGCGCAACCCGCAGGGCAAAGGGGCGGATGAAGGCGATCTCGGCGCGCTCAAAGGTTTCAGCACGACCTCCGTGCGCGGCTACGACATCAACGAGTTGACCGACCTGCATCTGAAAGTCGGCGAAGGACTGCTCGGCTATGCGGCGCAGACGGGCGAGCCTCTGATCGTGCATGACGTAAGCCAAGACCCCCGTTATGTCAACGCGCGCCGCTCGACCTGTTCAGAGATGGTTGCGCCGATCATCTCGAACGAAGAAGTGATCGGGGCGTTCGATCTGGAGAGCGACCGGAAGAACGCCTATACCAACGACGATCTGGAAATCCTGATGCTGCTCGCTTCGCAAGTGGCGATCATCATTGAGAAGGCGATGCTGCACGAGCAGTCGGTCGAGAAGAAACGCTTGCAGGCGCAACTCGAAGTCGCGCGCCACGTCCAACTCGAACTCCTGCCCTCGCGCGACCCGAAACTCGAAGGCTTCGACATCAGCGCGTACAACTTTTCGACCGAGGAAGTTTCCGGCGACTACTACGATTTCGTCAGTCTCTACGAAGATCATCTCGGCATCGTTATCGCGGACGTATCGGGCAAGGGCGTGCCCGCCGCGCTGCTGATGGCCTTCCTGCGCGCTTCTTTGCGCGCCGCGATCCAGATCGGCTACGCGCCGAACATCTCGATGTCGAAGGTCAACCACCTGCTCTGGGAATCCATCGAGAACAACCAGTACGTGACGGCCTTCTACGGCGCGCTTGATGCAACGAACCGCACGCTCGCCTACGCCAACGCCGGGCACAACCCGCCGCTCCTGATGGACGCCGAGGGCCAAGCGCGCTTCATCGAACGCGGCGGTCTCCCGCTCGGCATGTTTCGGGATACGCGCTATTACGAATACTACCTGCCCATTCAGCCCGGCCAGATCATCCTGCTCTACACCGACGGCATCACGGAGGCCACGAACGAGTACGGCGGGGAATACGGGCGCGAACGGCTCGAACTCAAGGTGAGGGAAGGGCGTGAATTGACCGCGCGCAAGTTGATAGACTTCCTGTACGCCGACGTGCTCGAATGGACGAACGGGCGCGGCGCGAGCGACGACGTGACTTTCGTAGTCATCAAGTCTCTCTAGCCCGGCGCGTGTATAGAGATGCCGGAAAAGCAGAACGGGGACGGCCTCTTTCAAGGTCGCCCCCGTTCCGGTTAAGCTTGCTTATTGAAAATCAGTGTGCGGTCGGTGAACTGTGCGCGTGGTCGCCGCCCGGGGCGAGCGCGGCACGGTAACGGCCGTAGTGAAACTCGGATTCCGTCTCGGTGAATGCGTAAACGTCAAAGCCGTAAGCGTCGAAGTAAGCTGCCAAGTCATCGGACGAGCGGAGAAAAATTTCGGGAGAGTAACCCGCTTCTTCGCGAATCTCCAGCAGGCGCTCAACCACCTCCAGCGGAGCAAAAACTCGCACAGGGTCTCTGTAGGTTGCCATAACCTGAAAGCGCCTCCTTCCGGTCAATGCGGGATGCCGGCGTCAAATACGCTAAAGCACATCCCGTGCCTTGTCTCTTGTTTGATGTACGCCGGAAAGGGCGCGGTTGTTTGCCCGCCGCGTATTTTTTTCGTTACAGGCTTTACGAAAGTTTGCTTGGAACGCTACAGTAGTAAAGTCCTGTGGGGGCTTTGCCAGCCAAAAAGCGCGAGCGATCATACACGGACAACAAGCCGCCCGACACTAATCTCTCAATCAATATTCTCTTAATTGCCCGCGAATTCTATGTCCACTCACACACCGCCCGCCGCCGAGAGAGCGGGCACACATGCAACCGACGGGGGCGCGCCGCCCGCGCCCCTGAATTTCGTCCACGTGCTGCAAACGATGCTCTCCGCCTCGGGCAAGGTCAGCGATCTGATCTTTTCGCCGGGGAGACCGCCGCAGGTGGAACTATTGGGGAAATTGCAGGGCGTCGCCTATCCCGGCCTCGAAAAACTGACGCCCGCGCACACGTCCGGCATCTCCAAGATCATCATGGGGAAGAATCCGGCGGCCGTCGAGAGCCTCGAAAAGTTCGGCTCGGCGGACGTTTCTTTCAGCGCGCCCGGCCTTTCGCGTTTCCGCGTCAACATCTTCATGCAGCGCGGCACTCACGCCATCGTCATGCGCGTTATCCCGCCCGACCCGCCCGGCTGGAGAGACCTCAACCTTCCGCCGCAACTCAGAGACATCGCCGAACTCAAGACCGGCCTCGTCCTCGTCACCGGCCCGACCGGTTCCGGCAAATCCTCCACGCTCGCGGCCGTCATAGACCTCATCAACGAGGAGAAGTATTACCACATCGTCACCATCGAAGACCCCATCGAATTCCTACACCGGCACAAGAATTCGACCATCCACCAGCGCGAACTCCACTCGGACACGCCCGACTTCGCTCGCGCCCTGCGCGCCGCGCTCAGACAAGCGCCCAAGGTGATCCTCGTCGGCGAGATGCGCGACCGTGAGACGATTGAAGTCGCGCTCGAAGCGGCCGAGACAGGCCACCTCGTCCTCTCCACCCTGCACACGATTGACGCCTCGAAAACCGTGGATCGCATCATCGGCGTCTTCCCGAAAAATGAAGAAGCCTCGATCCGCGCGCGCCTGTCGCAGACCTTCCGCTTCATCGTCTCGCAGCGTCTTCTCCCGCGCGCCGACGGCAAGGGGCGCGTCGCGGCCATCGAGATTCTCAAATCCACGGCGCGCACGCGCGAATACATGGAGCGCGGCGAGTCCGAAGGCCGCTCGCTCGTTGACGCGATGGAGCAGGGCGAACTCGAAGGCATGCAAACCTTCGACAACGTGCTTGAGAAGATGATCCGCAACGGCGCTCTTAACAAAGAGGAAGCCCTCTCCTACGCCTCGAATCAGGGCAACCTTCGCCTCAAACTCGCCGACTTTGGCGGCACACCAGAAGTGAAACCCGCCGCCCCTCCCGCGCAAAACAGCGGCAACTCGATGCTCGACATGCTCGATTGAGAAAGCAGGGGACAGGGAAAAGAGGAAAGGGGGAAAGGCGAAGACAGGAAGGCGCGTTTATCATGCGCCGCCTGCTTACTACCTTTCCCCTTTTCCCTTTCTGTCTATGCTCCGGCATCGCGAAGCGTTGTTGGCGCGTCTAAAACCCTGTATGCGTACAAGGTTTAACAGGCGCGCCATTCTTGTTTTCGTCTTCATCGCGGCAATCGGCTCGGCGTTTGTCGCGGCCTCGTGCGGCAATAAACGCTCGTTGCGTAAGGGGATTCCGGCGGCGGTCGCCGTCGCGCCCGCGCGGCGTGAGTTGACGCCGCTGCCGGTGCGGCCTCTGTCGCCCGCGCTCGAAGCCTTGCGCCGCCGCTTGATGGTAAGTGTCGCCGCGACGCGCGAACTCAACTGGCAGCGCGACGCAGGCATGAGCGAGCTTTCCGGCTGGGAATACGGCACACGCGCGAAAGAGTTGGCCGATAGCCTCGCGGGCGACGAGTTGCGCGCACTGAGCCGCCTCGCCGTCGCGGGCGGGATGCTGCCCGAAGGCACAGACCTCGCCACGCTCGCCGCGAGTTTCGCCGCCGCCTCCGCCGGAGCGACCTACTCGCCGCACGACAAGCGCGTGCTCATCCTCGCCGGTCAGGGCGCGGACGCCCCGGCGCGAGATGAATCCCTCATCGCGCACGAATACGTCCACGCGCTGCAAGACCAACATTTCGACCTGCTGAAACTACTCACCGCGCGCCCTTACAACTTCGACCGCGCCGAGGCGGCCTTCGCCGTCGTGGAAGGCGACGCCATGAACGTGCAGCGACGCCGCGAGCAGACCGACGCCGTCTGGTCGCGGCGCACGCTCGAAGAAATCGGGCGCAGTGAGGATGCGCGCTTCGGCCAATACCGCCACGAGATCGGCGCGTTCTTCCCGCCGCTCCTGACCGAGACCTTCATCTTCCGCTACCGCGACGGCACGCGCTTCGTCGAGGCCGTGCGCCGCAAGACGGGCGCGCGCGGCGTGGACGAACTCTTTCGCCGCCCGCCCGCATCGAGCGAGCAGGTTCTTCACCCCGAAAAATATTTTGCGAACGAAGGGGCGCGCGAGGTGGGGTTGGACGAAAAACAGTTCGCCGCGAACAACTGGACGGTCGCGGCCACAACGCCGCTCGGCGAACTCGGCGTGCGCGGCCTCCTCTTGAAGTACCTCACGGCGGCGGAAGCCACGCGCGCCGCGACGGGTTGGGGCGGCGACCACGCTTATCTATTCGAGCGCGCCGGGGGCACGCCGCTCTTTGTCTGGAAGACTCGCTGGGACAAGCCCGAAGAGGCCGCGGAGTTCTTCCGCGCCTACAATGTAATGTGTGGCAAAACCGGCGCACGGCGCGACGGCTCAAACGATCCTTCACAATTCAACTGGCGCGACGGCGCACGCCTCACGCTCGTCACCCTCGACGGCGATCAAGTCGTCGTCATACGCGGCGCGGAAGCGGACGCGCGCGGCGCGCTTGAGTTCGCGCGGCGTTAAGCGAACTTCCGATTTATTGCTTCTCTATTTTCGCGGCGCGATCTCATTGGCGGCGATGAGGGCTGATTGGGTGACGGCGGCGAGGCCGTTGCCGGGGAAAACCGTGTCGCCGACCGTGTATAAATTCGGGAACGGCGTGCGGTGTGTGAAGGCGTTTGCGCCGGAGTTTGCGAGCGTCTGCGGGATGCCGCCCACCATGCCGAGTTTGCGGCGCGTCTGTTCGTAGAAGATGCGCGGCGTCGCCGTCTCGATCACTTCTACGCCCGCGCCGAGTTCGGGGAGCGCGGCGTGCAGACGCGCCCAACACGCCTCCAGCATCACTTGATCCTGCGTCTCGTGCTCGCTCTCGTCCGTGTGGTAGGCGAACCAGTCGGCTGCCTCCGTGTAGAGCGACAAGGTGACGGCGCGTTTGCCCGCGGGCGCGCGCTCCGAGTCCCACGCGGGAGACGCGCTGAACATGAACTGCGAGCGGGCGGCGTCGTAAATTTCGCCTTCCTGCCAGCTATCGAGCGCGAGGATACGTTCGGCGGGCAGACGCGCGACGGCCTCTTCGTCCGCGCCGAGGTAAAGCAGATACGCGCCCCAGCCGCGCGCCGATTTCAGACGCTCGCGCAGTTGGCCGGGCGTGCGCGACGCGCCGACGAGCTTACCGTAGGTATCCCAGACGGTGAGATTGCTGACGACGGCGCGCGTGGCGCGGACGCTCTCGCCGCTCAGTAGATCAACTCCGATGGCGCGCCCGTTCGCGTCGAAGGCGAGGCGAAGCGCGGTCGTGTCGAAGCGAATGCGGCCGCCGCTCAGTTTGATTGAATCCGTGAGAGCGCGCGTGAGCGCCGACGCGCCGCCGTTGATGGCATAGAGTCCGCGACGCGGCAGATTGAGCGCGACGGCCGCGTGCAGGTAAGCGCACTCGTCGCTCGCGCAACCGGCGTAGATTTGCAGTTGCGCGTCAATGAAGCGTCGGAAGCGCGTGGAAGCGGCGGTGAGATGCTCGCCCGCCGTGTGTGTTTGCAGGGCGAGGACGCGCGAGGCGTGCCGCGCCTCGGCCGCCAGTAGTTTCATACGCGCGAACATGCCCATCGTGGCGAGTTCGGGGGTGCGGCGTGCGCTGCGTTGCAGGGCTTCACCGATGGGCGTGAGTTCGCGATAAAAGTTGATCGCGGCATGAGCGCATTCGGGGAAGGCACGGCTCAACTCCCGCTCAAACTCAACATCGCCGTTGTCGCCGTCGTCGCCCGCTCCGACCCGCACCTCGGTCGCATCCGGCAAGCGCACGACGTAAGCGGGCGCGAGCCTGCGCGCTTCCGGCAAGGCGACCGGCAACTCCGAGAAGACGCGCGCGTGAATGTCGTCCGCGCCCCAACCGGCGTAGAGTCCGGCCGTCGTCTCGAATTCATAGCCGAACCGCTCGAACGTCGTCGCGCAGCCGCCGCCCCGCGACTCTTTCTCCAGCACGCACACGTCGAGGCCGCGCGCCGCGAGCAGCGCGGCGGTCGTCAAGCCGCCAACACCAGCGCCGACGACGACCACTTCATGTGTCATGGTTTTTATATCCGGACGGCGGCGAGCGCGTGTGTGATGGTGTCGAGCAACATCCCCTGCGGCACGACGGGCTGCGTCGGAGCCAGCGTTTTCAGGTAAGGCTGGGCGACGATGATGATCGCCTGAATGCCGTTGAAGGCGGCGTGGATGGCGAAGCAGGGGAGCAGTCGCCCGGTGTACGCGCGCACCCACGTCAGCGTGAAGCTGAGCACGGCCACCGCCGCGATCACGCCGAGGTTGTTGCGATACTGCATGAGATGGACGGCCGCGAACATGACGGAGACGATGCCGATGGCGGCCTTCGTCCCGGCGGCGCGCTGGAGAGGCGCGAAGAGCACGCCGCGATAGACCGTCTCTTCGACTATCGGAGCGGTGGCGACGGCGAGAAACGCGATGCTGAACCGCGCCGCGTTTGAACTGGCGATGATCCGATCAATGTCCGTCTCCTGACCGCCGAACAGGGTAGCCAGCGCGATGCCGAGGAGCCACAAGCCCACAGCCAGCCCGATGCAAGTCCAAAAGCCGAAACGCTCGCCCCACTTCCACCCGACGGCTTCGCGAAAGGAGCGTTTGCCGAATCCCGTCACCAACGCCCACGCGACGCCGAAAGTCAGCAGATGCACCGGCACCATCGCCGCTATCGAAAACAGGATGAACAACGGATCGGATTCCAGCGCGCTCTGCAAATCACCCCCGGCCAGCGACGGGCGGCGGAGGAGCATATACACGATCAGAGCCAGCACGCCTCCCACCACGAGCAGCCCCACGCTGGCGAACCAGACGCCGAAAGCCGCGGGCAGTCCCCATGCGGGATCGTCCGCGCGTGTTTCGGGCGGTAAGGCGTCGGCCGTCGAAGGTTGTGCGCCGTATAAACCCGGCGTCGGCGTCTCTACGGCAGGCGCGTTCGGCTCGGTGTCGGAAGTAAGTCGGTGCGGAGTTTCGGTCGGAGTGTCCACGATAATTTCGAGTGTAAGAGACTGGAGGATGAGCGTCAACCGGGAGGAGACGAGGGTCAGGGATAAGGGGTAAAGGATGAAAGCGAGCGGCGCACGATAAACGCGCCTTCTTGTTTTAACCTTCCCCTTTACCCTTTAACCCATTCCCAATCGTGCGGACGCGAGCGTGAGGCCGATGATGGTCTTGGCGTCTTCAATCTCGCCCGCCTCGATCATTTCCAGAGCGCGCGCAAGCGGCAGGCGCACGACCTCCAAATTCTCGTCGTCCTCCGGGTTCGCACGTGTCTCGGTCAAATCGGTCGCCAGATAGACCCACATCTTTTCGCCGCAGAATCCAGGCGAGACGAAAAACTCCGACAGCTTCTCCCAACCCTCGGCCACCAGCCCCAACTCCTCCTCCAACTCGCGCGCCGCGCACTCCTCCGGCGGCTCGAAATCGCCGCGACTCCCCGCCGGTATCTCCAACAGGTATTTCACCGTCGGGTGGCGATACTGCCTGACGAGCGAAACCGTGTTGTCGTCGTGCAGGGCGACGATGGCCGCGCTGCCGGGATGGCGCACGACCTCGCGCTTGTACTCGCGTCCCTCCTCGCGCACCGTGTCGAGCGTGACCGTGAAGATGCGTCCGCGATACACGTCTTCGCTCGCGACCACTTCGGGAGCTTCCTTGCCGGATGTGTCCATAGAATCCCTTCGTATCAATCGGCGGATTAAAGTCTGCCCGGTTGAATGAAACACTCTAACTACTGCGGGCAATCTAAAACTTTATGCGTCTCGATTCAACCCCTGCCCGCGCCCGGCGACGAGGCTCTTTATTTCGCCGACGAGATAGAGCGACCCCGTAACGCAGATGATCCCTTCGGGCGGCGTACACGCTTCGGCCGCGCGCAGCGCATCGGCGGGAGACTCAAAGAGACCCGGCGGCCTGCCGATGGCTTGCGCCGCGTCGAGGCGTGCGAGCGCGTCGGGCGTGGCGGCGCGCTCATTTGTCGGGCGCGTCAGGATCAAATTGTCGGACGCCGGAAAGAGCGTCGCCGCGATCTCGTCCAAATCTTTGTCGCGCATCGCGCCGAAGACGAGCGTGACGGGTGCGCCGGCGAATTCGTCGAGGTAGTCGCGCAGGGCGCGCGCGCCGGCGGCGTTGTGCGCGCCGTCGAAGAGCAGGGAAGGTTGACCGGCAATTAATTCGAGGCGTCCGGCGTGTTCGGCGGTTTCGAGTCCTTCCATGATTGCGGCGCGTGTGATGGGAAAACCGCGCTCGCGCAAAACTTCCGCGAGCGCGACGGCGACGGCGGCGTTCGTCGCCTGGTGGCGACCGCGCAGGGACAGCCGCACATTCTCATACAGTCCCGCCTCCGTCTCGAACGTCACGCGCAGGCGACCCGTCGCGTCTGCCCCGTGTACGCGGATGTCGCCGTTTGCGAAGCGCGGCGTGACGTGACACTCATGACAGCGCGCAAGTATCACTTCGCGCGCCTCGCCGGGTTGCGGCGCGACGACGACCGCCGCTGCGCCCGCGCGGATGATGGCAGCCTTCTCCGCCGCTATCGCGCGAAGCGTGTCGCCGAGATACTCTTGATGATCGAGGGCAATAGGCGTGATGGCGAGCACGTCGGCGCGCGCCGCCGTAGTCGCGTCGAGCCGCCCGCCGAGGCCGGTTTCGAGGATGGCGAGTTCGACCCGTGCCTCGCGGAAGGCGACGAGTGCGATGGCCGTTACCTGCTCGAAGAACGTGGGCAGCGCGCCCGTCGCGGTTTGTAGTTCTGAAGAGACGGCGCGGACGCGCGCGGCGTGGCGTGCAAACTCTGCGCGCGTGATGTCGCGTCCCGCGATGCGTATGCGTTCCGTAATGGAGACGAGGTGAGGGGAAGTGTAGAGACCGGCGCGCACGCCGGAGGCGCGGCAGATGCTATCGAGCATCGCGGCGGTCGAGCCTTTGCCGTTCGTGCCCGCGATCTGGACGGCGGGGTAAGCGCGTTCGGGAGACCCGAGCGCCGTGAGCAGTCGTTCGATGTTGGCGAGGCCGAGTTTGATCGCGAGGGTTTCGTGACCGAGACCGAGGAGATAGTTGACTGCTTCGTCAAAGTGCATGATCTCAAATTCGGGATTTCAAATAGTCCTCCTCCGTGCTCCCTTTGTGCTCTCTGTGCCTCTGTGGTGAGTGCTTCGGTCACTAACTACAGAGACAACGAGCGCATGAAGGGGCGCGGGAAAGGAAAGGCGCGGACGTTAATTTTCCGACTGCGATTTTGAACTCTGGAGGGCGGTTGCTTCGGACGGCTGCTCTTCGAGCACGGACTTGGCTGCCCTGGCGTTGTAGCCGTTCTGGTGGGCGGCGAAGTTGATGTCCACGTCGAGGTGAGGCGCGCGGATGTCGGGGTTCACCATGAAGTCGAGCAGCTTGATGATGAGAGCGCGCATCTCGCGGCGGTCAACGACGGCGTCGAGCATGCCGTGTTCGAGCAGGAACTCGGAGCGTTGGAAATCTTTCGGCAACTTCTGGCGGATGGTCTGTTCGATGACGCGCGGCCCGGCGAAACCGATCAGAGCACGCGGTTCGGCGATGATCACGTCGCCGAGCATGGCGAAGCTGGCGGTGACGCCGCCGGTCGTCGGGTCGGTCAGGACGGAGATGAAGGGGAGGCGCGATTTGTCGAGTTGCGCGAGCGCGGCGGAGACCTTCGCCATCTGCAAGAGCGAGAGCGTGCCCTCCTGCATGCGCGCGCCGCCCGAAGAGGTGATGGTGATGACGGCCGCGCGCTCTTTGATCGCGCGCTCCACGAGGCGCGTCACCTTCTCGCCGACCGCCGAACCCATCGAGCCGCCGAGGAAACTGAAGTCCATCGCACCCGCATAGACCGTGTGGCCGTTGATTTTTCCGCGCGCGTTGATGACCGCTTCCGGCAGCCCCGTGGAACGCTTGGCCTGTTCGAGCCTCTGCGGGTAGGGCTTGGTGTCAACGAAGTTGAGCGGGTCGTGAGAGATGACTTCGGCGTCGAGTTCGTCGTAGTCGGCGTTGTCGTAGAGCATGGCGAGGCGTTCGCGCGCGCCGATGCGAAAGTGGTGGCCGCACGGCGGGCAGACTTGCAGCGATTCTTCGAGGTCTTTCTTGAAGAGCGCGGCGTCGCACTCCGGGCACTTGCGGAAGACGCCTTCGGTCTTAACGACGCGCTCGTCCGCCGGAACCACTTCAATCTTCTGTCCCTTTTTACGGAACCATGTCATAGGCGCAGAGTATAAACGAAGAGAGCTGTTAGCTGTTAGCTCTTAGCTGTTGGCTAAATGCGCTTTGTCCTTGCGACAGCCACGCGAATCAATCTTCAGCCACTCGCCCGGAAAGCCACACGCAACTGACAACCGAACACGGACAAAGAACAGATGTTAGCTGACTGCCGATTGCTGAAAGCTGACAGCTAATGGCTAACAGCTACTTCACCTTTCCGCATTGAGCGCGCCCCTGATGAGCGTGGGCGGCAATTGGCCTGTGGGCGTGTTGTTGCCGCCGAGCGCGGGCGATTCGCCCGACGCCGAATTGTTGCCGTTACCGTTGGAACGATTCTCCACAGCTTCGACGAGCAGCGCGACGATGTTGCTCTCGGTCTCGTCCCAATCGCCCGTCAGCGTGCAGCCCGCCGCGTTGCGGTGGCCGCCGCCGCCGAAACGCTCTGCGATGCGCGCCACGTTCACGTCGCCCTTCGAGCGCAGGCTGGTGCGATAGACGCCCGGCGCGGTCTCTTTCAAAAACGCGCACGCCTCGACCTCGCCGACGCTCATCGGGTAATTGACGAAGCCGTCCGAATCCTCGTCCGAAGCGCCGGTGCGCTCCTGCATCTCCAGAGTTTGACGCAGGCAGGCGACGCGCCCCGTCTCGTCGTGGCGCGCGGTCGGCAGCACCTCGCTCAAGAGTTGGAGCTTGCTCCACGGGTAATTGTTGAAGACGGCCTGCGACACCTTCGCCGGTTTGACGCCCGCGCGCAGCAGTTCGGAAGCAACCTTGAAGGTGCGCTCCGTCGTGTTCGAATAGTGGAATGACCCCGTGTCGGTGACGAGCGCGGTGTAGACGCACTCGGCGATCTCCTTCGACGGGCGAACGCCGATGGCTTTGCACAGGTTGTAGATCATCTCGCCGACGGCCGAGGCGGTCGAGTCAATCCAGTTGATCGTGCCGAAGAGCGAGGTGGTCGCGTGATGGTCTATGTTGACCACGAGTTGCTTGTCGAGATTGACGAGTCCGGGGCGCGTGATGTCGGAACATTCGATGACAAAGACGGCGTCGTATTCCCGGTCTACTTCGGGCGTGACCCGGATGGTTTCCGCGCCCGGCAGCTTGCCGTAAGAGTGCGGCACGGGATCACGCATGATGACTTCCGGCTCTTTATCGAGCGCCTTGAGCAGCCAGTAGAGACCCAGCGACGATCCCAGACCGTCGCCGTCCGGACGAATGTGCGAGGTGATGGCGAAGCGTCGCTTCGCCTCAATCAATTCGACGACTTGAACAAGCATTGTTTTCAAGAAGGGATGAGTGATGAGGGATGAGGGATGAACAAGAAAAACACCCAAGAGGTTGAATGCTTCTCTGATTCATCCCTCATCCCTCATCCCTCATCCCTCGTTTTCTCCTCTCCGGTTTCCGCGTCGGCCTCGTTGGGCGCGTCGTCGGGCTGCTCGTCGGGCGCGTGAACCAGTCCTCGAAGGAGTTCGTCCACGCGAGCGGCCTTTTCTTCGACGGTGTCGCGGATGAAATGTATTTCGGGCGCGTGCCGCAGATTCAGGTTGAAGGCGAGTTGGCGGCGAACGTAGGGCGCGGCCTTGCGCAACGCTTTGAGCGCGCCCATAGCTTCGTCGTCCGTGCCGGTCAGCATGACGAAGACGCGCGCCTCGCGCAGGTTGTCCGACATGCGCACGTCCGTCACCGTGACTATCGCCACCCGCGGATCGTCCAATTCATAGCCGACGATCTGCGCGATCTCCTCGCGCACATGTTCGGCAACTTTCTCCGGCCTTCGCATGATAAAACAATGGCGAGTGACGAGTGACAAGTGACGAGTTAAAACAAGTTCTAAAACTTGTCACTCGTCACCTGTCACTCGTCACTGTTCTTAAAGTTCGGTCGCCGCAACCTTCTCGATGACGTAAGACTCGATCTGGTCGCCGGCTTTCACGTCGTTGAAGTTTTCGAGCGAGATGCCGCATTCGAAGCCTTCGCGCACCTCGCCCACGTCGTCCTTGAAGCGACGCAGAGAGGCGATGCCGCCCTCCCACGCGACGACGCCGTCGCGTATGAGGCGCGCGCGCGTGTTGCGGCGGATCAGGCCGTCCAAGACCATGCAGCCCGCCACCGTGCCCGCGCGCGGCACTTTGAACACGTCGCGCACTTCGGCCTTGCCGAGTATCTTCTCCGACTCGATGGCTTCGAGCATGCCGATCATGGCCGCGCGAATCTCCTCCTCCACCTTGTAGATGATCGAGTGGAGGCGGATGTCTACGTGTTCGAGTTTCGCCAGTTCGGCCGCGCGCACTTCCGGCCGCACGTTGAAACCGATGATGACGACCGCGGAGTTTGACGCGCCCGCCTGCGTGGCCGAGGCGAGCAACACGTCCGACTCCGTGATCGCGCCGACGCCCGAGCGCACGACGAAGACCTTCACGGCGTCGGTGGAAAGTTTCGTCAAAGTGCTCTTCAACACTTCGACCGAACCCTGCACGTCGGCCTTCAGGACGACGCGCAGTTCTTTGACTTCTTTCTCGCCGAGCGCCTCGATGCCGCGCTTTGTGGTTTGCAGCAGCGTGTTCTGCCGCGTCACCATCTGGCGATGCTCCGAGATGTTCTGCGCGCGCGTGATGTCGTCAACCACCTGGAACGACTCGCCCGCCTGCGGCACGCCTTGCAGCCCGAGCACCTCGACCGGCGTCGCCGGGCCTGCCTCCGTGATGCTCGCGCCCTTGTCGTCGAACATGGCGC
>DATHAZ010000218.1:0-2289 GCA_035296445.1 Pyrinomonadaceae bacterium | reverse complement strand
CGATTTCGGATCGCCGTAAGCGATCTGGCGGTTGTCCGGCGGAAAGAGCGTCGGGTCGGCGACGATGCTGGCCGGAACGGGCAAACTCGGATTCTTGATTGTCGGCGGACGCGGGTCTGGAGCGCGCACCTGCGGGACTGTCAACGAGGCCGGGGGAAGTTTGCCGAACGACGCGGGCTTCGCTTCCTGTCGGCCGCCGCCGCCGCCGCCGCCCGGTTTCTCCTGTTTCGGTTTCGAGCCGCCGCCCTTGCCTTTGGCATTGCCGGCCGGCCCTTCGTCGGGCTTCTTCTGTTCTTCGGGAATTTCTGTGACGATTGACTGTAGCTCAAGGTCTTCGCGCACGGCGTCGAGCGAGGCCACGTGCTTGTCCTGCAAGCGCGACATCAGCGTGAACAGAACGCCCGCCGTTATCATCAGGACGAGCGCGGACATGATGCCGAGAGCCACGTTTCTCTGCGAGACCACATGCCACGAGGCTTTGCCGTAAGCCGTCGCGCCGCGCTTCACGAACCCGCTCGGATCGCGTTTGAATTCCGGCCAGGTCAACTCCGCGTCGTGCCCGACTTCGCGCACTTCTTTCGTCAAACGACGAAGCAAACCGGCGTCTTCCAAAAACGTCAGGTGATACTCGCCGCGCTCGTGTGCCGGAACGACCGCCGCGTGACCGTCCGGCGAAATATTGGCGGCCGGAATCTGTGCGGCGGCCACGATGGCGGTCGTCGCGTCGGTGAAGGCCGCATTGTCGGCGGCCCCGGTCGAAGCGACGCGCTCGTGCGCGGAATTGCTGATCGTGGCGGTGTCTGTGTCCGCGGGTCGGTGTCCGTTCGGAAGGGGTGTGCCGTCCACGGGGCAGAATTCGAACTGCATGGGGACTACTTCATTACACTTCGGGCAGCTCTTTGTCGTCATACTTCGCGCCTCAATTGGGGAACATATTTCTTCAAACCGTTGGGTTACTCGAATTTAGGACACACGCCTTCGAGCATCGTGAGATGCTCGGCCGGCTTCAAGAGTTTACTACCGGGAATAAAAATATCATAGTTTCGACGCAGTTGACCTCATCCCCGCCGAATCCTAAAATGCACGGGCATCTCCCGCGACCGTTTTGATGCATCTAAAACACTTCGTGTCGAAATTATTCAGCCGCCGCTCTCGGCCGCGCTTTCGCCGTCCCGTCCGGACTTCCGAGCCATTTTATGAAAAGCCAACGCCTTTCGCTTCACGCCCCGCGCACGACTAGGACTATCAACGCCGCCCTGCTCCTCGTCCTGCTCTGCCTGCCCGCGGTAAACACCGGGGCGCAAAATTTCGGGACGCCCGCCCCGCGCCGCGAACAACTTCTCAACGGGCTGCGCGTCATGCTCCTCAGTCGCCCCGGCGACCCGCAGGTCTTGCTCAAAGCCAGAATCAACCACGGGGCGGCCTTCGATCTGGCCGGCAAGGAAGGTTTGATGACGCTCATCAGCGATGCCCTCTTCCCCGACGCGGAGACGCGCCAGTATGTCGCCGAAGAGTTGAACGGGCGGCTCGAAGTCAACACTTCCTACGACAACATCGAGATTCTGCTCAGCGGCAAGGCCGGCGACTTTGAACGGCTGGTCGAAATCCTGCGCAATGCCGTGCTGCAAATGCGCCTCGACGCCGGAGACGTGAACCGCCTGCGCGAGGCGCGTCTCAAGGCCGTGCGCGACGCCGCAGGGCAGCCCGCCCTCCTGGCCGACCGCGCCGCCGCCGCCAGGCTCTACCGTTCGTACCCATACGGGCGCGCTCTCGCGGGCACGCCCGAAAGTCTCGCACGGATCGAGCGCTCCGATATGATGCTGGCGCGCGACCGCTTCATCAATCCCAATAACACCACGCTCGTCTTCATCGGCGGCGTCGAAGCCCCGCGCGCCATGCGCGCCTTCCGTCAGTTTCTCGGCTCGTGGCGCAAGAGCGATTCCGTGCCGCCGTCAACTTTCCGCCAGCCCGACGCGCCCGACCCGCGCACGCTCATCGTCAACTTCCCCGGTGCAAACGAAGTCGAGGTGCGTCTGGCCGCGCGCGGCCTCTCGCGCGCCGACCGCGACCGCGCCGCCGCGCCCGTCGTCGCCGCGCTCGTGCGCGCACGTTTGACGGCCGCGCTGAAAGAGTTCCAGCCCAAGTCCACCTACGCGCGCCATGACGCACATCATCTTTCGGGCGTCTTGTTGCTCGGAACGACCGTCCTGGCGGGCGCGGCGGCGCAGACGCTCGAAGCGGCGCGCGCGGTCGTCTCGAATCTCGCCGCATCGCCCATCTCCACTGCCG
>DATHAZ010000217.1:0-18346 GCA_035296445.1 Pyrinomonadaceae bacterium | reverse complement strand
CCGACTCACGGAGCGAAACGGCGGAAACGGCTGAGTCGCTAAATTGCACGCCAGTCGCCTGTCGAAAGACGGCAATGAGTAAGAGGCTGCGATAAACGAATAACGGGCGGCGTGTTGTTGAGCACGCCGCCCGTTATTCGTCTCTCCTGCGCCCTCTTTCTTCGCCTTACTCCAGACGGTAATTCGGGGCTTCCTTCGTGATGATCACGTCGTGGACGTGAGACTCACGTAAGGTGTTGTTGAGGCAAAACCACACTTTTTTAAAGCAGTAAATTTAAAGTATAGTAAAATTTACCCGGTTGGTCAGTGAAACAAGGATAAAAACCATGAGTACCTTAACCCTTAATGAACCTCTGATTAGTCCTATCCTACGAGGGACTATTCCTATCTCCTTACCATTGCCCGGACAAGACTCTAATCTTTCTTTGCATATCAGTGCTCCCGGAGTTAGCTATAAGTTAGAGGCTCCTCTTGTTGATAGTCCGATCATAGAAGATAACAAGATTGTGGCGCGGTTCATCGTTGATGCTAATGTTTATCTTGACTTAACTCTCACAGGCCAAAGTCTTATATATGAAGAAAGATTCAAGTATGGGCAGTTTTCCCTATTCTACAACATCGAAGAAAGACGACCACGCGCCCATTTTGTTGCCGATACTCTAATGGCTGTTATGGGTTTAGCGGGTAGACTTGAGTTGAAAATCTCTGAGCCGGAGGTGAGCACTAACTTAAACTTTGACTTTCCTCTTTTAGAAATAAGTAAGATGCTACATAGAAGGCAGACAGCATATCGGCTAATGGTCATTGAGAAAGCAACGGGCAAGCAATTCTTACTACCGTCTACCATGACAGAAGGAGAGGTTGGGAGAATTGCCTTTGTCTATCACGCTATAGTTGATCGCTCGTTCATATGGTCGGGCAGAAGCTTTGAAGGATTAATGCCAGCCACCCAACAGTATGCCTCTTTATTAGCCCAACCTGTTCAACCATCAATCTGGGCACAGCCAATTGACTCCTTGAGCGAAACTATCTTAGGACAGCAAATTGATCTAGGGCATTCTGTAATCAGCATGGAAGACGCAGTCATTGAAAGCCTTGATGAAATTCGGGAACAGTTAAAAGCTGGAGATGGCCGTCAAATTGCTTTGAAAATCCGTTCTCTTAGTGGGCAAAACAAATACGAATTTATAGAAGCCCCTTATTTGTCCGACATATCATGGGAGCCAAAGATACAGGCTCTAATTGATCTGGAGCCGTACCTAGACGCAGCTATCGTTGATCGTTATCACGGGCTAGCTGCCTCAACATTAGCGGGTTTGACCGAAGAAGAGAAAAAGGAGGTAACTACTTTCCCCGATCTTGATGAAGCTTTTATGGCTGATGTGGATGGAGAGTAAGGTTAATGTCTATAGGCCCAGCACTCACGGAAACCTCACTAGTTCTAGATAACGATATTTTCAACGCATGGAGATATGGTCGAGACCAACGTGTTAGAAAAGCAATTGCGGATTATCAATCAAGAATTAAACTCTTTCCTGCCCTAACCGCTATGACAGTCTATCAGGCACTCGCTGGATTTGAGAATAAATCCATCAAGCCCGATGAGCCTAACGAGCAGACCAAACAAGCCCGCATCGAGACGGAGCAGTTAATCAAAGCTTGTGACGTATTACCCTTCACTCAAAGCGCGGCCGAAATTGCTGCATACATTGTCCCACGTCTTTCAAAGAACATACCGAAAGGAACTCTAGTTGATGTATTCATCGCAGTGACTGCATTAGCTCACGGGTATGGAGTCGCCACCCGAAATCGAAAAGACTTCGAGCAAATAGCCAATCACACCCCTGATAATTTAGTTCTGCGCCTCGCTGCCTGGTAAGCGATAAGTGAACATTCGTTATCACATTTTCAGCCAACACGTTACTAAATCCTACTCCAGGCGATAATTCGGGGCTTCCTTCGTGATGATCACGTCGTGGACGTGCGACTCGCGCAGGCCGGCCGCGCTGATGCGGACGAAGCGCGTGTTCTCCTGAAACTCGCGGATGTTGCGGCAGCCCGTGTAGCCCATCCCGGCGCGAAGTCCGCCGACGAGTTGCGTCACCATGTCGGAGAGCGTGCCCTTGTAGGGGACGCGGCCTTCGATGCCTTCGGGCACGAGCTTCGACTCCATCGCGATTGATTCCTGCGCGTAGCGGTCGCGCGAGCCTTCGCGCATCGCGCCGATTGAACCCATGCCGCGATAGGCTTTGAACGAGCGACCCTGAAACAGGATCAACTCGCCCGGCGACTCTTCCGTGCCCGCGAACAGAGAGCCGATCATCACCACGTCCGCGCCCGCCGCGATGGCCTTCGCCACGTCGCCCGAAAATTTCACGCCGCCGTCGGCGATAACCGGCACGCCCGAGCCGCGCGCCGCCTGCACGCAGTTCACGATGGCCGTGATCTGCGGCACGCCCGCGCCCGTCACCACGCGCGTCGTGCAGATCGAGCCGGGGCCGATGCCGACTTTCACGGCGTCAACGCCCGCTCCGATCAGTTCGCGCGTGGCCTCGCCCGTGGCGACGTTCCCTGCGATGAGTTGCGTGTCGGGATGTCGCCGCTTCATCTCACGCACGGCCTCGATGACGCGCGACGAGTGGCCGTGCGCGGTGTCTATGATGAGACAGTCAACGCGCGCCGCGACGAGCGCGTCGGCGCGTTCACGAAAGTCGCCGGTCGCGCCGATGGCGGCGGCCACGCGCAGGCGGCCGAGGTCGTCTTTCGCGGCCGACGGATACCTGATGGCCTTCTGTATGTCCTTGACGGTGATGAGTCCCTTGAGATGTTTGTCGTCGTCAATGACGAGGAGCTTTTCGATGCGGTGCTTTTGCAGCACGGCCTTAGCCTGTTCGAGCGTCGTGCCGACGGGGACGGTGACGAGGTTCGGCTGCTTCGTCATCACTTCGGAGACGGGGATGTCGAAGCGCGTCTCGAAGCGCAGGTCGCGGTTGGTGATGATGCCGACGAGGTGGCCGTCTTCGTCCACGACGGGCACGCCGGAAATCTTGTAGCGTTCCATCACGGCGAGCGCCTCGGAGACGGGGCGGTCGTAGCGGATGGTCACGGGGTCAACGATCATGCCCGACTCGGAGCGTTTCACCTTGTCAACTTCTTCGGCCTGCCGCTCGACGGGGAGGTTCTTGTGGATGACGCCGATGCCGCCCTGCTGCGCGATGGCGATGGCGAGCGCGGCCTCTGTCACGGTGTCCATCGCCGCCGAGCAGAGCGGGATGCGAAGCGAGATATTGCGCGTGAACTGCGTCGAGGTGTCCGTTTCGTTCGGCAGCACGTCGGAGCGGCCGGGGATGAGCAGCACGTCGTCGAAGGTCAGCCCTTCGGTGAGATCATTGGTAATCATGTCGGATTAAAAAACTCCCTTCCAAAAACTCGAACGGAAGCGCGGCGGCCAGGCCGGCGGGGATGAAAAAAGTGAACGTATGAAGTTTGGACTAAAGGCGAGCGTAGCAAAGCGCGTGGGCGGGCGCAAGCCGGGCGTCCCGGCGGGCGGCGGAAGCGGCGCGCACGGCGCGCGGCGCGGGTCAGGGCTGTTGCAGCAGTTGTTCGTAACCGTCCTTTGTGATGACCATTTCGACGAGCGGTTTGCCCTTGGCGTCCGTCGGGACGACCGCCGGGCGCCCGTTGATCGTGACCTCGATGGCCTTGGCCTTAGCCTTGGAAAATTGCACGCTCAGACGCTCGGACGGCTTGTAGTCTCTGACCTGATCCGCCGCGAGAATCCCGTCGCTGTTCGTTTCCTCGTCCACGCGCGTCCGCAACCAGACTTCTTCACCCTTCGCCCTGATCTGGACGTTTAAGCCGTTCGCGGCCGTGGCCGCCGGATCGGAAGATGAGGGCGCGGCGGGCTGCCCTTGCGCGGGCAGCGTCTGGTCGTTCGTGCCGGGGTTGGCCGTCGTCGCATTGGGCGCGCCCGTGCCAGGCGGCGGCGCGCCCAACGCGTCCGGGTTATTGCGCCGCTGGTAATAGTGCAAACCGGCGTAGATGCCGAGCGAGATGATGGCGAGGATGACGAGGCTCAGGAACGCGGTGATGATGGGCGAGCGCGCCGTGTCGCCGTCCATGTAGATGCGCGACGACTGACGCGAGGTCGGCAGTTCGTCGGGCGCTTCCCCCGCCGCGCGCGCCACCTCCGTGTATGCGCTGACGGCCTCCGCCTCGCTGAAGCCGACGCCCTTGGCGTAGGCTTTGATAAAGGAGCGGTTGAAGATGCCGCCGGGGAGTTCCTTGTAGTCGTCCGCTTCGATGGCTTCGAGGTAGCGGCGCGCGATGCGCGTCTGATCCGACAGTTCGCGCAGGGAGACGCCGCGCGCCTCGCGCGCCTGGCGCAGGCGCGTGCCGAGAGACGACTCGCCCCCGCCAGCTCTCGCGAGTTCTTCAGAGTTCTGGTCAGGGGTCTTAGGGTTCACTTGATCGCTTGTTCTCAGGAGCTGAACTGCCACCCAGGTTCAGGGCAGTTCGGTTGTTATTGCCGGCCCTCTAGCGACACCGCCCGGCGGGCCGCAACTTTTGGCGCAATATAACTTGCGCCGCGCGAGCGTGTCAAACTCAAGTTTTTTGGGGAAAGATGCGCGTCCCTTGATTCTTGCCGCGCGGGGTGCTACGTTGACGCGTTCAGACAACCAAACTAAAATCGTTTTTAACTTCTACAATCACAGCTAAGCGAGGAGACGACTCATGGCTCTCGAAGCACTGGGAATGGTCGAGACGAAAGGTTTTGTCGGCGCGGTCGAAGCGGCCGACGCGATGGTCAAGGCCGCTAACGTTCAACTGTTAGGGAAAGAGTACATCGGCGCGGGCTACGTGACGATCTTCGTGCGCGGAGACGTGGGCGCGGTCAAAGCCGCGACGGATGCGGGAGCAGCCGCCGCGCGTCGCGTCGGCGAACTCATCAGCGTCCACGTGATCCCGCGCCCGCACGGCGAGGTCGAGCGCGTGCTGCCGCAGAACGGGCGCACCAATTACAGCCCCGACGAGCGTGCCCTGCAAGGCGGCGGCGGAGGCGGCGGGCAACTCGGCGAAGGCGATCAGGGACGCTCGCTCCCGGCCGGCGCGCGCGAGAACAACAAGGAACGAAGCAAATAGAGGTTAGAGATCAGAGGCTGGAGGTCAGTGAAAACTGTTTTTACTAACCTCTAACCTCTAACCTCTGACCTCTGCTTTTGGAGGTTTGTCATGTCGGTTGACAAAGACCTTGTCTCGGTGCAGCAGGCGCGCGACGCGGTCGAGGCGGCGCACCGCGCGCAAGTACAACTGGCGCGATTCGATCAGGCACGCATTGACCGCATCTGCGAGGCGATGGCGAAGGCGGCCTTGCACGACGCGGCTCGGCTCGGCGCGATGGCCGTCGAGGAGACGGGCTTCGGCATCCCCGACGACAAGCGCGAGAAGAACCGCTTCGCGGCCGAAGACGTGTGGAACGCGTTTCGCAATTTGCGCACGGTCGGCGTCGTCTCGGAATCTAAAGACGTGATCGAGATCGCCAGCCCGCGCGGCGTCGTGTGCGGCATCATCCCCTCGACGAACCCGACCTCCACGGCGATCTTCAAAATCCTCATCGCCATCAAATCCCGCAACGCCATCGTGCTGTCGCCCCACCCGTCGGCCGCGAAGTGCATCAACGAAACGGCGCGCATCATGCGCGAGGTGGCGATCAAGGAGGGCTTACCCGCCGACGCCATCGGCTGCATGTCAACCGCCACCATCGAAGGCACGGAAGCCTTGATGAAAAATCGCCTGACCGCCGTGATATTGGCGACGGGCGGCATCGGCCTCGTGCGCGCGGCTTATTCGTCGGGCAAGCCCGCGTTCGGCGTCGGCCCCGGCAACGTGCCGGTCTTCGTCGAACGCACGGCGGACGTGCCCACGGCCGTGCAGAATATTCTGACGGGCAAGACTTTCGACAACGGCACGATCTGCGCCTCGGAGCAGGCGGTGGTCGCCGACGCGCCCGTGGCGAAAGCCGTGCGCGCCGAGTTTGCACAACAGGGCGGCCATTTTTTGAGCGCGGCGGAAGCGGATCAACTCGCCAAAGTAGTCGCCACGCCGCAGCGGACTCTGAATCCGGGCATCGTCGGCAAGTCGGTCGAAGTGATCGCTAAGATGGCGGGCTTGAACGTGCCGCAGGGCACGCGATGCCTCATGGCGGACGTGGGCGGCGTCGGGCGCGAGCACCCGCTCTCGATGGAGAAGCTGTCGCCCATTCTCGCCTTTTACGTGGAAGACGGGGTGGAGCGCGGCGCGGCGCGCTGCTTCGAGATTTTGAGCTACGGCGGCATGGGGCACACCGCCGGCATCCACACGCGCTCGCGCGATGTGGCGAAGGCTTACGGCATGGAGATGCCCGCCTCGCGCGTCGTCGTCAACACGCCGACGACGCACGGCGCAATCGGTTTCTCCACCGCGCTCCCGCCCTCGATGACGCTCGGCTGCGGTTCGTGGGGCGGCAACGTCACCTCCGACAACATCTCGCCGCTGCACCTGATGGACATCAAGCGCGTCGCCTTCGAGACGCGACCCGTCAAGAGCGCGCGACCGGCGCGCACGGCCGCGCAGACGCCCGCACAAACGGCCGTGCCGTCGCCGCAGTCGCAACCGGCCGCATCGCAGGCGGGCGGCAAAGTCAGCCGCGAAGATGTCGCGGCCATCGTGGATCGCTTCCTGTCGAACCGGAACGCGAGCCAGCCCACGCCGACCTATCACGCGCCGATGCGCCCGACCGAATCGCCCGCGCCCGTGCAGCCCATGAACGAGATCGATCCGAACTGGGTGCAATCCAAGAGCGCGGCCGCCCCGCACGCCGAAGCCGCGCCGACGGCGCAAGCAAGCAATGGGGGTGGCGGCGACGGGGGCGCAACTGCCAGTGCAACCAAGCAGAACGCGCCCGCCGCCTCTGCACCGCCCGCCACGTCTGCAACCGGGGGCAACGCGCAAGCTAAATCCGCGCCGGCGCAAACCAACGGGCACAAGGCCGTGGACTTTGTCTCGGAAGACGACGTGCGCCGCGCCGTCCAGAAGGGCGAGAAGATTTACGTCAACGCCAAAACGATCATCACCCCTTCCGCGCGCGACATCGGCGACCCGGCGGAAGTCTTCGCGAAAGTGTAAAGCGAACTTCGTGGGTGGTGAAGACCGACCGCCTCTCAGGCGCATTCACACGGATGAAACGTTGACAGCAGGCACGAGCCGGTTTTCGCTCACTTATTGGCGGGCACGAAAGACTAAAGAGATCGTTGAATCTCTGCGACCGGGAAAACAGGAATCGTTGAGGGTCAAGCCGGATGGTCGCGTCATCAACGGCAACGTTCGCGTCAAAGTTCTGGAGGAGAGGGGCTTTGACGTGGATGGACTGGAACGTGAGCCGGCCTGATTTGGAGAAGTAAAATAATGACTAGCGACCAAGCCATTACCGCGTTTATCTCCTACTCGTCCGACGAGAAGGCAGAGTTTATTGCACAACTGATATATGAATTGACGCTTCTGGCGCGGGAGAGTTACGAGACGGGCGGTGACGGTCTGGACGATCCGAAACGAGTGCGCCACATCAACGAGTTGCAGCACCACACGAGTGCTTACCTGTCGGCATTGCTACGTAGCGATGCGGGACGATACCCGGACGACGTTTTGGTGAGGATCGTCTTGGATCATGCAGACGATCCCGGGCTCAGTCGGCAGTTGCTTAAGACGTTTGCGCGGCTCGCGGCGCAACGTTTGACACCCGCGTGAAAGTATCCGTCAGGGCGTAAAGAAATGTTTCTAGGAAAAGTCGTCGGCACGGTCTGGTCAACAAAGAAGACGCCCGATCTGGAAGGCGTGAAATTTCTGATCGTGCATCCGATTGAACTCGACAAAGAGCCGAACCGCAGCATCATCGTGGTGGCGGATCGTCTGGGCGCGGGCGTGGGCGAGATCGTGATGTGCGCCTTCGGCAAGGCGGCGCGCTCGGCCATCGGCGATCAGGAGATGTCTATCGAGGCGGCCGTCGTCGGCATCGTTGATCGCGTGGACGTGCAAGGCTCGGCGTCGAACGATCTCAACGAAGTCGCGCGGGAATTGCGGGGCGGGGATAACGGCAGAAGGTAAAGCTGTCCGTCGTCAGTGGTCAGTTGTCCGTTGTTTGTGCGTGCCGTGCGAGTGGCCGAAGGACGAATTGAACAACTGTCAACGGACGACGGACAACTGACTAATGGCTAACGAGGAATTAATCTACCGCATCACGCGGGCGGTGTATGGGCGTTTAGGGGCGCAGGCCGACGAGCGCACGATGGAAAATCTGGTGACGGACATCTATCGTGCGATTGAGCCGGTGGTGGAAGGCAACAGCGGCGGCGGCGGTGAAGCGGGCGGCGGCAGCGCGGGAGGGCGCGGCGGGCGGCGCGGGTTGACGGCGCACGGCGGCGAGGCGGAAGGCTCTTCGGATCGCCTGATCGTGTCGGTCTTCGGCGTGGACAATCCGGGCATCGTCGCGGGCGTGACACAGATTCTCGCCGAGTCGGGTTGCAGCATCGCCGACATCAACCAGACGGTCGTGCAGGGGAAGTTCGCGATGGTCATCATCGCCGACTCGACCCATTCCGACGCGCCCGTCACCGCGCTCAAGGAACGCTTCCGCGCCGCCGGCGACAAACTCGGCGTCCGCATCTACGCCCAGCGCGAAGACCTTTTCAACGCGATGCACAGAATCTGAAGACAGTGACAAGTGACGAGTGACAGGTGACAAGTTAAAGCAGTCAGACTTGTCTTTCACTCGTCACTTGTCACCTGTCACTTGTCACTGTTTTTATGGAACCGGAAATCGCACGTCGGTGTTTGAGTTGCGGCGCGTCCGTGCGCGGGCGCGCGAGTTTTTGTCCGCAGTGCGGGAGCCGGATGGATGAGGCGGCGGGGGGGAAACATGCCGCCGCCTCGACGGCGCGCGCGCAGGATGAGCCGCCCCCGCCGAAGCAGGGCGCGCTCGTCGAGGAGGCGGCGCGTGTGGCTGCGACGTTGAACGATAAACTGCCGATGCTGTCCGGTGAGACGCCTGCCCTCTCCGGCAATCACAAGGCCGCGCCGGAGCAGGAGAGCGCGCCGACAGGCGCACGAGAAGAAGACGCGCCGTTCAGCGCCGATGCTCCGCAGTCGTTCGGGCGCGAAGTAAGCGTCGCGGAGTCGGCGGCCACCGCAACAACGGACGCGCCGCAGGCCGAGACGCGCGTCCCGGTCGGCCGGCGCGCGGTGTCGGCGGTCGGGGCGAGCGTCGGGGAAAATCTGCGCCCGCGCGTGGACAAGTTGCGCGAGGCTTCGACGGTCGTGCTGGACGAGGCGGCGGATGATCCGGGCTTGCGTTTCGTCATCGTCGCCGCCCTGCTCTTTCTCATCTTCCTCTTCATCTTCCTCTTCAGCTATATCCTCGGTTAAAGCGGCGAACATCTTTCTATGGAATATTCACAGGCGGAAATCTTGCAGACCGTGCGGATGACCGAGATGGAGCACCTCGACGTGCGCACCGTCACGCTCGGCCTCTCTTTGCGCGACTGCGCGGGCGACTCGATAGAGCGCACGGCCGAACGCGTGCGCGCCAAGATCGAACGCACGGCCGAACGGCTCGTCTCGACCGTGGACGAGATCAGCGGCGAACTCGGCATCAGCGTCGCCAACAAAAGAATCTCCATCACGCCCGCCTCGCACATCGCGGGGGGCGCGCGTAGCGTCGCCGATTGTTTGAAACTCGCGCGCGCCATTGACGAAGCGGCGACGCGCGTCGGCGTTGATTTCCTCGGCGGCTATTCCGCGCTCGTGCAAAAGGGCTGGACTAACGTCGAGGACGTGTTTCTCGCGTCCATCCCCGAAGCGTTGGCGACGACGAAGCGGCTCTGCTCGTCGGTCAACGTCGCGACGACACGCGCCGGAATCAACATGGACGCCGTCGCACGCGTCGGGCATCTGATCAAAGAGGCGGCGGAACTGACGCGCGACCAGGGCGGATTGGCCTGCGCGAAGTTTGTCTGCTTCGCCAACGCCGTCGAGGACAACCCTTTCATGGCGGGCGCGTTTCATGGGGTCGGCGAATCCGAGGCCGTCATCAACGTCGGCGTCTCGGGGCCGGGCGTCGTCAATCATGCCGTCCGGCACGCGCCGCGCGACATGCCCCTGCACGAACTCGCCGAACTGATCAAGAAGCTCTCCTTCAAACTCGCACGCGCCGGCGAACTCGTCGGGCGCGAGGCGGCGCGTCGCCTCGGCCTGCGCTTCGGCATCATTGATCTCTCGCTCGCGCCCACGCCACTGCGCGGCGATTCGGTCGCGGAGATCATCGAAGCCTTCGGGTTCGAGCGAGCGGGCGCGCCGGGCACGACCGCCGCGCTCGCGCTTTTGACCGACGCGGTGAAGAAGGGCGGCGTGATGGCTTCGAGCGCGGTGGGCGGCATGAGCGGCGCGTTCATCCCCGTCTCGGAAGACGCGGCGATGATTGACGCGGCGCGCGTGGGCGCGCTCAGCCTGGAGAAACTGGAGGCATGGACGAGCGTCTGCTCGGTCGGCCTCGACATGATCGCCGTGCCGGGCGCGACCTCCGCCGAGACCATCGCCGCCATCATCGCCGATGAGATGGCAATCGGCGTGACCAACTCGAAGACGACCGCCGTGCGCATCATCCCCGCGCCCGGCCGCGTGGTCGGCGACATGGTGGAGTTCGGCGGACTGCTCGGAACCGCGCCTGTCATGGCCGTCAACAGTTTCAACTGCGCCGACTTCATACGCCGCGGCGGCCACATCCCCGCGCCGATCCATTCGCTGAGGAATTAAATGCCGAAGAGGTGCTGCGTCCGGCCGGCGGGAGTATGATGTCGAGGAAGAAGAACATAACGGGGAGCATCGGATGAAGTTAACAATCGAACTTGAACGAGAGGACGACGGCCGCTGGATCGCGGAAGTGTCAGACCTGCCGGGCGTGCTGGCTTACGGGCAGACCCGCGAGGAGGCCGTGGCGCGCGTGCAGGCTTTGGCTTTCCGCGTGCTGGCGGATCGGCTTGAGCATGGCGAAAGTGAACCGGAGTTGATGAGTGTCTCATTTCTGGCGGCATGAGCGGGTGGCCTTCGACAAAGGCGCGGCTGGTCTTGGCTGCGCTTCTCCGCATCGGCTGGCATATCAAACGCGAGTCGGGCGGTTCGCACCGCATTCTTTCGCGAGCCGGTTGGGCTGACGTGGTCTTCTCCTTCCATGACAAAGAAGAGATCGGCCCGCGCATGCTGGCGCGCATCGCTAAAAGAACCGGCCTTAAACCGGAAGATTTATGAGCCGCATCCTTAAACGTCGCGGCGGCCACCGCGCCGATCCATTCGCTGAGGAATTAGTAAGGAGAGTTTAACCTCGTGGCTTTGTCGTGTTTGCCGAAAGTTCGTCGCAAGCGTCTTTTGCGTGTGGGGCGAGGGTTCGCCGCGCTGGGGCTGATCGTGTTGCTGTCGTTGCCGGGCGCGGCCTCTGTCTGCGCGCAGGAAACTCCGGCGGGGCGGATGCGGCTCGGCAAGATCGAAGTGGCCGGATTGCAGCGTGTGACCGAGGCGCAGGTGGTCGAGGCGAGTGGGCTGGAGATCGGGCAGCAGGTGGATGTGGCCGCGCTCGATGCCGCCGCCGAACGCCTGCTCGCCACGGGACTCTTCACCCGCCTGGGTTATCGCTACCGCACGAAGGGCGTCGAGGCGTTGGTCACGTTCGAGGTGGAAGAGTCGAAGGCGGAGCGCAACATTCCGGTCGTCTTCGACAACTTCGCCTGGTTCACAGACGAAGAACTAACGAGCGCCGTGCGGAGCGAACTGCCGACGTTCGACGGGAAAGCGCCCGAATCGAGCGGCGCGGTGGCAAGCATCACGCGCGCCCTTGAGCGACAGCTTCGCGCGCGGAAAATCGCGGGGCAGGTGGACTATATGCCCTCGGCGGACGTGGCGGGCGGCAACGCGAAGCACGTCTTTAGCGTGAAGGGCGTGAGCATTCCCGTCTGCGTGTTGCAGTTTCCGGGCGCGTCGGCGGTCGCGGAAAAAGAGTTGGTTGCCAACTCTACCGCGTTGCTCAAGTCTGACTATTCGCAGGAGTTCGTCGAGGGATTCGCGGAGGGCACGCTAAAGCCGCTCTACTGGCAGCGCGGACACCTGCGGGCGACGTTCGGACGCCCGCGCGCGGTAGTCCTCGACGCGGGCGCGGATAAATGTGCGGGCGGCGTGAGCCTGAGCGTGCCCGTCGAAGAGGGGTTGGCTTACTCCTGGGAGCAGGCCGTGTGGGCGGGCAACACCGCGCTGACAACGGCGGAACTCGACGCCGCGCTCGGAATGAAGACGGGCGAGATCGCCGACGGCCTGAAAATCAATAAAGCCCTCCGGGAAGTGCGCGAGGCTTACGGGCGCAAAGGTTATATCTTTCTGAGCCTCAAGCCCCGGCAGGAATTTGCCGACGCGACCCGGCGCGTGACATACGGGTTCGACATCAAAGAGGGGGCGCAGTTTCGCATGGGCACGCTCAGGGTCAACGGCCTCGCGGCGGCGGACTCCAACCGGCTCATAGAAAAATGGGCGCTCAAGCCGGGCGACGTTTACAACGCGTCTTACGTGGATGAATTTTTGAAAAAGAATCTGATGGCCGTTGCCCGCCCCGGCACGATGCAGAAACTCGAAACGTCGGCGAAGCCCGACCGCCAGAAGTTGACCGTTGACGTGACGCTCGATTTCAAATGAGTCTTCGCCCGATGCACCGCGAGCGTATATAATCGGCGGACTCGGAAAACCTGTGAGGAAACTTTATGGAAGCGCTCGGCATGGTGGAATGTATGGGACTCGTCGCGATGATCGAGGCGGCGGACGCGATGGTGAAGGCGGCGAACGTGGAACTCGTCGGTTACGAGAAGATTGACGCCGGGCTGGTGACGGCCATCGTGCGCGGCGAGGTGGGGGCGGTGCGCGCGGCCGTGGATGCGGGCGCGGCCGCGGGCGCGCGCGTCGGCAAGGTGGTCGCCACGCACGTCATCCCGCGCCCGCACGCGGAGGTGGACGAAGGTCTCTCGGTGCTCCGCACCGGCGAGACGACGCGCAAGAAGATCAGTGGCTCGGTCAGAGGAAAATAGTGACAGGTGACAAGTGACAGGTGACAAGATGAAGACAAGCTCTTTGTTTTAACTTGTCACCTGTCACTTGTCACTTGTCACTTCCGGGTTCGGAATGAAGCGGTAGCCGACGCCGCGCACGGTCAGGAGATGGCGGGGCTTGGCCGGTTCGACCTCGATGTACTTGCGCAGGCGCACGATGAAGTTGTCTATGGCGCGCGTGTCGGTGTCTTCGCGCAAGTTCCAGACCTCTTCGAGCATTGATTTGCGCGAGACGGCGCGCCCGGCGTGGCGAATCAGGTGGCGCAACAAATCCGCTTCCATCAGGGTCAGTCGCACCGTTCGATCCATCACACGCAACTCCAGCGCATCGAAGTCAATCGTCTTCCCGTCAAACTCGAATAATTCTTCCGCCGCCCTGCGCGCCGCCGCGTCCGTCGGGTCTTCGCCCGGCGCGTGCGTCCGGTCGTCGCCAACGCGCGTGCGCGTGTGCGCCGCCGCAGCCTGCTCCCGATCCAGATGAAGCCACTGGCGGCGGCGAAGCAGGCCGCTCAGGCGCGCGAGAAGGATAGCGAGTTCAAAGGGCTTGGGGAGGTAATCGTCCGCGCCCGCCTCGAAGCCGCTCAGCACGTCTTCGGCACGGCCGCGCGCCGTCAGCATTAGGATGGGGACGAACTGCCCGACCTGCCGCAGTTCGGAGGCGACGGCGAAACCGTTGATGCCGGGCAGCATCACGTCGAGTATGACGACATCGAAACGAGGCGCGTCGGCGGCAGTCAATTTAGCGAGCGCGGTCTCGCCGTCGGCCACCGTCTCGACGCGATAACCTTCGGCTTCGAGGTTGAAGCGCAGGCCGTCGGCCAGATGCTTCTCGTCTTCGACGATGAGGACGCTCGCTTTCACCTGCCCCCCGCGCGCGGCAAGAGCACCGTGAAAGTGCTGCCGCGCCCCACGCCTTCGCTCTCGGCGTAGACGCGCCCGCCGTGTTTCTTAACCAGAGATTGCACGATGAACAACCCTAAGCCCGTGCCCTTGAAGCGCGCCATGAGGCGGCCGGGCACGCGGTAGAAACGCCGGAAGATGCGCTTGAGTTGCGCCTGCGGAATCCCGATGCCCTGATCGCGCACGCGCACGGCCAGACGCCGCGCGTCAATCGTCATCAACTGCACGGAGACGCGCACCTCGTCGGGCGAATACTTGACGGCGTTATCGAGCAGATTCGAGATGACGGCGCGCAGTTCGTCGGCGTCGCCGCGCACGAGCGGGCGCTCGCCGTTTCTGAATTTCTCGGCGTAGCTGAACGCGCCTTCGGAAAGTTGCGGGTAGCGCGTGCCGGCGAGGTCGAGCGAGTCGCGCACGATTTCGGCGAGGTCTATGATGGGTTCGCTCTTGCGCTTGAAGCGTTCGCCGCCGCCGCTCTGCCCGGCGCGCAAAACCTGCTCGACGGTGTGGAGCAGGCGGTCGCTGTCGGCGAGCATGACGGCGTAAAACTCGCGCCGTTGTCTGTCGTCCACGTCGCGTGTCTGCAAGGTTTCGAGGTAGAGGCGGATCGAGGCGATGGGCGTTTTGAGTTCGTGCGTGACGGCGTTGATGAAGGCGTCGTGCTGTTCGTTGCGCCGGATTTCGCGCACCAGGAACGTGGTGTTCAGGACGAGACCGGCGATGATGACGCCGAAGAAGATGATGCCGAGGACGAGCATCGCCACCTCGCGCCAGTTCAACAGAACCCAGCCGACGTTGAGCGCGACGGCCAGCGCGACCAGACACGAGCCGAGCGTGATGAAGAAGGCGGTGGATTTGCGGCGGCGGCCGGAAAGACGCATGCGCGTATTGTAAGGAAGCGCGGGGCGGAAAGAAAGGGAAGGGAAAAAGGTAAAAGGCAAGGGGCAAAGGAAAAGACTTTCGTCTTGAATTCCTTTGCCCCTGACCCTTTTACCTGATGCCTGCTTACGCGGCTTGCGAGAGCGCGTTCGCGTCGTCGTCCTCGCCGGCTCCGGCGTCCGTCTGGCGCGGAAGGTGTTTGATGTCGTGGGCGAGGCCGAGCAGTTGGAGCGCGCGGATGCCGTACCAGTTCATGTCAATCTCGTACCAGTGATAGCCGTGGCGGGCGGCGCGCGGGTGTGCGTGGTGGTTGTTGTGCCAGCCTTCGCCGAAGGTCAGGATGGCGATGATCCAGTTGTTGGTCGAGTCGTCCTCGGTCTTGTAACGCTTCGTGCCCCAGAGGTGCGTGGCGGAGTTGACGAGCCACGTCGCGTGCAGGCCGAGGGTGGTGCGCAGGAACATGCCCCAGAAGAAGACCGACCAGCCGCCGAAGACCAGGAGCAGCACGCCGAGCGCGACGACGGGCACATAGAAATATTTCGAGAGCCAGACGTGAAAGGGGTCTTTCATCAAGTCGGGCACGTAGCGGCGAAGCGTCACCTCGTCGTGCTGCTGCGCCGTGCCGGTGAGAATCCAGCCCATGTGCGCCCACCAGGTGCCGTCGCGGGGCGAGTGCGGGTCGCCGGGTTGTTCCGTGTGCGCGTGGTGGATGCGGTGCGTGCCGACCCACTGGATGGGGCCGCTTTCGAGCGTGAGCGTGGCGCAGACGGTCAGGAAATACTCGACCCACTTCGGCGTCTTGAATCCGCGGTGCGTGAGCAGGCGGTGGTAGCCCATGCCGATGCCGAGGCTGCCGGAAACCCACCACAGCGCGAGCATCACGAAGAGCGCCGTCCACGAAAACATAAAGAGCGCGGCGATTGCGCCGAGGTGAAAGATGATCATCGTGATCGTCGTTGACCAGTTGATCTTCCCGTTACGCTGCCCCGCGATCTGCTGCGCGCTCATACCCTGTGCTGCCATAATTTTTTTACTCTCCCCTTCAAACTTGTATCCCGTGGAAATTTCTCAAACTACGCTCGTCCTGATGTTTTGATGTTGGGGGCGAGAGCTATCGTAGCAGGCGCGGCGCAGGATGAATGTAAAAGTTATGTAATAGGCAGTGAAAGGAACTAAAAATCAAGGGAGAGGCCGAGTTGCGCGCCGAGACGCGGGCTGGCGGAGTGGCGACCCGCCACGAGGCCGAAGTCGAGCGTGAGGTTTTCCCGCAGGGTGTAGTTTCCGCCGAGTTGCGCCTGTAGCTGGCCTTTGCCGAGACCGGCGTTGCGCGCGCGCGCGCCGTTCAACTCCGCGCCGAGTTGGAGCCTGGGCGTGAATTCACGGACGACGGACGTGCCGCCCGTGTAGACCGTGCCGCGCGTCTTGAGGCCGACCGCGCCGTTCAGGGTGTTGCCGGAAAAGATGACGCCGCCGTTGAGACGGTACTTCGTGCGCCGCGTGACGGACTTCTGCAAGACGCCGTTCAAGGAGAAATCGGCGACGCCGCTGCCGAGGCCGCGCCGCGCGCTGCCGGTCGGAATTTCGACCGCGCCGCTCAAGGTCAGGGCGGGGCGGCGCGAGCCTTCGCGCTCTCGCAGGAAGTTGTACTTGACGGAAAAATTGGCGTCGCCGAGGCCGGAGACGGTGCGCGGTGTGCCGGTCTCGCGCGCGTTGAAGATCGTGATGAGCGGGGCTTCGAGGCTGATCTCGACGTGCGGCAAAAGCCCGTAGGCCAATTCAAAGCTCGCCGTGTTCTGCTTGAGGCCGGGGAAGGCTTCGCGTTGCAGAAGGTCGAACGCGTTGCTGAACTCGAAATGAAATTTGCCCCTGTCCGTCACGTCCGCGTCGTCGGTGACGAAAGGCTGCTGGGCGTGCGCCGACGGCGTGGCGAAGAGAACGATCCAGAGCGAAAGCAGGGCGGAGAAGGCGCGGCGGACAATCGCCGGTGGGCGGCGCGGCAGAGTCTGTGTCATCAATCGGGGTTGCGGGTCGGTGAAAGAATTCGCTTGCAAAACTTCGCGCGGCAGTATACTCAATACCGACTTTTTGCGAGAGGGAAAATAAATTGATCAGGACGGTGTGCCTCAACACGCAGACGAAGTCTTTCACCGACGACTGTATCGCGGCCGACATCAGCGAACTTCGCATCGAACCGCAAAACATCGTCTGGGCAGATGTGACCGACCCGACGAGCAGCGACTTCGAGGAGTTGGCCGAGGAGTTCGGCTTCCACCACCTCTCGATTGAAGACTGCCGCAACGAGCACCAGCGGCCGAAGATCGAAGAGTATGCCGGCTACTACTTCATCGTGGTCTACGAGGCCGAACTCGCCGGGGCCAACGACCGGCTGGAGTTACGCGAGTTGAACATCTTCCTCGGCAAGAACTTCCTCGTCACCGTCCACAGCCGCCCGATCCGCGCCATTGACACGGCCTCGCGCATCTGGCACGAATGGACGGATCGCGCGGAATACGGCTCGGGGGTGCTCGCCTACATTCTGATTGACGCGATTGTTGACGATTATCTGCCGCTCTTAGACGTGGTGAGCGACCGCATGGACGACCTGGAAGATTCGATCTTCGGCGAGTTTCGCCCGGAAGCCATCGAAGAGATTTTCGCCATCAAAAAGAAACTGCTCTACCTGCGCCGCTCGATCACGCCGCTGCGCGACGTGTTCAACGTGCTGCTCCGGCGCGAGCAACCCATCTTCCCGCGCGAGACACACGTTTACTTTCAGGACGTGTTCGACCACCTCATCCGCGTCTCGGACACGATTGACAATCTGCGCGACATGCTCAGTTCGACGATGGATGCCTACCTCTCCGTCTCCGGCAACCGCATGAACCAGATCATGAAGCGGCTGACTTCCATCTCGACGATCCTGATGTCCGTCACGCTGGTGGCCGGAATCTACGGGATGAACTTCGATAAAATGCCCGAACTGAAATGGGAGTACGGTTACGTCTACGCGTTGCTCTCGATGGTTGGCGTCGGCCTCGCGCTCTACGTGTTTCTGAAAAAGGTGAAATGGCTATGACTATCAGACACCCCCTGCGCGACCGCCACAAAAAAAGGAAGAAGGGCGACACGGCGCAACTCGCCGCCCAACTCGCACCGCTCGAAGAACAGGACAAACGCGCCGCACAGCGTCAGGGCGGAGGCGGCGCGAACCAGAACGGCAGCCGCCTGATTCAGGAGCAGGGCGCGCTCATCGTGGATACGGATAATTTGAATCTCCCGAGGGAACTCACCGAAGCGGGCAAGGGGAGAATTTGGGACATCGAGCCGGTCGTGCTCGTGATCGTCGGCGCGATGCTCCTGTTCATCGCCTTCATCGCGTGGCAGATTTCGCTGATGCC
>DATHAZ010000216.1:0-13967 GCA_035296445.1 Pyrinomonadaceae bacterium | reverse complement strand
AACGAGGCACGCGGGCGCGGCGTCGCGCTCGTCAAAGAGGCGAGCGGCAACAAGACTTTCACAGACGTGAACTACGTCTTCCCCACGTTCGTCGTGCAGAATATGCCCGCCGGGGTCATCGGGTTGATCATCGCAGCGATCTTCGCGGCCGCCATGTCGAGCATCTCGGCGGAGTTGAACTCGCTGGCGACCGCCACGACGATTGACTTCTACCGACGCCACTACAAGCCGGAGGCCGACGGCCGTCACTACGTCCGCGTCGGACGCATCGCGACAGGGCTGTGGGGCATCTTCGCCTGTTTCGTCGCGCTCTACGCCACTTCGCTCGGCTCGCTCATCGAAGTCGTCAACCGCTTCGGCTCGTTCTTCTACGGCTCGCTCCTCGGCGTCTTCGTCCTCGCCGTGGCCGTCCCGCGCGCGCGCTCGCGCGGCGCGTTCTGGGGGTTGCTCTTCGGCATCGCGTCCGTCTGGATCGCGAGCCGTTTCACCGACATCGCGTTCCTCTGGTTCAACGTCATCGGCTGTCTCGTCGTGATCGTCGTCGGATATTTACTGAGTTTGACGGTGCGCGACCCGCAAGCGCGTTAGACTTTAATTGATCGTGTCATCAATGCGCGCGGAAACTTTTATGCGTCGTCTCTTCATTCGTCTCATCGCGCTCGCTTGCGTCGTTACGGTTCTAACCGGCGGCTCATTCGTCCCGTCTTCATTATCATCCGTCGCACGCGCGCAGGTGCGCACGACTTACAGCGAGGGCGCGGTCGGGCTGGGGTTATTACTGCGTCGCCTGCAAACGACGGCGAGCGTCCTGCACACGGGCGCGCACCCGGACGACGAAGACTCCGCCCTCATCGCGCGGCTCGCGCGCGGCGACGGGGCGCGCGTCGCTTACCTCTCGCTGAATCGCGGCGAGGGCGGGCAGAATCGCATCGGCGCTGAACTCTCCGACGCGCTCGGCATCATCCGCACCGAAGAACTGTTGCAGGCGCGCCGTCTCGACGGCGGCGAGCAGTTCTTCACGCGAGCCTTCGACTTCGGTTTCACCAAGACGCGTGAAGAGACGGCCGCGCGTTGGAATGAACGCGAAATTCTGGAAGACATGGTGCGTGTCATACGTCGCTTCCGGCCACTCGTCGTCGTCTCGCGCTGGCAGGGCACGCAGGCCGACGGCCACGGTCAACATCAGTTCGCCGGATACCTGACGCCCGTCGCGTTGCGCGCCGCCGCCGACCCACGCGCCTTTCCCGAACAACTCGCGGAGGGTTTGGACGCGTGGCAAGTGCGGAAGTTTTACGTGAGCCATTTCGGCCGAGCCGCCGCCGGGACAGAGCAGGGAACGGCGGGCGTCGTCGAGATTGACACGGGGCGTTTCGATCCGCTGCTCGGCCGGAGCTTCTACGAACTGGCGATGGAGGGGCGCAGCCAGCACAAGTCGCAGGGCGAGGCCGCGCTGGAGTTGCGCGGCGCGCAAACATCGCGCGTGAAGTTAATCGGAGTCTCAAGCGGCCCGGCGCGGCCTCTGGAAGCGCGCATCGGCGAACCAGAGCGCACCGTCTACGACGGCCTCGACACGTCCGTCAAAGGCATCGCCCGACAGGTCGGCCTGGAAGACAAGGCGGTCGCCGACGCGCTCGCCGTCATAGATCAGGACGCAGCCAGCGCGCTTGAGAAATACAGCCCTCATGACATGCGCCCGACCATTAAGTCTCTCTCGGACGGCTTGGCGCGCACGCGCACTTTGTATGGCCGCCTCGTCGAGCAACTCAAAACCGCCGCTGTGTTGAACCCAGAACTTGTCCGTGCGCGCCTCGACGCCGCGTTTCTTCTCGCACAGAAAGAGCGCGAATTTCGCGACGCCCTGCAACTCGCCCTCGGCGTGCGCGTGGACGCACTGGCCGACGCCGAGACGGTCACGCCCGGCGGTTCGTTCGTCGTCGCCGTGCGCGCCTTCGTGCATGACAGTGCGGCGCGCGTGCAGGAGTTGCGTCTGCGTGCGCCGGAAGGTTGGCGCGTCGAACGACTCGCGCAGCCCACAAAACCGGAGACGGCGTTCGTCGCGCGCGAGACGGCGCAACACGTCGGCTACTTTCGCATACACGCCCCGGCCGATGCCAAACCGACCGAGCCTTACTGGCTGTCGCGCCGCGCGGGCGACGAGCCGCGCCGGCGCGGCGACATGTACGTCTGGCACAAAGACGATCCGAAGACCGAGCCTTTCGCGCCGCCGTTGCTCACGGGCGAGGTTGAGTTTGACGCGGGCGCGTCGCCGCAAGTCGTCGCCGCCGCGCCGGTCGAGTATCGCTATCTGGATGCGGTGCGCGGCGAGGTGCGACGCGAGTTGAACGTCGTGCCGGTGTTGAGCGTGCAAGTTGACCCCGCGCTCATCATCGTGCCGCTCGATGCGCGCGACCCCAAGCAGCCGGTGACTTTCCAGTTGGTGAATAACGTCCAGCCTTCGGCTGAGCGTGCGGAGCGTGCGAGCGCGTCCGGGGGCCTGGGTCTCACGTCGCCTCCCGGCGGCTGGTGGTTGACGGCGACGACGCCTTTCAAACTTCCCTCCGAAGGCGAACGCGTGACCTTGCCGCACACGCTCACGATTCCCTCCGGCGCGCGGGCGGGAACATACCGTGTGCGCGCCACCGCCAGCCTCTCCGGGGACGGAACAGGACGTTTGCGCGACGCGCAGCCGTCGCAATCGCTCATCTTCGCTCGCAGCCGGCACGCAATCAGTTACCCGCACATTCAGACGCACTACTACTACACGGACGCGGAGGCGACGGTGCGTGTCTTCGACTTGCAGGTCGCGCCCGTCAGCGTCGGTTACATCATGGGCAGCGGCGACGAAGTGCCGGAGGCGATCAGGCGCATGGGCTTAAACGTGACGATGCTGGACGAAACGGAACTCGCCACGGGCGACCTCTCGCGCTTCGACACCATCGTCGTCGGCGTGCGCGCCTCGCAGACACGCCCCGATTTCGTCTCCTACCACGCGCGCCTGTTGGAATTCGTCCGGCGGGGCGGCGCGCTCATCGTGCAGTACCAACGCCCGGACTACGCGGCGAAGAAACTGCCGCCCCTGCCCGCCGCGATGGAAGTCCCGCCCGCGCGCGCGGGCGAGTCGCCGACGATTGCGCGCGTGGTTGACGAGCGTGCGCCCGTGCGCGTGCTCGCCCCGGAGCACCCCGCGTTCAATTTCCCGAACCGCATCACGGACGCCGACTGGCAGGATTGGGTGCAGGAGCGCAGCCTCTACAACTTCACCACCTTCGATCCCGGCTACACGCCGCTCCTCGCCTCGCGCGATGTGGGCGAAAGCGAACAGACGGGCGGCGAAGTTTACGCGCGCATCGGGCGCGGCCATTACGTCTACACTTCCTACGCGTGGTTTCGCCAACTCCCCGCCGGAGTTCCCGGCGCGTATCGCCTGTTCGCCAATCTCCTGAGTCTGCCGAAATCTCCGGGCGGTCGCGCGAGGGAATAAGCGCACACTTCAAGACCACATTCTCCCACTCAACCCTTTGCGCCTTCCGGTTTTAACTTTGTGCCTTTGCGAGATCGGATTTTCTCGCAAAGGCGCAAAGTTAAAACAGAAGGCGCAAAGGAAAACTAAAAGCAGTGTTGCTGCGCGCCCTTGCAGATGCGAACTTACCCGGCCGCGTTCAGCCGTGCATGGCCGCCGCGCGCTTCTGCAACTCTTCGGGCGACACGTCTTCCGTGTGCGTCGCGATTGCCCAGATGTGCCCGAAGGGGTCTTGGAGTTTGCCCATCCGGTCGCCGTAGAATTTATCTTCCAAAGGACTCAGCATCTTCGCGCCCGCCGCAAGCGCACGCTCGGCCAGTGCGTCCACGTCTTCCACGTAGAGCAGGAGCGACACGGGCGTGCCGCCAAACGACTCCGGGCTGCGCACGTCTATATCCGGGTGCTCGTCGGCGAGCATGACGTGAGAGTCGCCGATCTTGATTTCGGCGTGACCGATCTTCCCGTCCGGCGCGTCCATGCGCAAAACCTCGGTCGCCCCGAACACCTGTTTGTAAAACTCGATGGCGCGCGCCGCGTCCCTGATGTGCAAATACGGCGTGACGGAGTGGTAGCCCTCCGGAATGTGATTCGTTCTGCCGGTCATAGATTCTCTCCTCAACTGGATCAAAATTTTTCAACCGCGAGGCATGTTGGGGGCAGCTTATATCACAGCCTGTTTTCATGTGCAATACTTTATTTCAACTATGAAACAAAGGTTTCGCGTGTGATAGTAAGGAGGCGAGACGTGTGTTGGCCGGGGCGTTGCGCGCACTGGTGTGTTTTGGTGTGACTGCTTAACAGTATGAGCGAAACGCCTGCCTGGCGGGATTCGTTCAAACGGCTTCGCCGAGACTTTCAAGCTATCGCTTCGTGCGCCGCCTGCGCAGGATGCCGCCCCGCTCCGAGCGACATGGAGCGCGCATGCTCAAGGCTGCACTTCGCCAACTCGAAAGCGTTCACCTGATCCGTGTCCCTGAGATAGCTCAGGAGTCTTTCGCGCCGCGCCCGCTCCGTCTCGTCCATGTTCGGCGCGGCGAGCAGCATGCTCAAATCTCTTTCGACTTCTGCTTTCGTGTCGTTCTTCAGACAGATGAGGGCAAGCCCGGCGAGTGGGAATCGGTCGAAGTTCTCCAACAGGAAATCGCGCAGCGCGGGACTGTTGCGAAGGTGGAAACGGATCGTTTGCTCGACGCCGCGCACGGGGTATTGGGGGAATGCCGCCGAGTGGATGATGGCGGAGGCGAAATTGCTGAGCAGCAGTTCGGCCATCGCCTTCACCTCGTCGCCGCTCGGGTGGTCGCCCTCCTTCCAGAGTTTGTTCTCATAAAAGTACGGGCGCAGGTAAGGCCGCTCGATGAGGATTTTCAAGTGGTCTGACGTTTCCGTCATCGCTCGCTGCACGAGTTGAATCTCGGGCTGCTGGCGCGCGCTCTCCAACTGTCGCCTGACCGTCTCAAGCTGATCGCGCGCGGCGCGCAACTGTCGCAGGAACACGGAAAAATTCAATAGACCCGTCAACACGAGCAACAACGTTCCGCCGAAACTGAGCAGGGAGATTAAGACTTCGGTACTCACAACCATATTCCTCGCCGCTACGACGCTATCGGCGGCTAACTACAAATAAAATCGCCCGGGCACAACATCAATACGTGCCCGCCGGAATTATAGCGCACGGGTTTAGCGGGCGCGCGTTGGCGGGGGCGCGGCGGGCGGTGTTATGCTTTGGTGTGTCTCCCTCAATATTATCGAAACATCTCCCTGCAAAGATTTAATCCAACATGTCGAAAACTCTGCGGCAAGTACGGCGCGTCGTGATCACGGGGATGGGTTGCGTGACGCCCGTAGGAATTGGGCGCAAGGCATTCTGGGGCGCGCTTCTGGCGGGCGAGAGCGGCGTGCGGCGCATCGAGAGTTTCGACGCGGGCGACTCGCCGGTGAGGATCGCGGCCGAGGTACGCAGCTTCGACTGGGAAGCGCAACTCAGTGCGAAGGATCGCAGGCACGTGCCGCGCACCGTGCCGCTCGCGCTGGCCGCCGCGCGCGAGGCCGTGGAGGATGCGGGGCTTCATTTTTCCGATTTGAGTTTGGAAGAACGCCGCGCCGTGGGCGTCGTGCTCGGCACGGGCGGCGGCGGTCTCGCCTTCACCGAGCAGCAGTACAAATATTACTTCACGGATGAAACGACGAAGGCGAGCGTCTACACTATTCCGGCTTCGACGCACGGCGGCCTCTCCTCCGAACTCTCCATGGCCTTCGGCCTGCGCGGCCTCTCGCACGTCATCTCGACCGGCTGCACGAGTTCGACCGACGCCATCGCCTACGCCGCCCAGCACATCGCGCTCGGCCGTCAGGATGCGATGCTCGCGGGCGGCGTGGATGCGCCCATCGCGCCCGGCATCCTGGCGGGCTTCAACCTGATGACCGTCCTGACGAAAGATTGGAACGATGAACCGAAGCGCGCCTCGCGCCCGTTCTCGCGCGACCGTTCCGGCATCGTGCTCGGCGAAGGCGCGTGGATTTACGTCCTCGAAGACTACGAGCGCGCACGCTCGCGCGGGGCGAACATATACGCAGAAGTCGCGGGCTATGGCGCGACGTGTGACGCCTATCATCGCGTCCGGCTCGAAGACACGGGCGAAGAACCCGCGCGCGCCATGCGCCTCGCGCTCGCCGACGCCGGGCGCGAGGCGTCGGAAGTTGACTACGTCAACCTCCACGGCACTTCGACGCTCCTGAACGACCGCATCGAGACGCAAGCGCTCAAACTCGCCTTCGGTCAAGAGGTCGGCGCTATTCCGATGTCGGCGACGAAATCGCAGATCGGCCACCCGCAAGGCGCGTCGGGCGCGGCCGGTCTTGCCGCCGCGCTCTGCGCCATGCACACCGGCGCGATCCCGCCCACCATCAACCTCGACGAACCCGACCCCGCCTGCGATCTCGACTACGTTCCGAACGTCGCCCGCGAGGCGCGCGTGCGCGTCGCCCTCTGCAACTGCATCGGCTTCGGCTCGAAGAACAGCGCGCTTGTCGTCGAAAAGTTATAAGAGCAGGAGAAGTAGAATCATGGCGATGGGACGCCGCACCCGCATCATGTACATAGAAAACAAGGGCGACGACGGGATCGTCGGTTCTGCGCGGATCGGTCGCGTCACTTTCTCGAAAACCGGCAAGTCCCTGTACTACAGAGGTCAGCGGTTCGAGACGCTCGGCGGAACCGGGTTTAAGTCGAATTACCTTAACATCGAGACGAGAGACTATTATTGGATTTCCGGGTGTAAGAAAGACGGTTCCGATGCGCTCTATTCAACGACTATCGAGATTGACGAAGACGTGAGAGAAGAATACTGGACGAGCATCAGGAATAAGCCGGAGTTGAAGGAGACCACGTCTCTCCCGCGCCGGGGCAAATATTGAAAGCAGCACACCATGCTTAGCCGCTTCGCCCAGCGCAGTTATGAGTTGGAGCATTTGGACAAGGGCGACTACACGCCGGAGGAGTATGAGGGGTGTCTGGTCGAGTTGCGCCGCGTCAACGAATGGCTGGGGGATGCGCGTGCGCTCAGGGCTTCGCTCTTGCCGGAGATCGAGAGGGCGGGGTTGCGCGAGTTCTCTCTGCTCGATGTGGGCGCGGGGTCGGGCGAGTTGTTGCGCGTGGCAGCGCGCGCGGCGCGTGGTCGCGGGTGGCGTGCGACGCGCCTCGTGGGGCTTGAGTTGAACGAGCGTTCGGCGCGGGCGATTCTGGAAGAGTCGCGCGGCTTTGAGGAAATCGTCGCGGTCAGGGGCGACGCGATTCATCTGCCCTTCGCCGACGGCGCTTTCGATTACGTCATCTGCTCGCTCTTTACGCATCATTTTCGAGACGAGGGCGTGGTCGAGATTTTGCGCGAGTTTAAACGCGTCGCGCGGCGTCGCCTGTTCGTCATAGACTTGCATCGTCACGCCTTCGCTTATTTTCTCTACACGACCGTCGGCCGGGTGTTCCTACGCAATCGCCTCATACGCGAAGACGGCGCGCTCTCCATCCGGCGCAGCTTTCGCGCCGCCGAACTACGCCGACTCGCCGAAGCGGCAGAGCTTGCGCACGTCGAGGTGCGCCGCCGTTTTCCTTTCCGTCTGGTGTTGAGCGCGGGCAAAGAGGAGATGGGTTGAAGATGAGCGCCGGGTCGGCAAAAAATTACGACGTGCTCGTCGTGGGTGGCGGCCCTGCGGGGACGAGTGCGTCCATCCACCTGGCGATGCGTGGGGCGCAGGTGGCGTTGGTGGAGCGTGAGCGGTTTCCGCGCGCGAAGTTGTGCGGTGAATTTATTTCGCCTGAGTGTCTCGCGCATTTCGCGCGGCTCGGCGTGCTGGAGGAGATGCGGGCGTCGGGCGGGGCGCGCGTCGGCGAGACGATTTTTTTCGCGCGGAGCGGGCGGCGCGTGGGCGTGCCGAGCGCGTGGTTCGGCACTGGGATGCCGGGCGATGGAGAAGCGGGCGCGCTCGGTTTGAGTCGCGCGGAGATGGATCACAGGTTGTTGTTGCGGGCACGCGCGGTGGGCGTGGAGGTTTTGGAAGAGGCGCAGGTCTCGGGACTGTTATTCGGAAATGAAGGGCGGCGCGTCGTCGGCGTGCGTGTCGAGCACAGGGGCGCGGAGTCGGAACTGCGCGCGGCCATCACGATTGACGCGACGGGGCGCGCGCGTGTTTTAGCGCGGCGCGTCGAGGCGGCGTCGAAGACGAACGGGGCGAACGGGGCGAACGAGATGAGGGCAGGCGGGGCATCGTCGCCGTCGAAGCGAATGCCGCTCGTGGCGTTCAAGGCGCATCTGGAAAATGCGTCGGGCGGCGAGGGCGTCTGCGAAATCTATTTTTATCGCGGCGGCTACGGCGGTTTGAGCCGTGTGGAAAAGGGCTTGAGCAATCTCTGTTTCATCGTGGCGGCGCGCGACGTGCGGGCGCGTGCGAGCGACGCCGAGCGCGTGATGCGTGAGATCGTGATGTCGAACGCGCGCGCGGCGGAGACTTTGCGCGGCGCACGCGTCAGTTCGGAGTGGCTGGCGGTGGCGTTGGAGAGTTTCGGGCGGCGCGAGTTGATTCCGTGCGAAGGGTTGCTCGCGGTGGGCGACGCGGCCTCCTTCATTGACCCGTTCACGGGGAGCGGCATGTTGATGGCTTTGGAGAGCGGCGAACTGGCGGGCGCGTGCGTCGTGCGCGCGTTGCCGGGTTTGCGCACAGGCGGCGGCTTCACGCCGCTGGCGGCGGATTACCGCGCTCGCTATCGAGAGAGATTCGCGCCGCGCCTGCGCGTGTGCTCGTGGCTGAGGCGCGCGGCTTTCGCGCCGCGCGTGGCGACCGAGGCGGCCATCTTTGCGCTCGGCGTGAGCGAGCGCGTGCGTCGCGCGTTGGCGCATGCGACGCGTCCCGCGTAGCAGGGGGTTTGAAGGAGTGGAGTTGACGGGTAGTGAGCGTAGACATGCTCATATTGCTGTTCGGAAATGCCGGGTCTGATGCGCCCGTCAGGCTCGGTAGTTGAAGGGCGCGGCGAAACTCTCAGAGCGTGGCGGGCGTAACCGTTTACCTCTTGCCACGCGTGTGTGTTTTGGGGTACAAAGTCGGCGTGGTATTTGGTTTCGCTCACGGCGCAAGCCTCGCGGGTATTTCGTTTCCACGAAGTTTCCCGCCGACCCGGTTCTTGCCTGTCGTCGAACCCGTCGCGCCCGTCGTCCGACGCGGCGCACGATCTTTCGTCTCCTGCTGCAAATAAGCTGAAGCCCTAATTTACGTTTGAGGAGAATATAAACATGCGTGCATTCCCCGTGCGGCTGTGCCCGACCCCCATCCGCCTCGTCTTAGCCTGCCTGTTCGCGCTCACGAGCGCGGGCATGGCCTTCGCGCAGGCGCAATCAAACGCCTCCGACCTGCAAGGCTTCGTGCGCGATGCGGCGGGCGCGGTCGTCGTGAACGCGACCGTCACCGCGCGCAACAAGGCCACCAACCTGACGCGCGCCGCGCAGAGCAACGACGAGGGCTTTTACCAGATCACCAACCTGCCGCCGGGCGACTATGAGGTGACGGTGGAAGCGACGAACTTCTCGCGCGCCAACATTCCCTCGCTCACGCTCACCGTCGGGCAGCGCGCAGACCTCGACGTGCCGCTCGCCGCCGGGCAAGTCAGCGAGACCGTGACCATCACGGGCGCGACCACGGAGATCGTGGAAACGTCGCGCACCGCCGTCACCAACACCATCGAATCCACGCGCATCGAGAATCTCCCCGTCAACCAGAGAGACTATCTCGGCATCGCCACGACCATCTCGACGGTTAATCGCGGCAACGACCGCCCCATCGGCCCCGCCCCATCCTCCGGCCTCAACATCGGCGGCCAGCGCGGACGCTCCACGCTCGTGCAGGTTGACGGCGCGGACAACACCGACAACTCGATCAACGCGTCGCGCTCGACCGTCTCGCAGGAGGCCGTGCAGGAGTTTCAGGTGGCGACTAACTCCTACGCGCCCGAGTTCGGACGCGCCACCGGCGGCATCGTCAACGTCGTTACCAAGAGCGGCTCGAACGATTTTCGCGGCAACCTCTTCGGCTTTCTCCGCCACAAGAGCTTTCAGGCGCGCAACGCCTTCGCGCCCATCGAAGACCCGCCCTTCACCCGCGCACAATACGGCGCGACGCTCGGCGGCCCCATCAAACGCGACCGCACCTTCTTTTTCGCCGCCTTCGAGCAGCGTCGCAGGCAGGAGTCGGCCTTCTTCAGTTCCGATGTCGTGGGCAACATGACATCGAGCCTGTCGGTCGGCCCCGGCACGGCCTTCCCGTTCGTGCCACTGGCGAACACCTTCACCAACCTGACGCCGCAGCAGGCCGCCTTCATCACCACCCAACTCAACACCGGCGCGGCGACCGGCAACGCCAATCTGATCGGCGCGGCGTTGACCTACGCCACCTTCGCCTCTTCCGGTGGACAGATCGGCCTGAACGGCGCGAGCAGCTTGCGCAGCATCGGCGGCGCGATCCCGGCGGGGCAGACCATCGGCGGACGCTTCTTCCTGTCCGGCGCGCCCGTTCCGACGGCCGCGAACAACGGCGTCACGCCTGGCTTCACGACCGTCAATGAGGCCGGTCAGCCCATCGGCTTCCGCCCGCTCAACAGTCTCGCGCGCATCTTCCCGATCTCGGAGGCCACCAGCTTCTTCTCCGTGCGCGGCGATCACCAGATCAATCAGTCGAACCAATTGACGATACGCTTCGGCTTCAACCCGAGCGACCTGACCGGCATTCAGGACGAGTCGCAAAATCAGGTCTTGGGACAAAACGACTTTTCGCGCACCGGCATTCAAGAGATCAGGGACACGTCTTTCGTCACCTCGCTGACCTCGACCCTCTCCCCGCGCGTCGTCAACGAAGCGCGCTTCAACTTCGGACGCCGCAAGGCCAAGTTCGATTCACAAGTCCCCGGCGCGGCCATCCAGATTTCCGGCGCGGCCTTCATCGGCTCTAACCCCTTCTCGCCCGTTGACCGCACCGAGAAACGCTTCCAACTCACGGACAACATCAACTGGCTGCCCGGCAACCACAACTTCAAGTTCGGCGCGGACATCAACTTCGTTGACGTGGAGGCCATCTTCGAGTTGAACTTCCCCGGCCTCTTCAATTTCGGCGAAGTGTCGGGCGGCACGCTCGCCGCCGGTTTCATCCCCGGCCTGCCCGCGAACGCGCCCTCGCTCACGCCCGTGCAGGCTTACGGCGCGGGCATCCCCGGCGTCTTCATTCAGGGCTTCGGCAATCCGAACAGCACCTTGAAGAACAAGCCGCTTGCCTTCTTCGCACAGGATTCGTGGAAGGTCAGACCCAACCTGACGCTCAACTACGGCCTGCGCTACGACGTTGAACTCACAGAGACCATCCCGACCAACGGCTTCACCGATCCGCTCTCGGGCATCAACCTCTCGGCCGCGGATTTGAACGCGGCGCAGAACGTCCTCGGCGTCCAGCAGGGCTTTCCCCGCGACACCAACAACTTCGCGCCCCGCGTCGGCCTCGCGTGGGATTTGACGAACGACGGGAAGACGGTCTTCCGCGCCGCCTACGGCCTTTTCTACGACCACCCGTTGCTCGCCATCGCCTTCAACTCCGACATCGCCGACGCCGCGCAGCAGCAGCAGTTCACCACCGTCCTGCCCGGCAGCCCCGCGCCGACGGCGACGCTCAACCTGCTCCAAATCTTTCAGGGCACGGTCGTCCCCGGCGTCACGCCCGGCGTGGCGGCGAGTTCGCAATACCTGAGAGGCCAACTGCGTTTCAACGACCAGACGTTCCCCGGCTTCGGCCCGATCCTGCCTTTCACGCTCGCCGTCGGGCAGGACTTCCAATACGCCTACGCCAATCAGGCCAACGTCACGCTCGAACGGCAGTTGACGAAGAACATGTCCGTCTCCGCCAGCTACATCTTCGTCGGCGCGCACCACCTGCCGCACCCGCGCGACGTGAACGCGCCGCAAACCGAACTGCTCGTGGAAAACTTCCGCCGCTTCGCCGTCGGCAATCCGGTGATCTGCCCCGAGTCGCTCGGCGCGGCGCGCGCCGCGTGTCTCGCCAACGGCCGCGCGCCTCAGAGCTTCGGCGAGGCCGTGCTGTTCCCCATCCCGACGGCCTCGAACGCGCTCTTCACGGTGCGCATTCCCGGCCTGGTCGCCGTCAACAACGTTTCGGGTCAGACCATCGTCAGCCCGCTGGCGGCCAACTTCTTCCGTCCCAACGCGCCGAACTACTTCTTCGTCACGTCGGTGACGGGCGGCGCGGTCTCGCCCGCCGTCTTCAACGCGGCCATCAACGGCTCGGTGCGCACGCCCGGCCTCATCTCGCCCTTCGGCGACGTGAGCGCGCAGGTCTCGGACGGCAACTCCAACTACAACGCGATGACGCTGGAAGCCAAGCGACGCTTCTCGAACAACTTCCAGTTCCTCGCCTCCTACACCTGGTCGCACTCCATTGACGACTCTTCGGACTTACAGACTCTCTTGAAGCCGCAGGACAACCGCAACTTCGCGGCCGAGCGTTCCGATTCGCTCTTCGACCAGCGGCATCGTTTCGTCTTCAGCGGCGTCGCCACCTCGCCCGTCAGTTGGCGCGGTTCGGACAGCGGCGTCAGACGCTTCTTCGCCGACTTCACCATCGCTCCGATCCTTGAGTTGTCGTCGGGTCGCCCCTTCAACATCATCACCGGCTCGGACGCCAACGCCGACCTGCAAAGCTCGAACGACCGGCCGAGCGTCGCCGCCGACGGCACGCTCTTCGTGCCGCCCTTCCTCTCGACCGGCAACCTGCGCCGCAACGCCGGGATCACGCACGGCTACGCGTCGCTCGATCTGCGCGTCTCGCGCGCCGTCCGCCTCGGCGAACGCCTGCGGCTCGACATCATCGCCGAGGGCTTCAACCTCTTCAACCGCTTCAACGAAGCCGCCGCCAACCCGTTCTTCAACGTGGTGAACGCGCGCAACGAGCGCAGCAGCAGCGGCCTCTATTACAGCCAACCGACCGCCGCCTACGACCCGCGGCAGTTCCAGTTCGGTTTGAAGCTCAACTTTTAAAGTGAGTGAACATTGGAACGGGCGCGTAAACTCAAACGAGTTTGCGCGCCCGTTCCTTGTGGGCTTCGAGCGGTGTCCGGGTTAGTGCTCCGGCTTCACGACGTTGGGAAGTCCATGCTCAGATGCCGATGGCCTCGCCGATTTCGTTGATGGTCGCGATCTCGCTTCCGCTGATTTGCTCGCCGCCGAACCCGAAAAGCCCTCCTTCTTTTGCAGCCGCCGCGACTTTCTCGGCCACGACTAATATCCACCTCTTGTATTCATACGCCTCGTCCGCGCTGACCTTTCCTTGCAGCAATCCGTCCACCGCCCGGCAGGTGTCGAGCGCACGGCCTTTGACTTCGTCGGGCGAGAGTTTCTCCGTCCGGCCGCGCTGCTCGTCGTTGGCATTGGCATAGATGTCGGCGATGACCGCCTCCAGTACGGAGCCTTTCGCCGCCCGGCCTTCGCCCTCGAAGATTCCTTCGGCGACCGCCCCCATCTCTAGCGCGAAGTCCTCCTGCTTGCTCGGTGCGGCCCCTGCGACGGCGTAGGCCGTCAGCATCGGCGCGCGAAGCAGGCTCTTCCATTCCTCGGGCGTAAATTTGTCTTTCACACTCATGTGCAGATTCCCCTCCCGATATAACCCTGATGACCGGCCTTTAGATATTGACAGCGGTAATGCACCGATCCTACCACGACCCGCCTAACGCCGGGAGTAAGCAAGCGGCACTGGCACGCAGTCTGCCTGAGTTCTCTACGTTAATCATCTTTCGTACCGAAAACGGGCATAATCAGGCTCCCTGCGAGTCCTTATGCAATAAGAACGTTCATCGAATCAAGGGGGCTTTCGTGTTTATCTCCGGCGGCATATTCGTCCTGCTCGCACT
>DATHAZ010000215.1:0-3725 GCA_035296445.1 Pyrinomonadaceae bacterium | reverse complement strand
GAGGGCGAACCGAACGTGACGCTCAACGACATGGCGCATGGTTTCGCCGACCGCCTCATCAAACTCTTCACGCGCGACGGACAGAACCGCCGCGCCGCGCACGGCTGGTATGGCAAATTTCAGAACGACCCGCACTGGCGCGACCACATCCTCTTCTACGAATACTTCCACGGCGATACCGGCATGGGACTCGGCGCGTCGCACCAGACGGGCTGGACGGGGCTGGTCGCGTCTCTGATTGACGAGTGGCGGAAGTGAAGATGGCTCGAAGCGGAGAGCCGGAGGCCGTGTTGAGAGAAGGGCGTGGAGAAGTCATCTCTTCTCCGCGCCCTTTCAACTTCGCCTCTCGAATTCGCGTTCCGACTTTCTGCTAACGACTCACACCGTCGCCTGCGGCTCGCCCTTTTTAGACGCGGCAGCCGTAGGCTTCCGCGTGTTCTTCTTCACGGTGAACACTTCGGTGCTCTGGTTCTTGCCCTTGACCTTCACGTCGCCGAGCGGCTCCATTTCATAATCAATACCGAGCAGCGCGGCGGTCGAGTCGCTGATCAGAATCGGCACGCCCTTCTCTTTGGTCGTTGATTCCAGCCGCGCCGAGAGATTCACGGTGTCGCCGATGATGGTGTATTCGAGGCGGCCTTCCGCGCCCACCACGCCGCACGTCGCCTCGCCCGTGTGGACGCCGACGCCGATGGCAATCTGCGGGCGATCCTTGTGCTTCCATTCCTCGTTGATGCGCTCGACCTCTGCGAGCATCTCCAACCCGCACGCCACGGCCGCGCGCGCTTCGAGTTTCTGCCCGCGATCAATGGGCGCGCCGAAGACGATCATCAGGCCGTCGCCGATGAACTTGTTGATGTGGCCGCCGTAGGAAGCGACGATGCGATGCATCCGGCTGAAGTACTCGTTCAACCACTCGACGACGACGGCTGAGTCAACCGACTCGGAGAGGGTGGTGAAACCGCGTATGTCCGTGAAAATGAGCGTGACGATGCGCCGCTCGCCCGCGATGGACAGATCGCCGCGCTGCTGCCAGAGCGTGTCGGCCACTTCGGGCGAGACGCATTTCGAGAAGATGTCCATGATGGCAGCGCGCTCGGCCTCGGTCGCGTCGCGCACGGCGCGCTCGTGCGCGTAGCGGAGCAGGAAGCCCGAAGGCGCGAGTATGCCGAGGATGCCCAGTTCCGCGCTTGCCAGCGGGAGGATGACCCCGTGCGTGTTGAACGCCCACGAAGAGATCGCGAGCGTCGCCGCCGCGACGATTATCGTCGCCAGAAATCCCCACAGCGCGCGCAGCCAGAAGATCGCCAGCGCGACCAGCACGATTGGTACGAGCAGCATCAATAACTGTTGCCGGTATGTCGGGCGGACGAGATATTTGCCGTAGAGAATCGTCGCCAGAATGTTGGCGTGGACTTCGATGCCCGGCATCAGTTTCGGCAGCGTGGGTAAGTTCTGGTCGAACATTTGCAGGAGCGGGCGAAACACTTGTTTGGGCAGGTAGTATGAAGTAGTGAAGAGGTCGGGCGCATCGTTGTTGGTCGCGCCGATGAGCACGATGCGGTTGCGGAAGAGTTCGTCCGAGGGCTTCGGGCGTTCCGCGCAATTCAGTTCCGGGGTGAGGGCGCGTTGAAACTCCTCGCACAAAATGTCTCTGGCCGAGACGCGCGTGAAGGCGGGCGAGCGTCCGCGAAAGTCAATTTGTAAGTTGAGATCGTTGCGCAGCGGCAGCACGCGGTCGCCGAGTTTCAACTTGTTCTCGCTGGGCACGCCCTCAAGCGCCTGCTCGGTGAAGCCGCGCGCGATCTGCGTGGCGAAACTGAACTGCTCTTCGACCGTCCCGTCCGGCTTCTTCGAGACCTTTAAGAGTTGGCCGACGCGCACGAAGCGGTCGCTCTCGTGCGGCAGGTCTACAAAGCCGACGAGATAAGCGTTGTCGGCAAACATCGGCAACGGTGTGATGGACTCCGATCCGCCCGCTTCGAGTTTCTGTGCGAGCACGACGGTTCCGGCGTTCGCGAGCGATTCCACCATCTTCTGATCCGCCGCCTTGTCCTCGGAGGAGATGCCGCCCTCTTCGCTCAAATAAAGGTCGAGTCCGATGGTGTTCGCGCCGCCTTCCGTGGCGCGGTCAATCAAGCGCGCATACCAACTGCGCGGCCACTTTTGCAGGCGCACTTTCGACTCTTTGATCGAATTCTCGTCAACCTCGATGATCGTGATCGGCTCTTGCCGCCCGCGTTCGCGCAGTTCAGGGCGGCGCACGTCGCGCAACTGGAAAAGCACGTCCAGCGCCGAGTCCTCCATGCCGGTCATGTAACCGTAGGGTCGCGTCGCGTAAGTTCCGGCGCGGTCTTCGATGGGCTTGAGCGCGAGGGCGAGCAAGCCCCAGATGACGAGCGTCAATAGGATGGTGAACACCCAGTACCAGCGGCGCAGAAGATAGGGCGCGAAGGAAAAATTTTTGAAAATAGACATGGGGGTTTTTAGCGGCGGCGGTGATCGCGGGTCGGGGGTCAAGTTGACGTTGACAAGCGAACGCGTCGAGCGCGTGCGATTGTAACGCCACCGGCAGGGGCGGTCAATATTCCTGAATGGGGGCGCGGCCAACTCAATAGCACCATTCGGTCTAATCTTGACTAAAAAGTAAGGTATCCGTATAATCTCTACGTAACTCGGTAATTGCTGGCGTTGGAGCGGTTTACATGAAAGTCTCCGCACAGGAAGAATATGGATTGCGCTGCCTCTTGCAACTCGCGCCGCTCGGCGAGGGCGAATACCTGACGCTCACGCAGATCGCCGAGCGCGAGGGCATTTCGACGGCGAACGCGGGCAAGTTGCTCTGGATTTTGAACAAGGCCGGGTTGGTGACTTCGATTCGCGGCACGAAAGGCGGCTATCGTCTGGCGCGCGCGGCTTCCGAGATACACCTCGACGAGATCATCAAGGTGCTCGACGAAGACGTGCTGGCGAGCCATTGCAACAGCTACACGGGCGTCCTCGACGCCTGCGTCCACACGGGCAACTGCGGCATTCGCCCCGTGATCGTCGGCCTGCACGATGTCGTGCAGCGGGCGATGGCGAGCATCACGCTGGCGCAGCTTTTGGGCACGGAGTCGAACGTCGAGACGACGCTGCACCAGATAAGTTCGCTGTCGCATCAAACGACGCACAAGCGCGCGTGAACGAACGGGGCGAAACTTCGGCGGAACAGATTACAAGTTTAAGGGTTGGATAAGAGACAAAGATGAGTTCAATCGAATTACTGACCAACAAGGAATACAAATACGGTTTCGTGACCGACATCGAGTCGGACATGATCCCGCGCGGCCTGAGCGAGGAGACCATCCGGCTCATTTCGGAGAAGAAGAACGAGCCGGAGTTCATGCTCGAATTTCGTCTGAAAGCCTATCGCAACTGGCTGAAGATGGAAGAACCGCAGCACTGGCCGAACATCACCTATCCGAAAGTTGATTATCAGGACATCATCTATTACAGCGCGCCCAAGCAGAAGCCCACGTTGGCGAGCATGGACGAAGTTGACCCCGAGTTGATCAAGACTTTCGAGAAACTCGGCATCCCTGTGACCGAGCAGAAACAACTGGCGAACGTGGCGGTTGATGCCGTCTTTGACTCGGTCTCGGTGGCGACGACTTATAAAGAGAAACTGAAAAAGCACGGCGTCATCTTCTGCTCATTCTCCGAGGCGGTGCATGAGTACCCCG
>DATHAZ010000214.1:0-21550 GCA_035296445.1 Pyrinomonadaceae bacterium | reverse complement strand
TCGGCAACGACGTGGTGCTCATCCTCTTCGGCCTGAGTTGGTGGCTCAGGCGCGACACGGCCAACCACGCGCCGGAGACAGTCGCCCTCGTCCTCTCGATGCTCGGCGTGGGGCTGTCTCTGTTCACCGGCTGGCTCGGCGGCGAACTCGTCGAACGGCTCGGCGTGGCCGTCCACGAAGGTGCGCACCTCGACGCACCCAACACGCTCTCAGGCCGACCGGCGAGCGAACGCGATTGAGTAGTCAATAGTCCGTGGTCAGTTGTCCGTTGCATGTGGCTGCCAAACCCGATAGCTAAGGAGCAGGATCGAGCATCCAACCACCGACAAAAACAACTGACAACCGACAACCGACAACTGACAAGGGGAAATTATGTTGAGACCACTGGGCGAGCAGGTCGTCGTCTTGACGGGCGCGTCGAGCGGCATCGGGCGGGCGACGGCGATTGAGTTCGGGCGGCGCGGCGCATCCGTCGCGCTGGCGGCGCGAAACGAGGAGGCGTTGGGGTCGGCGGCGCGCGCGGTGGAGGCGGCGGGCGGCCGCGCCCTCCCCGTCGTGACGGACGTGGCCGACGCGGCGCAAGTCTTCCGGCTCGCGGACGAGGCCGCCGGCCGCTTCGGGCGCATTGACACCTGGATCAACAACGCGGCGGTGAGCGAGTACGGCACAATCGAAGAGATCAGTCTCGAAGAGATCGAGCGCATCGTGGCGGTGAATCTGCTGGGGACGATCTACGGCATGAAGGCCGCGCTGCCTCACCTGCGTCGCGCAGGGGGCGGCGCAATCGTCAACGTCGGCTCGGTGCTCTCGGATCGCGCCGTGCCTTTGCAGTCAACTTATTGCGCGACGAAACACGCCGTCAAAGGCTTCACCGAAGCCGTCAGGATGGAACTCGAACACGAACGCGCAGGGGTACATCTGACGCTCATCCAGCCCGCCGTCATCAACACGCCCTACTACAACCACGCGCGCACGCGCATGTCGGTCGAGCCGCGCGCGATGTTTCCCGTCTACGAGCCGTCGCTGGTGGCCGAGGCGATTCTCTACGCCGCCGCGCATCCGGTGCGCGACATCGTGGCCGGCGACGGCGGCAAAGTCCTCACCGTGTTGCAGCGCATCAGCCCGACGCTCTTAGACCGTCTCATGCTCGCGGGTGGCGCGGCCTTCAAACTCCAGCAACGAGACGAACCCGCCCGCCCCGGCGACAACCTGTTCACGCCGATGAACGAGGCGGGCGCGACGACGGGCGAGTACACGCACCGTTCGACCAACTTCAGCCCCTTCACGCGCCACCTCGAACCTTACCCGAACCGCAAGCGTCTGCTGTTGGCCGCGGCGGCGGCCGGGGCGTTCGCGCTGCTACGGCGGCGACGACCAGGCACGGACAATGAGGCGGAGAGCGCGCGTCCGCGCGTCGAAAAAGAGTCGTTTGAATTGAAACGAGGCCGTGCGCGCAGGTCTCTCCCGCCGCGCCATTAACTTGAAGTGCCGGCTGACTGGTCAATTAAATCTTCGGCGGCGGCGGCGAGGCGGGCGACGATTGCCGGGTCGGTGGATTTGAATGAGCGGAAGTTGCGTTCGTCGAGGACGGGCGTATCGAAGCCGTCTTCGTCTATGGCGACGAGCGCGGCGTTGTACTTATTGGAATGGGCGATGACGAACCACTCGCGCGCGAGTTTCGTGCCGGGCTTCAACTTGACCACGCCCAGGTTCGGATGGCGCGGCGGCTTCCAGTCCGGGACGCCGAAGATGTAGACGCGCTCCGATACGTCGGAGATGCGCAGGAAACGATCCGCCACATATTCCATACGCGACAGCTTCTCGAAACCCGCGTAGACGCGCCCCTCGCGGTGCGTGCGCAGGAGCAGCGCGTTCTCGATCAACAGGCTCACGTATTCGAGGCATGGAACTTTCGTGCGAAAGCCGAATGTCGGGCATTCGTCAAAAGTTTTTCGTGAGACGATTGCGACGTTGCCGAGGTCTTCGAGTTGGAAATCCTTTGCGGTCTGCAAGGCTAGCTCGAACATCGAAAACTCTTTCAAGTTGTAACCACCTCCCCAGCGCGTCCGAACACGACCGACTCTCTTCTACTCCCGCCACACTTCAACGCCGTTACAAATGTTTATTTAAATTGTGTGGGCAGCGCGCGACGCCCGTAAAGCGTGCTACCCCGGACTGTCGGTGAGGAGCGGCAAAGGATCGACGGCCGCGCCCGCCGCGTAGACGCCGAAGTGCAGGTGCGGCGAGGTGCCCGCGGCGTTGCCGGTCGTGCCGACGTAGCCCAGCACGGACTCCGGCGTGACGTACTCGCCCACGGCGAGGCCGGGCGCGTAAGAATCGAGGTGGGCGTAGTAGTAGGTGCGTCCGCCCGCGCCGGCGACGAACACGATGTTGCCGCCCAGAGAATTCTCCCCGACCCGAACGACGTAGCCGTCCGCCGCCGGGCGGACTGCCGTGCCGCGCGCGGCGAAGATGTCCTGTCCCTCGTGGAGGCGACCGCCCGCGCGGGGCGCGTGCCAGGAGTTATTGATCTGCCTGACGGAGACGCCCTCGACGGGCATGCTCAACTCGCGGTCGGCCTCCTTCGCGTACAGCAGGGCAACCTTGAAGGGCAGCGTGGCGTGGCGCGCGGCGGGGAAGCCGGTGCGGTCGAGGTGCTTCAGCGCGACGACGAGCAGCGCCGCGCAGGCCAGTAAAACTAACTTCTTCATGCCGGTTTAGATGCGTCGAAAGAGCCTCGGGTTCTTTCGACGGGGGGCGTGTGACGACGGGACAGGCGTCCGAAAACGCACGGGCTGATGGCTAACGGCTTTTCAGGGCGTCGAGCAGTTTGTCGTGGATGCCGCCGAAGCCGCCGTTGGACATGATGGCGACCGTGTCGCCCGCGCGGAGTTCGGGCGCGAGGCGGCGCACGATCTCGTCCGCGCCTTCGATTGAATCGGCGGGCGTGCCTTCGGCCGAAACCCCGGCCGCCAACTCGCCGGTATCGAGCAGCGCGCCGAACTGCGTCAGCGTGTCGGGGTTGAAGACCGAGGCGACGACGACGCGGTCGGCCTGCTTGAGCGCGGCGACGTAATCTTTCTGGAAGACGGCGAGGCGCGAAGAGGTCGAACGCGGCTCGAAGACCGCGACGAGCCGTCCCTCGCGGTACTTCTGGCGCAGCGCCAGCAGGGTTTCACGCACGGCCGTCGGGTGGTGCGCGAAGTCGTCAATCACCGTCACGCCCCCTACGTGGCCGCGCACCTGCATGCGCCGCCGCACGCTCTTAAAGGTGGCGAGAGCTTCCGCGATGGCCGCGCGCTCGACGCCCCACGCGTCCGCCGCGATGATGACGGCGAGGCAGTTACGCACGTTGAAGTCGCCGATGAGCGTCGTCTGGAATTCGCCCCACTCGCGCCCCTCCCGGAAGACGCGGAAGCGCGTCAGTTCACCCGACGGATCAATGTCGCGCGCCTGCCAACGCGCGTCGTCCGAGGTGCCGAAGGTTTCGAGTTGTGTGTGGAGGTTCGCGCCGAATTCGGCGACCACTTCGCGCACGTTCGGGCTGTCCCAACCGGCGATGAGCCGCCCCGTCGAGGGCACGAGATTCATCAGGCGGCGGAAGGCGAGCTTGACGTGCGCGAGGTCTTGATAGATGTCCGCGTGGTCGAATTCGATGTTGCCGACGACGGCCAGTTCCGGCAGGTAGTGCATGAACTTCGGCCCCTTGTCGAAGTAGGCCGTGTCGTATTCGTCGCCCTCGATGATGAAATAGTCGCTCGCGGCGACGCGAAAACTCGCGCCGAAATTCTGCACCACGCCGCCGACGAGGAACGAAGGATTCAGCCCGCCCACTTCCAGCACCCACGCGGCGATGCTCGTCGTCGTGGTCTTCCCGTGCGTGCCCGCCACGACGAGCGAACGCCGCCCGCGGATGAACTCCTCCTTGACCACCTCGGCCTGCGAGCGGTAGAGCAGGCGGCGCGTGAGCGTCGCTTCGACCTCCGCGTTCCCGCGCGAGAGCGCGTTGCCGACGACCACGCAATCCGGCGCGGGTTCGAGATGCTCGGGCGCGTAGCCCTGCATCACCTCGATCCCAAGCTCCGCGAGCATAGTTGACATCGGCGGGTAGACGTTTTGATCCGACCCCGTCACCTTGTGCCCGCGCGCCTGTAGCATCCCTGCGAGCGAGGCCATCGCCGTCCCGCAAATTCCGATCAAGTGATAGTGCATATTTTATGCCGACGAAATTTTTATGATCAAAGTGTATAGCTAAAGCCTGATAAATTAGGGTCTGTGCTGGAACTAACTGACGCCGCACCGTCTTTGCAGATAAGCGGCTACCCTACTGATCCGTTCGTTTGGGCGATTTGTTAGGCGTGAGGGGAGATATGCGACCCTCGTTGTACATAATATATTCGCGTCGCAACGACTTGATACCATAAGTCTCTCCCTTGGCCTCCACCACAGCCTTAGTGGCATCCACACTTATTATCCTCATCTCTGTATCATACCAACGCGGAGTCGGGATGAAATCCAACACCTTTTCCACCCTGGATAAAGACCCGTCTACCAGGAACAGCCCGAACAACTCATCCTCGAAGTTACCTTTGAAGGCGCGGTCGGCACGGATGCCCCAGCCCAGAACCAGATATTTAGGTATTTCTGTGAGGGTCGGACGCGCATCAATTATTTTGACATGCGCGATGTTAGGATTGCGCTTCTGAAATTCCGCCTTGAGGTGAGAAAGAATCGAGCAAGCGTCTCTCTCTTGTGTGTTCACCAAAGCTGGTGGATGACCGGCAGGGCTGAACTGGAAAAGCATCACAACAGCGATAATAATGGTTCCGAACATACGCCCTCCATTAAATACATCGCGCCCGACTTACATTAAGCAACATTTTCAATATTCGTAATCGGAAGCGTGAAAGAAAAAGTCGAGCCGCGCCCGACTTCGGACTCGACGCTGATCATGCCGCCGTGGAGTTCGACGAGTTGGCGCGTGATGTAGAGGCCGAGTCCCGTGCCTTTCTCGCCGCGCGTGGCGCGGTGTCGCGCCTGCTCGTACTTGTCGAAGAGCACGGGCAGATCGTCTTTCGCGATGCCGACGCCCGTGTCCGCAACCGCGATGCGCGCCAGATTGTCGCCCGCCAGTTCGACGCGCACTGAGACGTGCCCGCCTCTGGGCGTGAACTTCAAAGCGTTCGAGAGCAGGTTGACGATGACGCGCCGGAGTTTGGCGCGGTCGGCGCGCACGACGTTCGGCAAATCGCCTTGCGCGGCCTCCGCCGTGAGCGTCAGACCCTTTTCGCGCGCGAGTTGCGCCATGGATTCACAGATTTCGCCGACGAGGGCGCGCAGGTTTACGTCTACGAGTTCGAGTTGGAGCGTGCCGGATTCGAGTTTGGCGGCGTCGAGCAGGTCGTTGACGAGTTCGATCAGGTTCTGCGTGTTGCGCTCCATCATCCGCACCATGTTCTTCTGTTCGGGCGAGAGTTCGCCGAGGCGGCCGGAGGTGAAGAAACTGATGACGCCGCTAATGACCGTCAGGGGCGAGCGCAGGTCGTGCGTGGTCAGGGCGAGAAACTCTTCGCGCATCTCGGCCAGTTCGCGCAGGCGCATGTTGGCCTCGTTCAGTTCCGCGTTCGAGGCGGTGAGTTGCCCGTTGAGGCGTTCGAGTTCTTCGCGCTTCTCTTCGAGTTCGCCGAGGATGCGGACGAAGTCGCGGTTCTGGCGCGCGAGTTCTTCCACGGCGGATTCCGTGTCTTCCGCGTTGAAATCCTCGCGCAGCGCGTTCACGCGCCCTTTGATCGTGGCGGCCTCGGCGGGCGGCAGCCACTTGACGGTCGTGACGCGCGTGCCCGCGCCCTCGCTCGATTCGATCTCGAACTCGTCCATCAGGCGGCGCGTTCCCGTCAGCCCGACGCCCAGCCCCGAAGGCGAACTGTACCGGCCGCGCATGATGGCGCGCAGACTCGCTTCGTCAATGCCGGGGCCATCGTCGCGGGCGGTGATCTGCAAGCCGGCCGCGCCCGCCCCGTCCTTGCGGACGGCGACGGCCAGCGTGATCGCGCCGCTCCCGGCATACTCGTAGATGTTGCGCGTGAGTTCGGAGACGGCGGTCGTGATCTTGATCTGCGTGGTGGTGTCGAAACGCATCTCGCGCGCGAGTCGGCGCACGCGTTCGCGCACCTTCACGATGTCGGCCTCGCGCCGCACGTAGATGTCTCCGAGCCGGATGGTATCAATGCCTTCCATAATAGGTTTCAGGTAACAGGTTTCAAGTCTCAAGTCTGAGGTTACGCGTTCCTGAACTCGAAAGTTCGGTTTCCGGGGTTCATGTTCTTTAACCTGAAACCTGAAACTTGAAACTCACCGGGCGACGAGCACGGTCGCGTCGTCCGTATCGCGGCCGTAGTCGCGCATCAGTACGCCCGCGAGCAGTTGCGGGCTGTGCTGCAACAGGCCGGGATAATCGCTCATGTCCCAGGACGCGCTGACGCCGTCCGACGCCAGCACGACCGACGCGCCTTCCGCCCACGCATACGACCAGACGCGCACCTTGTTCATCCGCGCGCCGAGCGTGCCGTTGTTCGAGATGGGGCGCACGGGTTCGGGCGCGTTGAAGGCGCGCACTTCGATGTTGCCCACGCCCGCATATTGAAACGTGCCGCGCACCGCGTCGAGAATGCACGCGCCCATCACCGCGCCGCGCGTCGGGCGAAGCGCCGCGTGCGCCGCGCCGAATATTTCTTCCAAGCCCTCGCCCTGCCAGTCCGCGAGCACCGAGAGCGCGACCCGCGAAGCCTCGTGCGCCCCCTGCCCATGACCCAGCCCGTCAACGACGGCGAGCAACGTTTGCCCGGCGCGTCGGCGAACGAAATAGGCGTCGCCGTTTTGGTCTTCCTGCGGGTGCGGGCGCGTCCACACGCCGATGCGCCGCGCGGTCGCCGCGTGCGTCTTGTCGGAGAGGCGCGCGGCCGTGACCCACTTGCGCAGGAGAAGCGCCGTGCCGTGCGTCGTCCGGCGCGAGAGCGACGCGAGCCGTGCCGTGCTCCGCACCGTCGAGTAGACTTCAAACTCGTCCATCAGGCGGCGCACCGCGCCGAGTCCCGCGCCGAGCGAACCGCCGGTCGAGACGCCGTCGCGCACGACGCGGTCGAGATCGTGGATGCCGGGGCCGCGATCCGTGTAGAAGAGTTCCAGCCCCGGTTCAGCGCCGAGCGTGTCGGTGAAATGAATCTGCCCGCCGCCCGCCGCGTAGCGCGCCGCGTTCGTCCCCACCTCCTGCACGACGATGTCAATCTCGGCCAACTCGCGCTCGGTGAAACCGATCTCGCCCGCGTAAGCGTGAACGGCGCGGCGCACCGCGCCCACCTGCGCCTCGTCCCTGACCTCCATTGACTGAATGACTCTCATAAACTCAGAGGCCAGAGGTCAGAGGCCAGAGGTTGGAGAAGACAGTTTCCACTGACCTCTAACCTCTGACCTCTGACCTCTGCTTTTCATGTCCAGCGCACGACCGTGACGCGCGTGCCGCGTTCGGCGGAGGATTCGATCTCGAATTCGTGTGCGAGGCGGCGCGAGCCGGGCAACCCCTGCCCGAGTCCGCGGCCGGTGGAGAAGCCGTCGCGCATGGCGGCTTCGATGTTCGGGATACCCGCGCCGGAGTCTTCAAAGATGAGCCGCAAGCCCGCGCGCCCGTCGGCGTGGCGCGTGGGCTGCGCGATGACCTGGCCGCGCCCGGCGTATTTGATGATGTTGCGCGCGAGTTCCGAGGCGACCGTAGCGAGGCGTGTCTGGTCAATCAGGCGGAAGCCGAGCGCGACGGCCATTGCGCGCACCTCTCCGCGCGCGACGACGATGTCGTGCTCCGACTCAAGCGTGATGGCGCGGCTCTCCAAAAGAATGCCATTCCCCCTGAAATTCCGCGTCCTCTTCGTCGTCCTCCCCGGCGTCCGCGCCAAACTCGTCGCGCAGCAGTTTGATGCCTTCGTCAACGTTTAAGACGGTGTCCACGCCGCGCAGTTCGAGGCCGAGTTCGACGAGCGTGATGGCGACGGCCGGCTGGATGCCGACGACCACCGTGCGCGCGTCCATGATGCGCGCCATCGCCGCGATGTCCGAGAGCATGCGCCCGATGAACGAATCAACCATCTCCAAAAGCGAGATGTCTATCAGGACGCCGCGCGCGCCCGTGCGTTCGAGTTCCGACAGAATCCGTTCCTGCAACCCGATCACGGTCTGGTCGTCCATGTCCACCTGCACGGGCACGACGAGGACGCGGCCAACTTTCAGAATCGGGATGCGCTGCGAGCCATTCATGGGCATTACTCCGTAATACAGTGACGAGTGACAAGTGACGAGTGACAAGTTAAAACAAAAATCTTGTCTTTAACTTGTCACTCGTCACTTGTCACTCGTCACTGTTTTATCCGTCGAGGGGTTCGCGCCGTTCGCGCGCAGGTGCGAGAGCGCGGCGGCGGAAACCACTCTGCGCCCGATCATTTCGAGCGCGAGCTTGATGCCGTCGGACATTTGCGCGCGGGTTGTGATCTCCGTGAGATCGATGCCGAGTTGCACCATCGTCTGCGCAATCGAGGGCGAGACGCCCGTCAGGATGCAGCGCGCGCCCATCAGACGCGCCGCCGTGACGGTCTTGATCAGGTGGTTGGCGACGAGCGTGTCCATCGTCCGCACGCCCGTGATGTCGAGGATGGCGACCGTGCTGCCGGTGTCCACGATGCGTTGCAGGAGGGCTTCGGTCATCATCTGGGCGCGGCGCGAATCGAGCGTGCCGATGATGGGGAGCGTCAGGATTTTGTCCCACACTTTGATGACCGGCGTGGACAACTCCAGCATGTCCGCGCGCTGCTGGCGGATGATCTCCTCGCGCGAGCGGATGAAGTTTTCCACCATCACCAGCCCCATCCGGTCTAAGAGGCGCGTGAAGATGTCCATCTCGCCGACGAGCGTCACGATGTCGCCCTCGAAGTCTTCGGCGAGGATGGGGAGCACGACGTTGCGAAGGCTGAGGATGTAGGTGGCGTTCTCCGAAGGCGTATAGCCCTTGACGGCGCGCTGGCGCGAAATCTCGTTGAGAAAGGCGCGCAGTTCGTCGAACGAAGGGTCGTCGAAGTCCCCTGCGTCAGCCTCCTGTAGAGAGCGCGCCAGCATTTCCACAATCTGCTGCGACTGCTGGCGCAACTCGTGCTTGGAGATCAATTCGTCGCGGAAGTCTTCCGATTCAAGACGCTCTTTGATCCAGATGTTGAGAATTTCGTCGCGGCGCGCCGAGAGCAGTTCCACGACGCGGCCTGAGATTTGAATCTTCGTTGAACTAGGCATCCCTATCCCTCTAAATGTGGCGCGTCCGGCACGGGGCGGCGCGCTATTGGTCGCAAAACTTCGCGTGAGAGTAAACAAAATACCGCCGTGCGAAGGGAGAGAACGGCGTCGGACGTACTTTGGGGGCAAGCTTGGTTTATCTTAGCATCGCGGGGGCGGGTAAAAGCAAATGCGGGAGGGAATTAAGGGATGAAGAAGAATTGATCCATTGATCCATTTCTTCATTGAATCAATGAACCGATGAATCAATGAATTAATTCTTCTTCATCCCTTGCTTCACGGTCAGTTCATCTTCTGCATCGTCACGGAGACGATGGGCGAGTCGCCGGCGGTGCGGCTGTACGAAACCCAGTAACCGGCCTTCGGGTAGCGCACCAGCTTGTAGACCGAGCCGTCGGGGCGCGCTTCGACCTCCTCGCCTATGACGACTTTGGGAGTCAGAGCTTTGTCGCCCGCGTTCATGTAGATGAGCGCGATGGCGGCCACCTTTTTCGCGCTGTCGTACATCACCTGCACGCTCTCTTTATTCGAGACGACGTAGAAATCCTGCGCGTCGCCTTTGTCGGTCGGCGCGCCGAGTTTCTTGCGCGCCTCGTCGGCGGCCATGCCGATGCGCACGCCTTTGTATTCCTGAAAGGGCGGTTGTTCGTCGGTCGCTGCGGCGGCCTTCGCGGCGGGCGCGCTGCCGGCGTTGTGCGCGGAGTCGCCCGCAGGCGTCGTCTGCGCCAGGGCGGCGAACGCGTTCAGGCAGAGAAGACAGGTCGCGGCGAGCGACAGGCGAAACAGGTTGCAAGGAAGACGGCGCTTCGGATCGTGTGACATGGGCGGACTCCTTCCAGGGCAAGTGGCGACGGCCGGGGCGACCGCGCTTTAAAATCTTGAAGAGACCTTGCGGGATACAGTCAGGACGGGCGCGATGCGCGGGGCGTCCCTACACACGGCCGATTCAGGATCAAACTTTTAGTGGCGAGAAGATATTACTGCCGGGTTGGCAAGTCAATAGCGAATTTACGGCGGCGCGCGCCGACTCGAAAACGCGCGGCGGCGGCTTAGATTAGAGCGCACACGCCCAGGCGCGCTCGGGTCAAATCTGAATGCCGCGAAACTTCTCGACCTTCTTGGTCGAAGCCGGTTTGACGACGACGGCCTCGTCCTCTTCGCGGTGCTGCTGCTCGCTCTCCGAATGCCAGCGCGCCCACTCGTCGGGGGCGTCGAAAGTCTCGCCGCCGTGCCGGGTGAGGCGTTCGCGCACGCGGCACATGACCGGCGTGTTGACGCCGACGCCGCTCAGGATGGCCTGCCCCTTCGTCAGAGCCGGGAGTTCGTTCAGGAGTTGCCGCCCCGCGCCCTCGACCGATTTCGCCACCGTGTCCTGATCAATCGGGTTGACGATGCGCATGATGACCTGCGTCATGCACTGCGAGAGCACGTCCTGATCGAGTTTGCCCGGCCGCTGCGTGATGAGGCCGATGCCGACGCCGAACTTGCGCCCCTCCGAGAGTATCTGCTTGAGTATGTTGGTCGAGACGACGGCCTGCCCGGCGGGCGCGAAGCGGTGCGCCTCTTCGAGGAGCGTGAAGACGGGGTAGGGGAGGAAACTCTCGCTCGCCGTGTCGGCCTCGCCGCGCACGGTCGCCATGCGCGCCTTGTTGACGCGGCGCAAAAGCGTGGCGACGACCACCTGCTGCTCGTGCTGTTCGATGTCCGAGAGTTGCAGGACGGTGCAGCGCCCCGGTCGGAAGAGTTCCTTGAGTTCGATGTGCTCGTGATCGGAGAAGATCGAATCGTGCCGGTCGAAACGATTGTCGAGACGCCACAGCAGCGCGTCAATCGAACCGGCGTTGCCGCCCGAGCCGCCGCCGCGCGCGTCTTCGTCGCCGTACTTCTCGGCCGTCACAAGGTCGCGCAGGTCGTGATAGCCCCACAGGCCGCGCGCGCCGCGCTCGCCCGCCGTCAGCTTCCGGTAAGCCTGCGAGAGATAATGCAGCATCTTGTCGCTCGCGCCTTCGGGCAGGAGGTATTTGATGTCGGCCTCGGTGAGCGACGAGAAGCGCACGCGCACGCGGTCGTGCGTGAAGATTTTGACTTCGGGCTGGTAGCCGTCCGCGCCGGCGCGGAAACGCGGGTCGCTTTCAATGGAACGCAGCGTGTCGTATTCGCCGTGCGGATCAACGATGAGCACGGCCGCGCGGTTGTGCGGCATCATCAACTCTTCGACGAGCACGCCCGCCGTATAACTCTTACCCGCGCCCGTGGAGGCGAGGATGGCGAGGTGCGTCGAGACGACATCCTTGACCGAGAGCACGACGGGCACTTCGCCCGCGCTGCGCGTGAGCAAACTGCCGAGGTGCGCCGACCCCGTCTCGTTCACGCGCCGCGAACTGAGCACGCCTGCGAGCGTCTCCGAAGAAGCGAGGAAGACCGCGTCGCCCGCATTCGGCGGGATGCGCGGGTTGACGAAATCGCCCATGCGCGGGTGAAAGTATCCGATGGTCTCGACCGTGATCTCATACAACTCGCACCCTTCGGCGTCCAGCCCGATGAGCGCGGAGATGACGGCGGGCGGCGTCTCCGGGTCGGACAAAAACGCGTCGGGCAAATTGCGCACGAGCTTGCGCGCGGTGATGTTCCCCAGAATCTGCCGCACGTCCGCGCCGTCGCGCGCCAGGTAATAGACGAACTCGCCGATGCGCGCGCGGCGGTTGTCCACAGTGATGTAGAGAAACTCGTGTGGCCGCTCGCCCGGCCCTTTCACCGTGCCCGTGCGCGCGTCGGATATGTGATCGTGAGAACTCATCTGTGACTTCAACTATAACTTGCGACGTTGCGATTCGGGTTGGCGACCGGGGTCTTAAAAGAAACTTACGCGCGCGCGATTATATCACGCGGGATAAGCGCGCACAGGGAACGCGCGGCGGCTCGATTTCCAACTTCCGCCGGTCTCACGCGGGGCGGGCGGCGGCGTCGGCGGCCTGCGCGCCTTCTCTGACCGCCATCTCCAAATCGGCCGCCACCATTTCACGAATCATCTCGCCGAACGTGTACTCCGGCTCCCACCCGAGCGTCGCGCGCGCCTTCGTCGCGTCGCCCACGAGGAGGTCTACTTCCGCCGGTCGCAAAAATCGCTCGTCCACACGCACGTACTGTTCGTAATCCAACCCGACTTCTTCGAACGCCCGGCGGCAAAACTCCCTGACCGTGTGCGTCTCGCCCGTCGCCACCACAAAGTCGTCCGCTTTGTCCTGTTGCAGCATCAGGTACATCGCCCGCACGTAATCCTTCGAATGCCCCCAGTCGCGCCGCGCATCCAGATTGCCGAGCCGCAACTCGTCGGCCAGCCCCAACTTGATGCGCGCCGCCGTCGAGGTGATCTTTCTGGTCACGAATTCATATCCCCTCCGCGGCCCTTCGTGGTTGAACAACAGACCGCTGGCGCAGAACATGTCGTAGGCCTCACGGTAGTTGCGCGTCAACTCGAACCCCGCCACCTTCGAGATGCCGTAAGGACTGCGTGGATGAAAGGGCGTCGTCTCGCGCTGCGGCGTCTCGACCACTTTCCCGAACATCTCGGACGACCCGGCAAAGTAGAAACGGCACTCGGGGCGCAACTCCCTGAGCGCGGCCAACAGGTAATGCGTCCCGTTGATGTTGATGTTCATCGTCGAGAAGCCGTCCGAGAAACTCTCCGCGACGAACGATTGCGCCGCCAGGTGGTAGCACTCCGAGAACTCCACGCGACTGACGACGTGAAACAGAGAGGGATAGCTCTCCAGTGAAGCCGGATGCAGGGTGATGCGGTCGAGCAGGTGCGAAATACGTGCAAAGCGGCGCGAGGGGTCTTCGAGTGCGACGCGTCGCACCAGGCCGTGTACCTCATAGCCCTGAGAGAGCAAATGCTCGGCCAGGTAACTTCCGTCCTGCCCCGTGATCCCCGTGATTAACGCCTTCTTACTCAATGATTATTCTCCGAATAAAATTGTCCGGGGACGGTCTGGACGCGACCCCGGGTGGTAAACCTTGAGCGGGCGCGCACGCCCCCGCCCATAAAATAATTCATCTCGCCGCTAAATTCATCTCGCCGCCCGTCAGGGTCGAAAGCGGCCGAGCACGTCCACCACGTATTGTTGTTGTTCGAGCCGCAGTTCGGGGTAGATGGGCAAGGCCAGCGTTTCGCGCGCGGCGCGTTCCGCTTCGGGCAGCGCGCCCTCTTCGTAGCCGAGATGGAGGAAGCACTCCTGCCGGTGCAGCGGCACGGGGTAGTAAATTTTGACGCCGACGCCGTGTGTCCGCAAATGCTCGACGAGCGCGTCGCGGTGTTCGGGGACGCCCACGACGTACTGATGAAAGATGTGGCGGACGTTATCGCGTATGAACGGCACGCGCAAGTCGAATTTGAGATGAGCGTTCGTCAGGAGCAGCGAATAAGTCTCGGCGCGTTCGCGCCGCGCCTGCGACCAACTGTCGAGGTGCGGAAGTTTGACGCGCAGGATGGCGGCCTGCAAAGCGTCGAGGCGGCTGTTGATGCCAACCTCGGTGTGCAGGTATTCGGTCGCGCCGCCGTGAACGCGCAAGCGGCGCAGGCGCTCGGCGAGCGCGTCGTCATTGGTCGTCAGCAGCCCGGCGTCGCCCGCCGCGCCGAGGTTCTTCGTCGGGTAGAAACTGAAACATCCGATCCGGCCGAGCGACCCGGCGCGCCGCCCGGAGTCTTCCGCCCCGATGGCCTGCGCCGCGTCTTCGATAACGGGCAACGCGTGGCGCGCGGCAACTTCCAAGAGTGCGTCCATGTCGGCGCACTGGCCGTAGAGGTGGACGGGCATGATGGCGCGCGTGCGCGCGTTGATGGCCGATTCGACGAGCGCGGGGTCGAGGTTGTAGGTGCGCGGTTCGATGTCAACGAAGACGGGCGTTGCGCCGGTGCGCGCAATCGCGCCGCCGGTAGCGAAGAAACTGAAGGCGGTCGTGATCACTTCGTCGCCCGCACGGATGTCGAGCGCCATGAGCGCGAGCAGAAGCGCGTCCGAGCCGGAAGCGCAGCCGACGGCGTGGCGCGTCTCCGAGTAGCGCGCGAGTTCCGCTTCGAGCAGGCGCACTTCTTCGCCGAGGACGAACTGCTGCGAATCGAGAATGCGATCCGTCGCGGCGCGCAACTCTTCGCGCAGGTGCTCGTGCTGCTGTTTCAGATCGAGCAGGGGAACCTGCATGCCGGGTGAAGGTGTCGTCATCGCAATCTATAACTCGATCAGTTTGCCGCCTTGATTGATTGACTCCTGCGCGGCTTCGAGCAGGCGCACGACGCGCAGGCCGGCCGCGCCGTCGGTGAGCGGCGCGCGGCGGCTCGCGATGGCGTCGAGAAACTCGGCGGAGACGTGCGTCAGGGCTTCGGTCGAGTCGAGTTTGGGAACCCACACGTCGCCGGTGCGGTAGCTGACGAGCGTCTGGTAGGCCGCCTCCTTGTCGCTGTCGCTCTCGATGCGATTCGTCGTCACGCCCTTGTCGTAGACGCGCACCTTCTCGGTCGGCTCGATGTCGTCGTAGACGATCATCTTGCGGCTGCCGGCAATAAGCGTGCGGCGGATTTTGACGGGCGAGAGCCAGTTGAAATGAAAGTGTGCGATGAAAGAGTCGGCGAAGCGCAGCATCACGTAGGCGATGTTTTCGATTTTGGCTTCGATGTGGCAACTGCCCGTCGCCGTCAGCGCGACGGGCTGGCGCGCGACGAGGTAGTCCATGATCGAGAGATCGTGCGGGGCTAAATCCCAGACCACGTTGATGTCGCGCTGGAAGAGGCCGAGGTTGATGCGCACCGAATCGAAGTAGAGCAACTCGCCGAGTTCGCCGCTCTCGACGATCTCTTTGATACGCCGCACCGCGCCCGTGTAGACGAACGTGTGATCGACCATCAGGGTTAGCCCGCTCCGCTCGGCCAACTCGACCAACTCACGCGCCTCCCGGCTGTTCGTCGTGAAAGGTTTTTCGATGAGGACGTGTTTGCCGGCCAGGAGCGCGTCTTTGGCAAAACGGTAATGCGTGGAGACGGGCGTGGCGATGACGACCGCCGCGAGTTCGGGGTCGGCAAGCAACTGGCGGTAGTCTGTGGCGGTGCGCGTGGCCGGGTAGCGGCGGCCGATGGCGTGCAGTCGCTTCTCGTCCGTGTCGCAAATCCAGCGCAGTTGCGCGCGCTCATTCTCCGCGAAGTTGCGGATGAGGTTCGGCCCCCAGTAGCCGCAGCCGATGACGCCGATGGTGATCATAGGGAGTTGTCAGTTGTCAGTTGTCCGTTGTCAATTGTTCGGAACGACCCGGTTGACCGCGGCTGACTGAGAGAGAGTTGATTCATGCGCAGTAGTTAAACACGCGCGGCCGACAACTGACTACCGGCGAAGGAGCGGACGACCCCGGCGACGCGCTCGATCTGTTCAGGCGTCAACTCCGGGAACATCGGGAGCGAGAGGACGCGCGCGGCCTGACGTTCGGCTTCGGGGAAGTCGCCCGCGCGGTGGCCGAGCGAGGCGTAAGCGGGTTGCAGGTGGACGGGCACGGGATAATGTATGCCGGTCTGGACGCCCGCCGCCGACAGGTGCTGTTGCAACGCGTCGCGCGCCTCGGTTTGGACGACGTAGAGATGATAGATGTGGCGCGCGTAAGGCAACTCGCGCGGGAGCGTCAGCGCGCCGCTCTCGTCGTCGCCGCCGCCCGCGGCCGACAGCAGTTCGTGGTAACTGGAGGCGTGCGCGCGGCGCAGGTCGTTCCAGCCGTCGAGATATTTGAGTTTGACGTTCAAGACCGCGCCCTGAATGCCTTCGAGGCGGAAGTTGTAGCCGACGATGTCGTGCCGGTACTTCCGCTCCGAGCCGTGGTCGCGCAGGAGGCGCACGCGCCGCGCCACTTCGGCGTCGTTCGTCACAACCGCGCCGCCCTCGCCATACGCGCCGAGGTTCTTGCCGGGATAGAAACTGAAACAGTTTGCGCGGCCGAGCGCGCCGACGCGGCGGCCTTTGTAGAGACTGCCGTGCGCCTGCGCCGCGTCTTCGATGACCGACAGGTTATGGCGCGCGGCGATCTCGAAAACGGCATCGAGGTCGGCCGCCTGCCCGTAGAGGTGTACGGGGATGATGGCGCGCGTGCGCGGCGTAATCGCGGCCTCGATCTTCGCCGGGTCAATCGTGTAAGAGACCGCGTCGGCGTCCACGAAGACGGGGGTTGCGCCCGCGGTCGAGACGGCTTCGGCGGTGGCGAAGAACGTATTGGCCGGGACGATCACCTCGTCGCCGGCACCCACGCCGCAGGCGGTGACGGCGAGTTGGATAGCCGCCGTGCCGCTCGACACGCCGACGCAAAACCGCGCCCCCAGGTATTCGGCGAACGCCGCCTCGAAAGCCTCCACCTCACGGCCGAGAATGAAGGCCGCGCTCTCCACCACGCGCCCGATGGCCTCGTCAACTTCACGCTTGATGGCGCGATACTGCGCTTGCAGATCAACGAAAGGAACAGTCATATTTTGGATTGCGGAATGCGGAATGCGGATTCTTCAATTGCGGAATTCGGATTGCGGAATGCGGATTAGAAAACAAGGGACATTTTCCTGATGCACTCTGCTTTTCAATCCGCATTCCGCAATCCGAATTCCGCATTTCTTAAGATTCGTGCCGGGTTGCCCACGACCGTCGCGCCGGGGGGCACGTCGCGCGTGACGACCGCACCCGCGCCCACGGTTGCGCGCGCGCCGATCTCGATGCCGCCGAGGACGACCGCGCCCGTGCCGATTGATGCGCCGCGGCGGACGACCGTGCTTTGGAGCGTCCAGTCGGCCTCGGTCTGCGGCGTGCCGTCGGGGCGCGTGGCGCGCGGGTAACGGTCGTTGATGAACTGCACGCCGTGGCCGACGAACACTTCGTCTTCGACGCGGACGCCCTCGCAGATGAACGTGTGGCTGGAAATTTTGCAGCGCGCGCCCACGCTCGCGCCCTTCTGGATTTCCACGAACGTGCCGATGCGCGTCTCGTCACCGATAGCGCAGCCGTAGAGGTTGACGAAGTTGTAAATCCGCACGTCGCGCCCCAGCACAACGTCGTCGGCGATGATGCAGAACTCACGCATAAAGTTTCAGGTTTCAAGTTCCAGGTTTCAGGTTAAGAAGCCTCGAACACTTGAAACCTGAAACCTGAAACCTGAAACCCTTATTTCGATTTGCCGGTCTCGACGTATTCGTCCGCCTCGGTCGCGACCGTTTGATCGTCGTCCTCGTTGGCGTAGTAGCTCGAATAGTAGTTGGAGTAGTAGTAGTAATCGGAAGATTCGAGTTTGACGTTGTTGAGGACGATGCCGTAGATGTGCGCGCCCACGTCGAGGAGTTGCTGCTTGGCGCGGCGCACCACGGCGCGCGACGAGCGGCCGCCGTGGACGACGAGCATCACGCCGTCAACCATCGTCGAGAGAATCGAGGCGTCCGTGAAGGAGATCGCGGGCGGCGAGTCAATGATGATGTGCGTGAAGTTGTCGCTGAGGAGCATGATCAGGCGGCGCATCTCTTCGGAGCCGAGCAGTTCGGCGGAGTTCGGCGGGACGGGGCCGGAAGTGATGATCTTCAGGTTCGGCAACTCCGCGTACTCCTGGACGATCCCGCCGATGTTCGTGTCGCCCGACAGGAAGTTCGTCACGCCGCGCGTGTTCTGTAGTCCGAAGTGCGCGTGGACGCGCGGGCGACGCAGGTCGCAGTCGAGGATCAGGACTTCCGCGCCGGTCTGCGCGAGCATGACGGCGGTGTTGACGGCGGTCGTCGTTTTGCCCTCGGACGGCTGGCTCGACGTGACGAGGATGGTCTTCGGTGGCTGCCCGGCCGACGAGAGCAGGAGCGACGTGCGCAGGTGGCGATAAGCCTCGGCGACGGGCGAACGCTTCTCTTCGATGAGCGCGAGCGCGTTCGCCGTCGGGTCGCCCGTCGTGGCGAGGGCTGCGCCGCCGCGCGACGGGAGTGCGAAGCGGCGTTCCGTGCGCGGCGCGGGTATGAGGGCGAGCGTCGGGAGGTGGATGTGGCGATCCACGTCTTCGATGGACTTGAGCGTGTCGTCGAGATAGTCGAGCAGGAAGGCCAAACCGATGCCCGCCGCCAGCGAGAGCAAGAGCGCGATCAGGATGTTGCGCACGCGCGGCGGCCCGACGATCTCGGCGCGGCGCGCGGGCGTGGAGATGCTGATGTTGCTCGGCACGTCGCTGCCCGCCACGTCGAGTTCCTTCTGTTTCTGGATGGCGGTGTTGTAGAGCTGCTTGATCGTCTCCAGTTCCTGCACCTTGATGTCGAGATAGCCTTCGGACTGGCTCTGCGCGTTCGCCTGCCCGCGCGCCAGGGAGTTCGACTGGCGGAGCGCGTTTTCTTTCATCACCGCAGCTTTATAACTGCCTTCGATAGTCCGCACCACGTCTCTCGCTTGTTTGTCGAGCGAAACCTGAATCTGCTCCTTCTGCTTGTCAAGCTTCTTCACGGCAGGCCACTCTTCCGTGTACTGCACGAGCAAGGCCTGACGCTGTTCCTCAATCGCGTTGATCTTATCGCGCATCTCCTGGACAGACTTGTTAGTCATCACCTCCGGGATCGAGTAGATGTCCTTCGTGTTCTGCGCGACACGGTAGGAGGCTTCCAGTTCCTTGCGCTTGCCCTCGGCCTCCATCATCTGGGTGGTGGACATGCCGAGGATGGCCTTCGTCAAATCCTGCCCGTCGGCCGCGCCGAGCGGCAAGTTGTGGCTCCGCTTGAAAGCGATGATCTCTTCCTGCTTCTGCCGGTAGGCGGCTTGCAGGTCGGTGATGTTCCTGGCGAGTTGCTCGGCCGACTTGACCGAGCCGGAGGTCTCGCGCTCGTTGTTGTCCTGAATGAAGACTAGTGCCAGCGTGTCGGCGATCTTCATCGCCAGTTCGGGGTTGGTATGCGTGTAGACGATCTTGACCAGATTGGTGCGCTCGACCGGATCAATAGTCAGGTTGGAGTTCAGAACGTCCTCGTACATGAGCATCTTCGCCGTCTGCTCAGGCGTCAGCTTGTCGGCTTCCGTCACGGTGGTCGGGGTATCGTCCACGACTCCCAAGCCGCCCTCCTGCCCCGCGGCGGGGGCTGCCGCCGGTTTCTGCCGCGAGAACATGCGGCGCACGGCGGTGAACAAACTCGGCCGCGCCTGACCGCCGATGAACGACGGGTTGTTTTGCAAATTGAGCGCGAGGATCACTTTGCGGTGGAGGCGCGGGTTCTCCAGCAGCGCGAGTTGCGTGCCCCAGTAGCCGGGGTCGTTCTGCGCGTTAATGACGAACTCTTTCGTCTTCAGGAGGTTCTTCGTCTTCTGCTCGATCTGGATGGTTGACTCGGCGCGGTAGATGGTCGGCAGGCGGTACATCTGGATCGCGACGAGCGACGTGACGACGACGAGCAGGCTCAGGATCAGCCACTTGCGTTTTAAGACTACGGAAAGGTATTCGCGCAGGTGTGTCGGCTCAGACAGTGAGTAAGTATTGTTCCCTTTATCAGGCTGGATCAGATCACGCAACGGGCGGTCGAGATTCTGACCGGGAGTCAACGGCAGCAAACGATTATCTTGAGACATCACCTTTAACCTTTAGCTTGTAAAAAAATACCTCTAAACCAGCACTAATTTAGCAACACATGATAGCAGAGACCGGGGAAATGGTGAAAGACTGGAAGGAACGTATCGTGATCGACTCAATCGGGACTGACGATATTAGACGCAAGACTCGACCCGCACCGTTGCCCCGTTGTTACAGTGGAAGTAGTCGCCCCGGCAAGGTCGTTGACTTCGCCGCGCATACGGCTTAGACACTCTCGCTCGGGGGCGGTGTTGACGCCCGGCTTTTGCCGTGCAATCATGCGATTTTTCCGCGGCGGAGGCTATTTGTGAGATTAAAGTCGGCGAAGCATTGCGTGTCGGAGGTGTATCAATCTCCGGTCAGTTAAGCGCGCACAAGCGTTCGTATCGCACTGAACGAGACTTCGGCTTGCTGGTCGGCGGCGTCTTTCTCGCGCTCGGCGGTTGGTGGCTGTATCGCGGCAGTTTTCCGACGCTCGCCCCCGCCCTGCTCGTCCTCGGCGCAACGCTCGCGCTTCTGGGCGCAACGTACCCGAGGGCGCTCGTCGTGCCGAATCGCCTCTGGATGGGGATGGCCGAAGCGATGGGATTCGTGATGACGCGCGTTATTCTGGGCGTCATCTTTTTCCTCTTCGTGACGCCCATCGGCCTGCTCAGAAGGCTGTCGGGTGGCGACCCCTTGGGGCGTCGCGCGGGGCGCACCGAGTCTTACTGGAAGCCTTACACGGCGCGGCGCGGCGACCCGAAGCACTACGAAAAGATGTATTAGGAAGGTAATCGGTCAATGTCGAAATCGCAGGTTCTCTTGCAGTTGTGGGAGTTGATGAAATACAACCGGAAGTATTGGTTGCTGCCGATCATTATCGTCCTCGTGCTGACGGGACTGGCGCTCGCGTTCGCGCAAGGGTCTGCGCTCGCCCCCTTCCTCTATCCTTTATTCTAAACGCGCGCCGGGTAAATTGTTGTGACGAGCATACTGGGGATTTCGGCTTTTTATCACGACTCGGCCGCCTGCCTGGTGGTTGACGGCGAGATCGTCGCGGCGGCGCAGGAGGAACGCTTCACGCGCCGCAAGCATGATCATCGCTTTCCGACAGAGGCGGTTCGCTATTGTCTGCGCGAAGCGGGGCTGACGGTTGACACGCTCGATCACGTCTCCTTCTACGATAAGCCCCTACTCAAATTCGAGCGTCTGCTCGAAACCTATCTCGACTACGCTCCCGCCGGTTTCTCTTCATTCCTGAAAGCGATGCCCGTGTGGATGAAAGAGAAACTCTGGATGTCGGACTTGATCGGCACGGAGATGGCGAAGGTCGCAGGCGTCGAAGACCGCAAGGATGCCAAGCGGCGCGCGCGCGAGTTTCCGTGGCAAGTTCTGTTCGGCGATCATCACGAGAGCCACGCGGCGAGCGCGTTCTATCCTTCGCCGTTTGAAGAGGCGGCCATTCTCACGCTCGACGGCGTGGGAGAATGGGCGACTAGTTCTATCGGCGTCGGGCGCGCAAACGAGATCACGCTCTTGAAAGAGTTGCGCTTCCCCGACAGCCTCGGACTGCTCTACAGCGCGTTCACCTATTACACGGGCTTCAAGGTCAACAGCGGCGAATACAAGGTGATGGGACTCGCGCCCTACG
>DATHAZ010000213.1:0-15795 GCA_035296445.1 Pyrinomonadaceae bacterium | reverse complement strand
TCTTCGTGCTCGACTATCTTGATCTCTTTCGCTTCGGGGAAGACTGCGACCGCTTTCATATTTTTATGCTCACGTTCTGATGAAACGATGAATGATGAAGTAAAGACAAGTAAATCGTGAATCGTAAATAGAGGAAGGCGGTTTTCTTTCTATTCACGATTTACGCTTCACGGCTTTTCATTCATCGTTCATCGTTGCAGCGTTCATCATTTTCTTTCGCTCATTCGCCGAGCGCGGCGTATTTGAAGATGCGAAACCTGTATTGCTGCTGCGCGCGGATGTTGGCGGCCACCGCGCCGTGCAAATTTTCGTCCCACGTCGCGTACTGCTCGATGAAACGATCCGCCGCCGCCTTGTCGCCCGCCGATTGCACTTCGAGCACGCGCTTCAAGAGGTCGCCCACGGCGTCGTGATATTTGCCGTAGTTGATCGAGAGCCGCTTCGTCTGCGGGTCGAAGCGCAGCACGCCGCGCTCCAAAAAGAAGTTCCACTGCATGAGCTGCATGGTGTTGTAGGGCTGCGTGCGGCGCGGGCGGTTGTTCTGCAAAACGCGCTGGATGCCGCTGGCGTAGAGCGAGCGCAACTGCGCGTCGGTGTAGTAGTTCTGTTTGCGCAGAGCCTCCGCGACGTAGAGCGAGACGAGGTCTGCCTTCATCTCTTCGAGCAGGCTTGAGTTCGCCTCCAGAGCCGTGTCGAGGTCGCGCCCGTCGCGCGTCTGATCCACGCCGAGGTAGTGGCCGACTTCGTGCCACAGCGTGCGGTAGAAACTGCCGTCGAAAGTGAGTTCCGACGCGTGCGGCGGGGCGACGGCCGCGCCCCACGCGTTGCCGGAGCCTTTGAAAATTTCCGGGTGGCGCATGATGTTCGCGCGCAGCAGGATGGTGCGGCCGTAGCGGCGCGCGAGATAACTCTCGTTCGGCAGGATGGTTGCCGTGTTGCCGCCGCGCGACTGGCCGAAGTCGGCGATCACGTCGTAGACGCCGACGGGGATGTCTTCGCGCACGCGCTTGTGCCGGTCGTAGGGCAGAGAGTCTTCGAGCGCCTGCAAGCCTTTCATCGCGCGGCGCAACTCGTCAGTCTCCTGTCGGCGCGTGGCGAGCAGGCTGAAAGCGTAGAAGGCTTTGACGCCGTAGAGTTCGTCGTCGTAGACCTCGTAAGAGCCGATCTGCGCGTTGAGATTCTTGAAGCGACCCGTGATCCACGCCGCGTCGCCCGACTCGTAATCGTCCGAGAGCAGATCGCGCGCGCGGTTGCGCAGGTAGCGCGCGAACTCCTCGTCGTCCTTCTGCACGGCGTCGGCGGCCTCGTTCAAGAGGGCGTGCGAGCGAATCATCTCGTCGGCGTAGGCGACCGAATAGGGCAAGGCGTAGAGCATCTTGGCATCGGGGCGCGCGGATAGTTTGGTCAGATCATTTTGCAGACCCGGATGGAGCGTCGAGAGAACCGGATACTGCCTGAGCTTGCCGAGGTCTTCGCGCAAATTATGCGCTGTGGCGCGGCGCACGACGGTGCGCAGGTCGAGCAGCGAATCTTTTCTCTCGGGGTGCGCGGCGAGAAACGCTTCGACCTCCGCTTTGGTGATGCCCCACGGGTAGACGTTGTGTCCGGGCGGCGTCGCCTCCACCGGCAGAAACGGCTCGCGCTTGTTTTCGAGCGTCGTCGCAATCGGCCCCTGATTCAGCCGGTAGAGCGCGAGCAGATTTTGCGTCGCCGTCCCCGTGGCGCGACGGTCGAGCGCGACGAGGGCGCGGTGCGCGCCCGTAGCGTCGCGGTGTCGCTGCCGCTCGTAAACGTCCTGAAATATACGCCCCACTTCGAGCAGCTTGGCGACCGCCCTGCGCTCGCCCTCCGTCAGGTGCGAGAGGTCGGGCGAGAGGCGCACGTTTTGCGTCTTGGCGATGATCGCCCCGCTGCGCTCAGGCGACCAGTAACCGGCGGGCAGTCCGCCGCCGGATGTTTTGTTCGTCGCCGTCTGCGCCTGCGCGCACACGCACGCCGCGAGAATGACGGTTAGACTCCGCAGGATTTTCATGGCTCACCTCTGTTGATTTTATCTGCCGCTGATTTTACCGGAAGCGTGTGCCGTTAAGATAGCCGCCACCACGCCGCTCGCCGCTCGCCGCCGCGTCCGTCCGGTGCGACTTAGGCTCCCACGCATGTATAATCGCGCCCCTCAAGAATCAATCGAACGCGAACGAAATGAACTAAAGGGGCGCGCGGCGGAAACTAACCTTGGCTGAGAACAATCAACAACTGATCGCTCACCTGCGAAGAGCCGCAGAAGAGTTGGTTGCGCCGCTCGCGGAGAGCATTCAAATGGTCTGGCGCGGGGGGAAAACTTCCGCGCCCGACGCCCGCACGGTCATAGAGAATCACCTGCTGCTGACCGCGCGGCAGTTCATCAACGCGAGGGCGGCATCGGCGGCCGAGAAGCAAAGATTCTATGAAGACATCTGCCGCAGCTTTCGCCTGCGCGTCGGCGGCGACGCGTTTTCAAACGTCAACCCTGATTACCTGCGGACGCCGCTCGCGAAAAACTTCGCCGATACGCCCGTCAGCATCTCTTATCTCGAAGCCTACGACGCGCGCCACGGCACGGGCTACGCCGACAAGACGCGCCACCTGCTCTTCCAGTTCGCCAATCTCGTCATCAAGTTCGACGGCCACGTCACGCCCGCCGAGGAAGCCGCGCTCGCGGAGTTTAAAGAAATTCTCTACCCGGCCGGCGGCGCGGGCGCGCATGTCGAAAACCCGCGCCCGGCGGCGGCGGAGCAGCAGCAGCCCGAACGGGTCGTGCCGGAAGTCGCGCCCCGCGCGCTCGTAGACGTGCTCGCGGAGTTGGACGCGCTCGTCGGGCTGGAGCGCGTTAAGGCAGACGTGCGGCAACTGATCAACTTCCTCAAGGTGCAGAAGATGCGCGAGGAGCAGGGCATGCGCGGCCTGACCACTTCGCGCCACCTCGTCTTTTACGGCAACCCCGGCACGGGCAAGACCACCATCGCGCGCCTGCTCGCGCAAATCTACCGCGCGCTCGGCCTACTGCGTCGCGGCCACATGGTCGAGACGGATCGCGCCGGGATGGTCGCCGGTTACGTCGGGCAGACCGCGCTGAAAGTGCGCGAGACGGTCGAGCGCGCGCTCGGCGGCGTGCTGTTCATAGACGAGGCTTACGCGCTCACTTCGGGCGGCGGCAACGATTTCGGGCAGGAGGCCGTCGAGACCTTGTTGAAGATGATGGAAGACCACCGCGACGATCTCATCGTGGTGGTCGCCGGTTACACGGAGAAGATGCAGGAGTTTCTCGACTCGAATCCGGGCTTGCGCTCGCGTTTCAGCAAGCATCTCCATTTCGACGACTACGACCCCCAACAACTGACGCGCATCTTTCAGTCCTTCTGCCGCAAGGCCGATTTTCAACTGTCGAGCGCGGCGGAAAAAGAGCTCGCCGGAATTTTTGCAATACTCTCCACCTCTCGCGACGAGACGTTCGGCAACGCGCGGCTCGCGCGCAATCTCTTTGAAACCACCGTCAACAAACAGGCCAACCGCATCGTCTCGCTGCCCTCGATTGACAAGACGGTGCTGGCCGCCATCGAGGCGGCCGACATCCCGAACACCGACGACCTGCGCGCGTGCGGCATCCTCTTCTAAACGCATGGGTCGCCCCGCGAAAATCTTATGACCAATTTGTACTCCGTCACTTCGGAAATCAGAGAAGGCGTCGAGGTCTATTCGCTCCGCTGCAGGCAGCGCGCCCGCGCTCGAATCGCGCCCGCGCTCGGCAACAACTGCTTCGCTTTCCGCACCCGCGAAGATGTTCTTGAGCCGATCCCGTTTTCCGATTTCCGCCAGCGGCCGACGAGCTACGGCATCCCCATCCTGTTCCCTTTCCCGAACCGCATCCGCGACGGCCAATTCTCTTTTCAGGGCGCACGCTACACGGTCAACCCGCCGCGCCACGGCTTCGTCAGAGACAAAGCGTGGCGCGTGGAAGCTCACGGCGCGTCGGACGCGGCGGGCGCGTGGCTCACTTGCAGTTTCGACGCCGCCCTCTACCCCGAAGAAATCCTCAACCAGTTTCCCTTTCCCTTCCGGCTCGAAGTCACCTACCGTCTCAGGGAGGCGCGTCTGGACATCGAAACGTCGGCCGCGAATACGGGCGAGCGCGATATGCCCGCCGGCTTCGGCATCCACCCCTACTTCCGCAAGCCCTCCGGGGGAACTCTGAGCGTGCCCGCGCAGCAGAGGCTGGAACTTGCCGACAGCCTTCCCACCGGACGGCGGCTCGACGTGACGAATGCTTACGACCTGCGCCGCCCCGCCGACCTGAACACGTTGAGCCTCGACGACATCTATACGTCGCTCGAAGCGGATGCAGGCGGCCTCGCGCGCTGCGTGCTGGACGACGAGGAAAACAGTGTGAAGACCGTCGTCGAGTTTCCGCGCGAGCAGTTTCCTTACGTCGTCGTCTACACGCCGCCCGCGCCCCGGCAAGCGATCTGCGTCGAACCCAACACCTGCCCGACCGATGCCTTCAACCTCCAGGCGCGCGGCATCGAAAGCAACCTGCTCACCATCGGGGCGGGCGAAACGGTCAGGTTCAATATCTCCATCTACACCGGGTCGTAGCCGCGCGGCTCGCCGCCCGATAGCCATTTGCGCGGCTGTAGCGCGCCCGTTTGAACTCGGTTAGAATGATCCGGCAATCACTGGTCTTCAAGCACCAACTCCAGAAAGCGACTCTCGGAGGCGACAACAAAAGTGCGTCTTTTCTGCTCACTCGTGATCATCTTTACGCTCGTTCACGCGCCTGCTCCGGCGCAGCAACCGCAGCCCGCGCAACCACCGCAACAACAACGCGCCGCCGAACCGAAGCCCGCCCCGCTGCCGCCCCCGCGCGTCAAAATTGACGCCTACCGCGAGCGCGCCGCGCGCATCATCGGCGCGGCGCTCACGAGCGACCGCGCTTACCGCAGGCTCGCGCACCTGACCGACCGCATCGGCCATCGCCTGAGCGGCTCGACGAATCTGGAGCGCGCGATTGCATGGGCGCTCTCCGAGATGAAGGCGGACGGGCTGGATAACGTGCGCGCCGAGCGTGTGATGGTCCCGCACTGGGTGCGCGGCGCGGAGAGTCTTGAGTTGACGAGTCCGGTCGCGCAGGGGTTGTCCATGCTCGGACTCGGCAACAGCGTGGGCACGCCTGCGGAAGGCATCGCGGCGGAGGCCGTCGTCGTGCGCAGCTTCGACGAACTCGACGCGCTCGGCGAGCGCGTGCGCGGCAAGATCGTCGTCTATAACGTGCCCTTCACTACTTACGGCGCGACCGTTCAGTATCGCGGGGCGGGCGCGTCGCGCGCGGCGCGCCACGGGGCGGTCGCCGCGCTCGTGCGTTCGGTCACGCCCGTGAGCCTCCAGACGCCGCACACGGGCGCGATGAATTACGCGCCCGACCTGCCGAAGATTCCCACCGCCGCCATCACCATCGAGGGCGCGGAACTTTTGCAGCGCATGTACGAACGCGGCGACCGCCCGACGCTCAGGCTCAAGATGGAGGCGAAGTTTCTGCCGGACGCGGAATCGGCCAACGTCGTCGCGGAACTCAAGGGGTCTGAGCGGCCTGACGAGGTGGTGCTCATCAGCGGCCACTTCGACTCGTGGGACGTGGGGCAGGGCGCGCACGACGACGGCGGCGGCTGCATCGTCGCGTGGGAGGCCGTGCGCCTGCTCAAGGAACTCGGCTTGAGGCCGCGCCGCACCGTGCGCGCCGTGCTCTACACGAACGAGGAGAACGGCCTGCGCGGCGGCAACGCCTATCGCGACGCGCACCGCGCCGAACTCTCGAAACACGTCCTCGCCATCGAGTCGGATTCGGGAGTCTATCGCCCGACGGGCTTCGGCCTCGCCGCGACCGCCCCGCCGCAAGTGCGCGCCGACATGGAAGAGATCGGAAAACTACTCGCGGGCATCCGCGCGGGTCGCATCGCGGCGAACGGCGGCGGCGCGGACATCGGCCCCATCATGCGCGAAGGCGTGCCCGGCGCGAGCCTCGACGTGGACGGCACGCACTACTTCGACATCCACCACACGGCCGCCGACACGCTCGACAAAGTTGACCCGCAAGACCTCGCGCTCTGCGTCGCGGCGATGGCCGTCATGGCCTACACGGTCGCCGACATGCCGCACGCTCTGAACGCGCCGTCGGCCGCTGCCAGATAACAAACGCTCGCGAAGGTTGAAGACCACGACAAACGCACACGAATGATGAAAGCAACTATTCTCGCAATCGCCTCTCTGCTCCTCGTCCAGACTGCGGGCGCGCCCGGTTGGGAGTCGCAGTCGAGCGGCGCGAAAGTCCGTCTTCGCGGGGTGAGCGCGGTCAACCGCACAGTCGCGTGGGCGAGCGGCGAGCGCGGCACGTATGCGCGCACGACGGACGGCGGGCAAACGTGGACGGTGGGCAGCGTGCCCGGCGCGGCCGAGCTCGACTTCCGCGACGTTGACGCCTTCGACGCGAACACGGCCTACCTGCTCTCAATCGGCGAGGGCGAGAAGTCGAGAATTTATAAGACGACGGACGGCGGCGCGAGTTGGCAGTTGCAATTCAAGAGCAGCCGACCCACAGCCTTCTTCGACGCGATGGCCTTCTGGGATCGAGACCACGGCATCGCCATGAGCGACCCCGTGGACGGACGTTTCCTCATCATCACCACCTCGGACGGCGGCCGGACGTGGCGCGAGATGCCGCCGGACGGGATGCCCCCGGCCCTAAACGGCGAAGGGGGCTTCGCCGCGAGCGGCACTTGCATCACGGTCGAGGGCAAGCGGAACGTCTGGTTCGGCACGGGCGGCGCGTCCGGGGCGCGCGTGTTTCGTTCGGCCGACGGCGGGCGCACGTGGGCTGTGGCGACGACGCCCATCATCCACGGCAAGAGCGCGGGCATCTTCTCCGTCGCCTTCCGCGACGCGAAGCGCGGCGTAGTCGTCGGCGGCGATTACACGAAAGAGGGCGAGTCGAAACAGAACGCGGCCGTGACGCGCGACGGCGGGCGGACGTGGACGAACATTAACGGCGCGCCTCCTAACGGCTATCGTTCCTGCGTCGCCTACGTGCGCGGCGCGGGGGCGCGGCCATACCTCGTCGCGGTCGGGCCTTCGGGTTCGGACTATTCGACGGATGAAGGAATGACTTGGCGAAGTTTCGGCGCGGAAGGCTTCCACACCGCGAGTTTCACACGCGCCGGGGACGGCGGCGCGGGCTGGGCGGCCGGTGAGCAGGGGCGCGTCGCAAAATTTACGGGCGCGACATCGCCACCGGCCGGAAAATGATGCCCGCATCCGGACTCGGATTTCAGATAGCAGATTTCAGATCACAAATCTGCCATCCGAAATCTGCTATCTGAAATCTGCTATCTGAAATCTGCCACTTGAAGTCTGCCATCTGAAATCTGCGCTCGTCTTAACCTGCCATCTGAAATCTGCTATCTGAAATCTGCGCTTGTCTTCCTCCGTGCATCATCCATGCTCTCCGTGTCTGCGTTGAGGCGCGCTTCCGTTTGCGCTCAATCGCATCTCGCCGTTAAGCCTACCGGCGGATGCGCCGCTCCATTTCACTTAACGAGCCTGCCATACTTTTTCAGAGCCGCGCGCAGGCGTTCGTGCGGGAGCGCGTAGACCGTGTTGCCGTTGATGCCGCGCATCGTCTCGGCGGCGACCATCGCGTTGACGATTGATTCGCCCGTCGCGGCGACGGTCGCGCGGAAGAGTGGGTTGATCCGTTCGTTCGGCAGCATCGTCAGTTGCGCCGTGCCGTCGGTCTTCCCGGCTTCCGGGTTAGCCGTCGAGAAGGCGATGAAGATGTCGCCCGAAGAGTCTTCGCCCCGGCCGCCCATCTCGCCGATGGCGAGCGAGACGCGTTTGACGAGCCGCTTGAGTTGGTGCGGGAGCAACGGCGCGTCCGTCGCGACGACGACGATGATCGAACCCGAGCCGTCGCTGCGTGCGCCGGGTCGCGGCAGCAGATCGGTGATCTCTTTGCCCACGGGCACGCCCGCGATGCTCAGCAGGTCGCGCCGCCCGTAGTTGGCCTGCACGAGCACGCCCACCGTGTAGCCGCCTTCCGTCGCGGTGAGCACGCGCGAAGCCGTCCCCGTGCCGCCCTTGAATCCGTGCGCGACCATCCCCGTGCCGCCGCCGACGTTGCCCTCGGCCACAGCCCCCGTGCGCGCCCCGTCAATCGCCTGAAAGACATGCTCTTTCCTGACGTGAAAGCCGTTGATGTCGTTGAGAAAACCGTCCCACGTTTCGGCCACGACCGGCAGGCTGAAGTCGCCCGAATAACCCTCGCCCGTGCCGCGCCGCGCGTTCCACTCGATCACGGCGTCTCGCGCCACGCCGACGCTGTGCGTGTTCGTGATCAGGATCGGCGTGCCGAGTCCGCCGGACTCCTCGACCCACGTCGTGCCGGTCATCTCGCCGTTACCGTTCAGGGTGTGCCACGCGGCGAAGACGCGCCCGCGAAAGTTTTTCCCCTGCGGGAGAATGGCCGTCACGCCGGTGCGCACCGGCCCCCGCCCCATCTCAAGTTTGCCGTCGCCGGAGATGAGCGTGGTGAAGCCGACCTCGACGCCGCGCACGTCCGTGATGGCGTTCAGCGCGCCCGGCACGCCGTCGAACGGCACGCCCAGATCGCGCGCGCGCGGTTTGTTCTGCGCGACGCCGCTTTGCGCCACGAGGCACAGGCTCAACGTCAACGACAAAGCGATCTTAATCGGAATAGAAACTCTCATCATTGGTTGATCTCTCGTTTGAAATGGGAGCGCGTCGAACGCGCATTGCCGGTTAGTGCATGTTGAACGGGCCGCCGTGCGGCTCAGGCTCTAAATCGGGACGTGAAGAGTCTTGTACGACCTCGTGCATCTCCAACACGTTCGCTCTCGTGAAGGCTTCTTTCGGCAGCGTGCCCGATTGCGCGTGCCCCTTGACGAACGCGTCGGAGCGCACCCAGTTGAGAAAGTCCGCGCGGCTGTTCCAGACGGTGAAGACCACGTAGGGGTCGCCCTCGTTGACCGGGCGCAACACCTGATTGGAAACGAAGCCGGGCATCCGGTCTACCAGCCCCGCGCGCTCGCGAAATCTCTGCTCGAAAGCCTCCGCAAACTCCGATTTGACGTAGATACGATTGGCGACTGTGATCATTTATAAATCTCCCTTTTTCAACTCTCATTCCCGTTGGCGATTGATGTCTACTTCGCGTCTGTCGGCGCGGCCACCCGCACGAGTTGCTTGCCCGTATCAACTCCCGACGCCCTGTTCCAACACCTCGATCCGCCTTTTGATCTCGTCGGGCAGCGCCGTCTTTCTGAGCGCGCGGTAATCGTAAGAGACGACGAGCCCCTCGCCTTCGGCGGCCACCTTCGCGTGGCGGTGGCTGACGACGACGTACTTCATCACGAAGCGGTCGGCCTCGACGCTGGAAATCCTCGTGCCGACGGAGACCGTGTCCGGGTAGACGAGCGGCAGGCGAAACTTACACGCGGTCGAAGCGAGGATGGGGCCGATGCCCGTCTCGTTCATGTAGTCCCAAATATCGAGCCGTGTGAAGTAGGCCATCCGCGCGCTCTCGAAATAGCGGAAGTAGACGATGTTGTTGACGTGGCGCAGGGCGTCCATCTCGCCCCACGCGACGGGCAGTTCAATCACCACCGGGTAAATTTTCAGCAACTCCTGCGGCATCCGGCCTCTCCTCGCGCTTGAGCCACGTTTCGATGACTTGCAGAATATACAGCTTCTCCGCCGTTTCCAGCACGCGGCCTTTCGGGATCGCGTGCCACTTCTGCAAACAGCCGCGGCAACAGGTGGCGGTCGCGTGCTGCGCGATGAAGACGGGATGGTGTCGCATCGGCGTCTGCCGCCCGTCGTTCGCGGGCGCGGCCGGCGCCAGACGGTTTTCGACGAACGCGGCGGCGTGTTCCAGCACGGTCGGCAACCCTTTGCGACGCAGGTACTCAAGCTCTCGGCCGCGCAGGCGGAAGCGACGCCGGAACGACGATTCGTCGAGCGCGGCGAAGAGTTCGTTCAGATTGCGTCCCGTCATATTCGCGCCCGCGCGTTAGACCCCGAAGCGTGCCCTGATCGCCCGCACGATTTCGTCGGGAGTGCCGGAGATGTCTATGTGAAATTCCCGTGCCGGCTCTTCGAGCGCGGCGAACTGGCTTTCGAGCATCGCGGCCGACATGAAATGCCCGCGACGCGCAGCCAGACGCTCTTGAATGAGGTCGAAATTTCCTTTGAGGTAAGCGAGTTTCACGCGCCCGTCGAGCAGCAGGCAGGCGCGGTGGTCGGCCTTCAGCGCGGAGCAGGCGAGAACGGCGCGCTCGCCGCGTTCGAGGCCGGAGCGGACGAGCGCTCGCAGCGTCTCCAGCCACGGCAGGCGGTCGGCGTCGTCCAGGGGAATGCCGCGCGCCATCTTCGCAACGTTCGCGGGCGGGTGAAAGTCGTCGGCGTCGTAAAACTTCCAGCCGAGTTTCGCCGCGAGCGCGCGCCCGATGGTCGTCTTGCCCGAACCGGCCACTCCCATTAACACTATGAACATCATTTCTCCGCCGCGCGCGCCGCCGGTTTGCGCGCCGCGTCGCCGGTTTGATTGATGCCCTTTACAGGGTCGCGCTGAACAGGCCGCCGGCGACGCCCGTCCGGTAGGCGTACCACAGGCCGAAGACGATACTCACCGCCCCGGCGACTGTTTGCAGGCCGTAGTGAAAGCCGGAAAGGCGGCGCGCGGCGAGCGCGAAGGGCAGGCCGATGAGTCCCGACATCAACAGCATGCCGCAGATCGAGCCGAGGCCGAAGACCAACAGGTAAAGCAGCCCGAGCGCGGTTGAATTGATCTGCGCAAGCACGAGCAGCGTGAGCGCGGCCGAACCCGCCAACCCGTGCATCGCGCCGACGACGAGCGGCTTGAACCCGACGCGCGCGAGCGCGTGCGAGTGAACGGGGGACGGGGCGGTCGCGGCGGCGGGAGCGGCGTGTTCGGTCGCGCGGTCGTGAAAGTGTATGTGAACGTGTGAGAGGCCGTCGTGGCGGTGTCGGTGAATGTGCGCGTCGGCGCGTCGGCGTTGTAGGGTGCGCGCCAGCGCGCTCACCCCCAGCCCGATGATCATCAGCGCGACGCCGAACTCCAGCCAGTCGGCGACCTGCGCCGGGATGGCGACGCGCAACGCCAGCACGATGACGCCCGCGACGACGAGCGACGCCGTGTGTCCCGCGCCCCACAGCGCGCCGACCACGAGAGCGCGCGCGAGTTTTCGCTGTTCACTGACGACCGCCGAGACGGCGACGATGTGATCAATTTCGGTGGCGTGCTTTAAGCCGAACATGAATCCGAGTCCGAGCAGAGCGAACGCGCCGAGCGATGTCGAAGTAACTTCCGCGAGCATATTCCGCCAACTGTTTGCCGCCGAGCATATCAACGATTCGCGCCCGGCCAAAGCTCGTGCGCATGCCCCGGCCTCGCCGCAGACGTTTATCGCAGACGTTCGCGCACGGCGCGACGCACGACTTCCGCCGTCAACCCGAAGACCAGATGCGAGGCGAACGAGTAGGCGTGTATCGAGAGCGGGTATTCCGTGGGCGACTTGGAGAGACCGGCGGCGGGCACGAGACCCTCGTCGGCGACGAGCCAGACGGCGACGCCGAAAGGCAATCCCGCGCCCACGGTCGCACCGGGCGACATCTCGGCCACCGCGCCGTAGAGCGCGCCCGAAGTCGCGCCCATCGCGTAGTGAAACGCCGTGCCCGCCGCGTCCTTCTCGCGCTCCGTCAACTCGCGGTCGAAGGCTTTGACGGAGATGGCATTGGCGAGTCTTTCGGTCGCGTCGTCCGTCTGTTCGTCTTTGCCTTCGGCGCGCAGTTCAAGCCCGATGCCCTGACGCGGCGCGCCCTGCTGCAAGGATTGCGCCCCGTGCGAACGTTCCTCACCCACGGCCTGCCTGCTCCACAGGGCTTGAAATCGGTTCATCACGGCCGCCGCCGCCAACCCGCCGACCATGCCCGCCGCCAATCCCTTCCAGACGTTGGCCGGCGCGCGTAAATCACCACGCCCGTTCCGCTGTTGTTTTTGTGTGCTCATCACATTCTGTGCCCTTCGCGCCCTCGACCTCGCTCGGCAGTGGTTCGACCCTTGCGGGGAGAAAAGAAGCGTCGGCCGCATCGCTTGAGCGTCCCTTTACACCCGCGCCCGAGCGGCGTCAATAAAATAACACGACGCACCGTTGCCCGGTCAGTCGGCGGTGCGTCGTGTCGAAATTTGCGTGGGAAAGTTTGCGTGGGAAAGTTTGCGTGGGAAAGTGTCCGGTTGACCGTCGTTACATGACGAGCGGGCTGCCGAGCGTGGTGACGGCCGAGCCGGGCTGTTCGGCGGAGGCGGGGCGTTGGGGGGTGTTCAGGTTGCGGCCGAGCAGTAACTCTTCGGCGGCAGTGGCGTCGAGGGGCTTGGCGAAGAAGTAGCCCTGCCCGTAGTCGCACTTGAGCGCCTTGAGTTGGGCGAGTTGTTCGCCCGTCTCGATTCCTTCGGCCACAACGTCCATGCCCAGATTCCTGGCGAGCGTGACGATGGTGCGCACGATCTCAAGGTTTTCATCGCCGGAGGTCATGCGGCTGACGAAGGAGCGATCAACCTTCAGCGTGTTGACGGGGAAACGGTGGAGGTAGCTGAGGGAAGAATAGCCCGTGCCGAAGTCGTCTATGGAGAGGCCGACGCCGAGCGCGCGCAAGCGAGCGAGGACGCCCGCCGCCGCCTCTGCGTTCTCCATCACCACGCTCTCGGTGATTTCGAGTTTGAGGTGGCGCGGGTCGAGGTTGGTGCGGAAGAGCACGTCCTGCACCTGTTCGGCCACGTCCGTCTGCGTCAACTGTTTGCCCGACAGGTTCACGCTCATTGTGAGCGCGCGGTTGGCGGGCGAGGCCAGTTGCCACTTGCGCAGTTGGCTGCACGCCTCCTCCAGCACCCAGAGGCCGAGCGGCACGATCATGCCCGTCTCTTCGGCCAGCGGAATGAAGTCGGCGGGCGAGACCAACCCGCGATCCGGTCGCTCCCAGCGCACGAGCGCCTCGAAGCCCGCCAGTTCGCCCGTCTTCAACGTCAGGATCGGTTGGTAGTAGACGCGGAACTCCTGCCGCTCCAGCGCGCGGCGCAGATCGTTCTCCAGACGCAGCATCGTCACGGCGCGTGTGTGCATCGCGCTGTCGAAAACTTCGTGGCGTGCCTTGCCGCCGCCCTTCGCGCGATACATGGCCGTGTCGGCGTCGCGCAGCACGTCTTCCGGGTGGTTGTAACCCGCGCCGCTCAGGGCGATGCCGATGCTCGCGGAGGTGAAAGCCTCGTGGCCGTTGAGATCGAACGGCACGAGCAATTCCGCCTGAATCTTCTGCGCGACGCGCACGGCGTCTTCCGGCGCGCCGATGCCGTCGAGCAGGAGCGCGAACTCGTCGCCGCCGAAACGCGCGACCGTGTCCAACTGTCGCGTACACGATTGCAGGCGCAAAGCGATCTCGGTGAGCAACTGGTCGCCGTAGGTGTGGCCGAGACTGTCGTTGATGTTCTTGAAGCGGTCGGCGTCGAGGAAGAGGACGGCGAAGGCGTAACCCTCGTCGCGCCGCGTGCGCTCGATTGCGAGCCGCAGGTGATCGGTGAACAGCAGGCGGTTCGGCAGCCCCGTGAGCGTGTCGTGATAAGCGGCGTGGCGGAAGTGTTCTTTGCTCTCGCTCAACTCCGACTGCGTGCTTTCGAGTTTGGCGATGTAGTGCGAGAGTTCTTCGACGTGATGCTCGGCCTGCTCGGCGCGCACGTGCTCGGCTTCGGCGCGCTCGCGCTCGGCCTCGGCGCGGTCGCGTTCGGCCTGCTCGGCCTTCGCCGCCGTCGAGCGCACGTCCTCAAGGTATTTCCGGTAAGACAGGTAAACGATGGCGATGACCGGGAGCGGGAAGATGAGCGAGTAGAAACTGATGGACTGTGTCAGCTTCACGATCACGCCCGCGAGCAGCGCGCCGACGAAATAGGTGACGGAAGACCACAGGTAATGCTTCGCCCAGGTGCGGATGAGCGGCTGGCCGCTTTTGAGCGCGAGGTAGGCCGCGCCGAGGCCGGTGTGCGCCGCGTATTGCGCGAGGGCGAGCAGGCAGACGAAGCTGACGAACGTGGAAGTCGGGTGCTGCTCGAAATCCGTCACCTGCCCGAAGGCGGAAGCGGCGAGCGTGCCCGCGAGGAAAGTGGCGCAGACGACCGCGCCCGAGTTGCACAGGATGCTGAGCGGCTGCTTGCTGACACGCGCCCCGGAGCAGACGCCATCGAGCGCGGCCAGCACGACGGCCGCCTCCGTGCCGTAGAGCAGGAGCGTCAGGAAGATGAACGTGTCGGAGACCGTGACGGTGGCGTTGATGCGCGGGATCGGAACGGAGACGCGCGAACTGACAACCACCGTGATGAGGCACAGCAGGAGGAAGCCGAGGTCGAGACGCGCGACCGGCAGTTCGTAGGCGCAGAGCAGGAGCGTGGCCGCGCCCACCGCCACGATGATTTTCCGGTAAGGGTCGGCGAAGCGTTGCCGGATGATTAATGTTGCGTCCGAACTCATGGTCTTGCTCGTTAAAAATAGAGTATCTGGTAGCGGCTGGCGCAGGCGTAGCCGACGCTTAAATAGAAGTCCTGCGCCCTCTGGTTTTGTTCGTCCGCGAAGAGGCAGATGGCGTTCACCTGTCCCAGAAGTTGCCGCCCCATCTCGGCGAGACAGCGACGCCCGTAACCCTTGTGCCGCTCTTGCGGGTTGACGCAGATGCCTTCGACGTAAGCGACCTCGGGCGTCTGCGCGATGACATCGGCTTTGTAGATGATGCGTCCGCCCTCGAACCAGGCCCACGTCCGCCGCTGCTCGATGCGCCGCAGGCAGCGGCGCAGAAAGCCTTCGCGGTCGGTGCGCATCGGATCGTTGCCGGTCTCCCCACTGATCATCTCGGAGTGCAGCGCGGCAACCTCGTCGAGATCGCCGGGCGTCGCGGGGCGCAAACCCTCTATCTCCTGACAGCCGCCGAAGGGGAGACGCTGTTCAAACAGGAACACGTTGCGGAGTTGGCGCGGCGCGCCGCCCTCCGGCGCGTAGTAATGCCAGAAACGCCGCACCTGCCCGCTCTCGCCCATCAACAGGTGCGAATCGGGCGTCTGCCTCGTAAGCCTCGCGAAACATTCCGTGACGGCTTCGGAGCGCGCGTCGAAAGACATCCCGTACCCGATCAGGGCGACGCCTTCGAGCGCACCCTTGCCGTTGCGGCAGCCGTAAAATCGCCCGCGGTTCTGCGGACTCACCACTCCGTTGTCGCGGATGAAGCCCGACATGATCACGTTATCTACCGGCCGCTCCGAGAGGAAAGAGAGCGCTTCCGCGCCGTGACTTTCCGTCAAAGGGCTGACGTTCAACTGCTCTGGCTGCGGTTGCTGCACGCGGCGATTAACCTTAACTGTGGAATTATTGTCGGGGAGAGAAAAGCGGGACTGGAATCTTTTTCAGGCGGCGCGGGCGAATTTGTCCCGCGCCCGCGAAATACATGGCAAGTAAAGTGCCACCTGCGGCCGAGCGTCCAGAGGCGCGATTTTATTGAGTTTTCGCGATTATTGGAGACCGGAGGGCTGGCACGAGGTCACATTGCGGCAGGTCAGAATGAAAGTTTCTGGTCAATCTGACGACGAATGCGGTCAGGTCTGACCGTGGCGCGACGCAGGCCGGAAGACGCGCGCCCGCCTCT